>NZ_BAAATR010000050.1:0-52648 GCF_039533515.1 Kitasatospora cystarginea | reverse complement strand
CGCGCTTTCGCGCTCAGGTGAGCTCGGCGACCCAAGAACCCCCCTCCAAGTTCATCCCGACTGCGTCGGGGATACAACGAAGCGCCACGCGGCGCACGCTGGACCAAGACCTTCACCGACCCCCGCCTCTGCGCGGCCATCGTCGACCGCCTCACCTTCAACGGCACCATCATCGAAACCGGCACCGACTCCTACCGACTCGCCAGCACCCGTGCCCGCGCCGACCAGCAAGCCGTCGGCTGATCCACCGCCCGAAGCGCCGGCCGCTACCGGGAGTTGGCGTTCCCGACCTCGACTGCCAACGCGGCCATGTCCCGCAGGCGCTCGTAGTACTCGATCGCGCCGCCCTCATCATCGATCGACGGCAGGACCCTTTCAACGGCCGCGAGGCAGGCGAGAAGGATCCTGCGGCGCTTCTCATCGAGAGGTCCTGACAGCGACGAGGAGACGCAGCCGGCGATGTCCGCGTCCAGCAACACCATGTCTTCGCCATCGATCTCTCGACCGCGAATGTGTGGCGGGAATGGCGCGTGCATGTGCTCTTCCCACAGCCGTGAGAGCAGGTCCAGTTCCGGTTCGCTCATGTTCGAGATCATGCCTCACAGACCAGGCTTCGCGGGAGACAGCTCCCGCAGAGCCGCCGGATCACCGCTCAACCTGCTTCCTCGGCCGCCGACAGGAAGCCTGCCTGCCGACGCGCCGGTGCTGCTAGATCTCGACAATATTTTCCCGGCGCCAGGACATCGTCCGCTCTCGAAACCCGCCGATAAGTGCTCTCCGTAGTCACCTACGCAGCCACCGCTGGATGAAACATGGCCACGGGTCGGGTTGGGGTGGACGCAGTGTCGTGCGCTGTGGGTGTGCTTCGCGCCCCTTTGCTCGGTGCGACTTCGTGGCTGCTGGGTGGGCAGGCACGTGGAGGAAGTTGCTCGTGTGGAGGGAGAGTTCGATGGCGGGTAGTGGGGCTGAGTTCGAGCGTGGGCGGGTCTATCGTCGCTGCGGTTGCCGGGGTGTGGATCGCCGTCCGATCGGGGCCCGCTGCCCGCGACTGATGGCGGATCCCCTACACGGGAGCTGGGCGTACGCGGTGGATATGCCGACGAACGGGGAGGGGCGCAGTACCCGGCGGCGCAGCGGTTACCGGACGCGGGAGGATGCCGCGTACGCGCTGCAGTCCGTGCTCAACGCGGAGGTCACGGGCGTGTTCGAGGACCGCAAGCTCACGGTCGGTGCGTTCCTGCTGGAGTGGGTGGCATTGAAGAAGCGGACGCTCAAGCCGTCCACCGCGGCCGCCTACGACAAGTGCGTCCGCCGGGAGCTCATCCCGGTGTTCGGCCGGATGCGATTGAAGGACCTGAGCTCCCGGCATGTGGCGGCCTGGCAGGCCGATCTGCGTCAGCAGGGCCGCGGCGCACCAACAGTCTACCGGCTGGGGGCGACGCTGCGCAGCGCCCTAAGCCATGCCGTCCACAAGGAGCGCCTGATCAGCTACAACGCGGCCGAGGGCGCCATCGGCGCGCGGCCGGCGGCGGCCGAGCGTCTGTGCTGGACCTCGATCCAGGTGGCGGCGTTCCTGCGCCATAACGCGCTGCACTACCGCGACCAGGCTGCGGACGTCTTCGAGGTGATGCTGGGCACCGGAATGCGGCGCGGGGAGGTGTTGGGGCTGCATTGGGAAGACGTCCACTTCATGGAGCGCAAGATCTTCGTCCGCTGGACCCTGGCCACCATCGACAACAACGAACTACACCTGTGTGCGCCGAAGACCAAGGCAAGCCGGAACTGGGTCAGCGTCAACCCGCGGGTCCTGGCCGCGCTGCAACGCCAGGCCGACTATCAGCAGGCCCTGCTGCCTCCGGGAGCCCCATTGCGCGGACTGGTCTTCGCGAGCGCCGACGGAGCCCCGCTGCGCCCGCAGTACCTTCTGAACCAGTTGCGCCGCCGCCAGGCCGAGGTCGGGCTACCACAGATCACGATTCACGATCTGCGGCACACGGTGGCCACCATCATGATCACCTCCGGGGTGCCCATCGCGGTCGTGTCGAAGGCCCTGCGTCATTCGACCATCGCGACGACGATCAACATCTACGGGCATCTGCTCAAGCACGCGGCCGACGACGCGGTCAACGCGCTCACCCAGGCCTACGAGCTGGCCGCGACGGACCTTGACGACTGGCCGGGCTTCGGGGCTCGCGACGCTGCTTGACCACCGGGAAGGGCGGTGTCAGCCGCGCAGGAGCAGGTCGGCCACCTTCGGGGGAGCCGCGAGTTCGACCCGGCCTACCGACCAGTCGACGCCGGTCTGAAAGGCCGCGATCGCCCCTGCTCCCCAGAGGGTGAGCGGGTCCACCTCGCGGCCGGTGAGCGGCTCCACTTCAAGCAGCGGGATTGCCATCCTCACCAGGTGGAAGGGCTCGGCCAGCTGCGCGTCCGCGTGCTGCCGCGCCTGGTCGGCTGAGGACGTGATGAGGCGCTGGACACTGTCCAGCGCCTCATCACGTGCTTTGCGGCGACGGCCGAACGCCTCGTAGACCGTAGCGGACGCCGCTCGTACGCAGTCCGCCACCGGCGCCTCACCTTCGGCGCAGGCGTTCTGCCAGCGCTCCCAGGCCTCCGCCAGCAGCCACTCCCCGTCGACCCCCCAGGTCCCCGCGCAACCCGGCAGCACATCCCGGAGCCCGATCGGCGCGGGCAGGGCCGCAACGCAGGCGGCCGTCAGAAGTTCGAGGGGGTCCATGGATCGGGCAGCCGCGCCGCGCGCCTGCTCGACGGCACAGGTCAGCGCGGACAGCCTGGGCCCTGCCCAGGGCTCCAGCCAGGGGAAGGCTGCGGTGGCCGCGAAGCCCTGAAGCGCGCGTGTCTGCGCGCGCCGCCACACCCGCACCGCCTGGGCGGGCTCGGCACCCGCCGGCCCTGGGGTCGGCGCCGGATCCGTCTGCGCACCGTCACCCAGTACCACGGCTGGAGTTCTCAGTCCTGCCACCGCGACAGCAAACTCGCTCACGGGATGGTCCGCCGGCAACGTCCACACGCAAGACCTGCACAACGGCCCGGCCGGAAGCCCGACACGGCCCGGCCGCGCACCTGGACCCAGCCGACGGCAGGCCCGGTCACCGTGCAGCACAGCCGGCCCCCCGGGGACGCTGTAGCAGTCCAGAAGGACGGAACCCAAGGGACCCAGCGGCACGTCATCGCCGAGGATCTGGCCCAGCCGCACCCGGCGCGCGCCGGCCCTCAACACGCCGTGCCCCGCAACCCGCGGCGTGCCGGGCCCCTTTGCGCCCCAGCAAGGAAGGACGACTGGCCAGGGCGGCTCCCGCCGACGTGGTGGTCGCATGGTGGTCGCAGGCCTCCGCCATCCGGAACCACCTCGACACCGACGTCCGGCCCAGAAAATGCGGACAGAACGGAAGGAAGCTCATAAATTGAACAACGCTCACGCTCGACCGCGTCAACCCTGCGACGAAAGGTCACCCGACGCAGGACATCCGAAGCGATTGACGATCCGACCACCGATCGGGCCATGTGCGCCAACTCCAGCCATAAAGCGGCGAGTTGACTGAATCAGCTCGCGCCCGGCTGCGCTCCGCGGCCGGACGAGATGCGACCACCCTGCGACCACTACCCCGCGACACACACAAAAGGCCGTCCCCATCTTCAGATGAGAACGGCCTCCGACCTGCGGTTACGCAAGTCGGGACGACAGGATTTGAACCTGCGACCCCTTGACCCCCAGCTCGCAGCATCGGACTGATAGTCAGCCCGGATGCCTGCAATCATCCTACCTCACACGCAAGTTCACCTCTCAGGCCCACAAGGCTTCGAACTCGCTCCCGAGTACGCCCCAGTGACTACTTCGCGCAGGAATGTCCAGATCTGCCCATAGGCGCTCATCGCCGCTCATCAGGCGTGGTCCCCAAATGGTCCCCAGGGCCTCCCGGGGCTCCACATCACCGACCGTAAGCCCGGCTGTTCCGGCCTTCTTTCGGCCAGGTTAGACCCAGCCACCTGCACGTGTCCAACGTCACATCTATGGGCGGGTTCGTCAGTCGAGCAAGACACAGGTCTGGCCGCAACGGTTCCTGTGTCACCGTCCGCAATCACAGTGAGAGCGCCGATCACCGCGACGGCCGATCCGCTCCGGCGCAGCCTCCGCATGCCGCGATGGTGCCGCACCCGGCCGATACGGAGAGGGCGCCCGCTGAGTGGCCGCCCGCGAAATTCACTCGTTCGGGTGATGCCTGGAGGCGGCTCCGTAGAGCCGTGTGTCCCCGTGGCGCGGAGCCGTCACGGGGATCCTCCGGCGCTCCGCCGGGCCTCCCCGGGCGCGGCGGTTACGTCAGCGGGCGGGGCATCCGAGGGATCCGGCCGACCGGCGCTGACTGGCTATCCGCGTGTGGCTGGTGGAGCTGCATGTTGTTTTGGGGATGTGGAGGTTTGTGGGGCAGGCTCGTACTCATGGCTGATCACGCAGGCACCTCCCTGGGGCCAGGGACCCTCGAGGTCCTGAGCAAGCGGGTCCTCGGGGGCGAGCTCGTTGTCGACGAACGGCGGCTGTCCGGCGGTTTGAGCACCGACAACGTGCTGCTGCGCACGGATCGCGGCAGGTCCTTTGTGCTGCGGCGCTATCCCGGACGGAACACCAGCGCGGTCGAGGCGGCCCTTCTGGACCTGCTCCAGGACCGGGCTCCGGTTCCGGAAGTCGTCTACGCCGATGACAGCGGGGACCTGCTGGGCGAGCCGTTCATGCTGACACGCTTTGCCTCCGGGGTGCCGCTGACCGCGGTCTTCGCCGGCGCGGCTGAGCAGGACGGGCCGCAGCTGGCGGAGGCCGTGGGACAAGCCCTGGCGGCGATTCACACGGTGCGGTTCGGCCAGCCAGGCTTCTTCTCGGACGGAGCCCTGCGGCCCGATGCGCCGCCGCCAGAGCACCACGATGATCTTCCGGCCTTCGTCGAGGCATGCCTGGCCCGTGGCCACGCCGACGCCGTGCTGTCGGCCGATGAGCGCCGTGCACTGGTGCAGATCGCCGCTCGGTCGGCCTCGCTCGTGGCTGCTACTGCCGGTACTGCTCAACTGGTCCATTCGGACTTCAATGCCAAGAACCTGCTCATGCGCCCCGGTGACCACGGGACCTGGCGCGTCTCTGCGGTCCTGGACTGGGAGTACGCCTTCTCGGGGTCCGGTCTCTTCGACGTGGGCAACATCCTGCGATTCCCGCAAGAGCTGTGCCCCGGCTTCGGGGATCACCTGCCTGGGGCGTACGAGAAGGCCGGCGGGGAGCTGCCGGACCGCTGGCGGGAGATCAGCGAGATGCTCGATCTGTTCGCGCTCTCGGACCTGCTCACCCGCTCGCCGGACCACCCGCTGTTCGTGAAGGCCGCGGCGGCCGTCCGGCACCTGGTATCCCGGCACCTGTGAAGCGCGCTGGCCATGCGCGGCGATTGTCACTGGGCCGTCCCCGCCATGGCGACGAGCACCTCGCGGGCTCCCTGATAGGGGTAGCGTCCGTGGGCTACGGCGGCGTTGTCGACGAGGATCAGGTCCCCAGGCCCCGGCAAGGACGGTGAGCGACGGGGGCCCGAGTCTTTCGAGTGAAGCGGTGCGGGGCCCTCGCTGCGGCAGGGGCCCCGCACCAGTCTCAGTGGGCGATGGCGTCGATCAGGGCGTGTGCGCCGTCGCGGATCAGTGCTTCGGCGACGGCTTTGCCGAGGGCCTGGGGGGTGAGCTTGTCGCTGGTGCGGCTGGCGGTCAGTACGGTCGCGCCGTCGGGGGTGAAGACCATGGCCCGCAGGGCGAGGCGACCGTCCTTGAAGGCCCGGGCATGTCCGGCGATCGGGCTGTTGCAGTGGCCGCGCAAGAGGTTCAGCACGGTCCGCTCTGCGGTGATCTCCCGGGTGGTGAGGTGGTCGCCGAGCGGGGCCAGCAGCGCGATCATCTCGGCGTCGTCGGCACGGCACTGGAGCCCGAGGACGGCGGCCCCGAGCGGCGGGCACATCTGCTCGACCGACAGCACCTCGCTGATGTGGCGTTGTTCGCCGATCCGTTCCAGGCCGGAGGCCGCCAGGACCAGGGCGTCGACCTTTCCGGCCTTGAGGGCGGCCAGCCGCAGGTTCGCGGTGCCCCGCACGGTCACCAGCTCCAGGTGGGGGTGGCTGGCGGTGAGCTGGGCGATCCGGCGGACGGCAGCCGAGCCCACCCGGGTGCCGGGCGGCAGCTGGTCGAGGGTCAGGCCGCCCGGGTGGATCAGGGCGTCGCGGATGTCGGCGCGGGCGGGGTGGGCGGCGAAGACCGTGCCCGGGGCGTTCAGCGGGTAGCCGGCCACGTCCTTCATGCAGTGCACGGCCATGTCACAGACGCCGGCGAGCAGGGCTTCCTCGATCTCGCCGGTGAAGGCGCCCTTGTCGTGCAGCTCTGCCTGCCGGCCGGGTTCGAGGTCGCCGGCCGCCGTGAACGGCACGAGCTCGATCTCGGCGTCCGGGTAGCGGTCGCGCAGGTCCTCGGTGACCCGGGCGACCTGGGCCAGCGACATCGGGGAGGTGCGGGCGCCGATGCGGATGGTCCGGGTGGTGTCCAGCACGAGGAGCTCCTTCCAGGGTTCCGACATACCGTCGGAAACCGGGCGTGTTCGATGCGAGTAGCATGCGGTCAACATCTGGTCAGGTACTGGGAGTTGGCTTATGAGCACACTGGTGGTGGGGTCGCGGGCCAGTCATCTGGCGAAGGCCCAGGTCAGGGAGTTCCTGGCGCCGCTGCGGGAGCGTTTCCCCGACGTGACCTTTCGCCAGCGGGTGATCACGGAAGCCGGCGACCAGGACCGCAGGTCGGCTCTCAAGGAGGTGTCGGAGCGCGGCGGCGGCTCGGCCTTCTCCGTGAACCAGGTGGACGCGCTGGTGTCCGGTGAGGTCGATGTGATCGTGCACTCGCTCAAGGACCTGCCGACCGCGAACCCGCCCGGCCTGATCCTCTTGCCCCCGCCTACCCGCGCGGACGTGCACGACGCGCTGTGCGGATCGACGCTGGCCGGCCTCCCGCACGGCGGCAGGATCGGCACCTCGGCGTCGCGCCGGATCGCCCAGCTGCTGCACGTTCGCCCGGACCTGGTGCCGGTGGAGATCCGGGGGAACGTCCCGACCAGGCTCGGCAAGCTCAGGACACAGCGGCTGGACGCCGTGGTCCTGGCAGCCGCCGGGATCAAGCGACTCGGCCGCGGCGAGGAGATCAGCGAGATCCTGCCGATCGAGCTGTTCCCCCCGTCGCCCGGCCAGGGCGCCCTGGGCATCCAGATCCGGGAGGACAACGAGCTGGCCCGCGAGATCCTGGCCGGGTCCGGCGACCCGGTGACCGACGCGGAGGTGCGGGCCGAGCGGGCGATGCTGGCCGAGCTCCACGGCGGGTGCTCGGTGCCGGTCGGCGCGTTCGGCAAGGCGGACGGCGACGTGCTGACCCTGCACGGGCAGGTCACCTCCGTGGACGGCAGGCGGCAGGTGGAGGCCCGGCTCTCCGGCCCGCTGTGCGAGCCGGAGAAGCTGGGCGTGCAGGTGGCCGGCCTCCTGCTGGACCAGGGCGCGGAGGGCATCCTGGCGGAGGTCCGGCCCGCCGCTTAGGCGCGCAGGCGGGCCAGGTCCAGCGCGGCATAGGTGATGATCCGCTCGGCCCCGGCCCGCTTGAGCATGGTGAACAGCTCCGCCAGCGGGCGGAAGTCCCGCTTCCCGGTGGCCGGGCCGAGCGGCGCCAGGCGCGTGTACTCGCCGGAGACGGAGAACGGCATCAGCGGCGCCGGGGTGCGGCGCTTGAGGGCCGTGAGGATGTCCACCGACAGCATCCCGGGCTCCAGCAGCAGCATGTCCGCCCCCTCGCCGAGGAACGCGAGGCCGGTGTCGACGGCGCTCTCCGGGCTGCGGGGGCTGATCTGGAACGGGCGGCGGGCGCCGGAGGCGGGGGTGGCCCGCATGGTGGTGCGGTAGCCCTCGTAGAGGGCGGAGTCGAAGATCAGGTGCGGCATGGTCGCCACGTCGCGGTGACCGGCCTCGTCCAGGGCCTGGCGCACGGTCCAGGTCGTGCCCCTGGTCATCGCGGCTGGGCCGACAATGTCGGCGCCGGCCCCGGCCTGGATGACGGCCTGGGCGGCGGTCAGCGCGGCCGTCGCGCCGAGGTCGATCCGCCCGTTCACGGTCAGGTGGCACTCGCCGGTGTCCGTGTGGCCGCACAGGCAGTTCTCCGTCATCACCGCCATGCCGGGCTCGGTGTCCTTGACGGCGTGGATGGCCCGCACCATCAGGCTGTCCGGCGCGACAGCGCCGCCAGCCTGCGGGTCGCGGTGCAAGCTGTTGGCGAACACCTTCACCGAGCGGATGCCAGCGGCGGCCAGGTCACGCACGGCCTGCGGGATCTCGGCGACGGTGACGGTCGGCATCGGCCGGTCGGTGTCCTCGCCGTCCTCGCGGACCAGCAGGACCATGCTCAGGTCGGCCGCCGTCAGCTCTGGGCCCTCCAGGAAGCTGCGGACGGCCGGGCGGCCGTGCAGCCGGTCGGAGACGGCATGTGCGGCGGTGTTCGGGGTGGTGGTCATCTCGTCCTCTCGGTCCGTGGTGTGTGGTGCCGAGGTGCGCGGATGGGGGGCGCCGGCCGGTGTCGTCGGCGGGCGGCGCCCCGGGCCCCCCCGCGGGGGGCGCGGGGCGGGCGGGGGCTCAGGTGGTGTCGGGCGGGTCGCTGTCCGGGGCGGTGGCCGCCATGGTGCTCTGGGAGATCTCCTGATGGTGCACGGCGATGCCGAGCAAGCCGATCACCGCGAGGTGCCCGAGCACGACCAGGGTCTTGAGGGCGTCGTGGACGGGGTCGCGGTGCTGGCCGGTCATGACGCACCCCGCATCTGCAGGTCCGCATGCACCGTCTTCCCCAGCGGCTCCAGGGTGCTGCCCCACCGCCCCTTGGTGAGCTGGTGCACGAGGGCAAGGCCCCGCCCGCCCTCGGCACTCAGGCTGGCGTCTATCAGGACCGGCAGAACCCGGCTGCCGTCGGTCACCGAGATCCGCACCGCCGTGGCGGTGATCCGAGTGACCTCGAAGGTCATCCTGAGGAGACAGCCGGTCTTGGCGGCGTTGCCCACGAGCTCGGAAGCGATCAGCTGGGCGTCGTCGATCAGCTCGTCCAGGCCCCACTCGGCCAGCTTGTCGCGGATCAGACGGCGGGCCGCCGAGGCCGATTCGGGCCGGTAGGGCAGGTGGGCGACGGACGGCTTCTCGGTGACGGGCGCCGGGGCGGTCGCCGTGCTCACGAGGCCGGGCGCATCCGGGGGTCGGCGGCCGGGGGGAAGTCGGCCCATCCGGCCGCCGCGGTGGCCAGGGCGCTCCGCCGCAGGCGGTCCCCGGCGGATCTGCGCGGCCCGGACGGCGTCGGGGCGGGGTGCGGCGGGCGGCGGGTAGCGGCCATCACGGCTCCAGGGAGATCAGTGGTGTGGTGGAGACGCCGGTCCGGACCGCGTACGGTCCGGACCGGGCTCATGCCCCGGGGCTTCGCCTCTTGGGGGCCTGAACACCACAATGCCGCTGATGTAAGGCCGTGAATTTCACCAGAAGTGAAAGATCGTCAGATACCCGTTCGTGTGATCCAGGTTGACAGCCGTAGACTCCGGCGGCTAGCGGAGCGTGATAGGGCGGTTACCGTTTCGCGGGCGAGCGGGTGCCGGGAGACCTGCTCGGGCGCGACCGCGTACGCCGCATCGAGCTGGTCGAGCGCGGCTTCGGGCTTGGCCATCCACCGGTAGGCGCGGGCCAGGTCGATGTAGTGATGCCCGATCCTGGTCGGCGCCCACCCGGCTGGGAACCGCATGCCCTTCGCGGCGGCCACCGCCTGGTCGTGCTCGCCGGCCTCCACTAGCGTCATCACCCGGTGGACGTGCACGTTCGTGGGCCCGAAGTGCAGCGACAGGTCCAGCCGTTCGCCGGTCTGGGCAGCGACCTTCTGGGCCTCGTCCAGGTGGTGCTTCATCACGTCCGTCTGCCGGGCCCGGGCGGCGACCACGGCGGAGCCGAGGTGGAGCTGCCCGGCCGTGACCAGCGCGCTCGGCGTCTTGGCGTCGGTCCCGTCCAGGTGGCCGCGGCCGGACTCCTGGAGGCGCCGGCATGCCGCCAGGTCGCCGACGCGCAGGTAGGCGGTGACCCGCAGGTACTCGCGGGCGGCCCGCAGCGCGGGCGCCCGGTCGCCGGCCCGCTGGGCGGCCCAGTCCATCCGGGCCAGTGCGGTCGCGGACAGGTCGCTCAAGCCGATCGCGATCCCGACCGAGTGCCCGCACCGGTAGGCCTCCGCCAGCAGGCCCCACGCCTGCCGCTGCTGTTCGCCGGTGAACTCGTGCGCGGCCGTGTGCAGCTCGACCAGCAGCCCCGGCAGCATCGCCACCATCGGCTTGTACTTCGCCGCCTGGGCGAGCGCGTTCACCTGCCGCACCGCCGCCCGCAGCGCGGGCAGGGCCCGCGGGCGCACGGCCTCCTGCGGCGGCAGGTCGTACAGGTCGAGCGTCGTGCGGATCGGCCCCATCAGCGGGACCAGCGGGTCATCGGCCATGCCGTCACTGTACGAGGGCGGCTGAAGGTCGCCCGGCTCAACTCCCAAGGCCCTGGCGACCGCTGCCACGAACTCGGGCGTCGCCGGCTTGTGCCCCGACACCACCTTCGTGAGCAGGCTGTACGAGACGTGAGCGCGGTCGGCGAGCTGCCGGTGGCTCAAACCCCTCACGTCTTCGTAGGCCGCGATCCGCTGGCCGATGCTGATTCCGTCCGGAGGTGCCATGCTGGTCCCCATCCCGTGCACGCCTTGAACCCGTGTGCACGGGACCGTACCCCCAAAGCCGCCCGCCCACAGATCGTTTCAGCAGCCGGCGCTGAGTGCCCAGGGGGACTTGATGTGCGCGGGTGAATCTGGGAGCACGGGCCCACGCCGAGTTCTGCTCGCCGAGGATTCGCGTTCCAGGCCGAGGCGGGGTGGCGCCCTCGGCTGCGGAAGCGGGTGGCGGCAGAGCAGTGCCGGCAAGGCCGCGTGCCCGGCGTGCAAGGCCACTTCGAGACACGCCGAGCGCTAAGCTGCGGCCAGGACAAGCCCGGCTGGGAGAATGCCGGTATGGACTGGGCTCGCTTGGGTGTTGACGCAGCTCGCACCTTGGTATGGCCCGTCACGATCCTTGCCGTTATCTTTCTCTTCCGTCGCCAAATTCGCGAGTTGCTGCCTCACGTGCAAGAGGCTGAGTTTGGTGGGTTGAAACTGCGACTTGACACACTTCAGAAGGAAGTCAAAGAATCTCCTGAGAATACGCGTCGCCGATTGTCGTCGGAGGATCTAACGGCCACACGATTGGCGATTGAGGAACAGCTCATTGAGCTCAGTCAGGTCAGGCTGGGATTCGACCGGCATCGGACCCTTCGCCCCGAGGTCTTGGTGTCCGCGTTGTCCGACAAGGACGTCCTCAGCGAGTCTGTCGCCGCATCCCTGACGGACTACTTCTGGATCACTGATCAACTGCTGCGCGCACCCAGCATGGACGACAATGAAGCTATGCATGCTCTTTGCGTCGGAGACATGCTGTTCGCCAATGTGCGTCATAGGTACTTGGTCGACCATCTTGTGCATGACTTCATGGGTCATGCCACCTGGCGGCCTCCGCCAGGCGAACCGAACAAGTACCATTTCTGGTCGGCAATCGCCTCCGAGGCGCCCGAATTTGATTACAGATACGAGGTGCTGACCGAAGCGGTTAGGAGATTCAAAGAGCGCGACCAGCGGGCCGAGATGCCACTTCCAACGCTAGCGGAATTTGTTGAGATCCTGAAGTTTAGGCGTGAGGAGATTCGTCGGGTTCTGGATCTCCCGTGGGGGACTGAAGCTGCGGCGAGAATGAGGGATCAGGGGCGTAACTGGAATTGGCCTGAAGAATGGGGGCACATTGGCTGGCATGGGCCCGTTGTCCGGCCTGATACCCCTTTTGAGGTGGAGAAGCAGTTCTTCCTGACCGCGCGGGCGATCGAGCTTTACTCCAACCGATTGTCAACGCTCGGTTGAGTCGCATACCCTCTGTGATTCCCAGTCAAGTGCTTGTGTTCAGACTTCGAGGCCAGACTCTTCCAGCAAGCCCAGGATGGCAGGGCCTGCGATGAGACGGCGCCGGCCGGCGTCGACGCAGCTGCGGCGAGGCTACTCCGGACCTGCCTGCGGTCCCGGAGGGTTGGCCAAGCCAGCCAGTTCGGCCGCCTCGTTGCCGCTCAGGTGCATCCGGCGGGCGAGGCCCCTTCCAAGGCTGGCTACCCTGTCCCAGTTCACCTGCAGCAGGGCGTCCGCAGCGGGCCTGAACTGCCAGAAGAGCAGTGCCGGGCCGATGAAGGCAGGCTCCGGAAACCGCCCCTTGAGTACCCCGACAGCCTTGCTCTGGTCGTCGCGTGCTCCTCGTTCGACAGCCCACGCCCGCTCTGGCGACCACAGCCCCTGGGTGATAAGCCACCGCTGGTGAGCCCGTTCTCCGGCCGCCAGCATCGTTAGATAGGCGGACTCGGGCACCTCGTACGTGACCGAGGTGCAGCCGTTCACCGCGACGACCGGGGCGCAGTTCAGGTCCACCGACTGGGAGGTGAGCTCGACATCGACGACGTGGATACCGAGGAGGAGAGCGGCAACGGCGTGCCCGGCCTCGTGTACCGCGGCGCCGACGAGATCGACTGCCGGTTCCAGGTCGAGTACGTGCGTATCGCAGCACCAGGTATCGGGGCCCTGAAGGTACGTCATGGTGGGGCTGCCGTCGGGCGCGGTGCCTATGTAGTAGCCAGGGTGCATCACCCGCTCAGTCTGGCAGCCGGTTGTCGGAGCGACCCACGGCTTGCCTCAGCTGTCGACGAACGTGGAAGTCACTTCAGGGCGTCTTCAAACACCTTGCGGTGCTCAGCAGTGTGTTCGTGCTCGCGCCGGGACCAGGTGATGCGATCCGAGATCTGCTGGGCTGTGGCTTCGACGACCTTGAAGCCGGCCTGCACCTCTGCCCAGAAACGGACATTACGGGCCTGCCGTTCCAGCATCGCGTCGACGAGCACGGCACGCTCAGGACCAGCCAGGCCATAGGCGTCGGCCAGCACGCGCACCTGAGTGGCCTGAACATCCACAGGAGGAGTCTCTGGCTTCGAGGACAGACACCACAGCCAGGTCATATACCCGACGTCCTCCAGCGGACTGCCCGGCGCAGCCATGTCGAAATCGATGAAGGCGACCGGCATCTCGTCCTGAAAGACGGCGTTGTTCGGCCCCAGGTCGTGGTGGCACACGACCTGATGCTGACCAACAAGATCACTGCCCCGGGTGGCCTCGTGCATGGCGCGGGCCAAGGCGCCGGCTGCGGCAACCTGCGCGTCGGTCCATGGCCGGAACTTGGGTGGAACCCAGCCTGGCACATAGCTGAAGGTGTCCCGGCCTGTCTGATCCTGACCGAGATATCGCGGGGCCCCTGTGAATCCTCGGCTCTCCAGTAGATCAAGCAGGGAGGCGACGAACGGCGAGGCAGCCGAGGCTGGCCTCCGGACCGTGTCACCGATGCGGACGACCCCGGAGGTGATGCGGCCTCCCCGCAGAGGGACGACCTCGTCGACAATCTCGGACATGCAACTGGTTCCTTTCAATCGCCACTGTCCATAATGCGGCCAGCGGACACGCCGGCCGCTGCCCCGGCAGGTCGCCCACGCGAGATGGGGACTCACGACCGGTGAACGCGAGTGCGCGACAGCAGTTCAGGCCGATGGGCCGTGCGTGCCGCTGGCGACCGCGATCCCGACAGGGTCCAGGCGCCAGTCGAGGACGAAGGCGTGCACGGTGGCTCCGGTCTCCGCCCTCAACTGGTCGGCCAGGGCGCCCTGCTCCTCGGCGAATCCTGCGAGACAGCCGTCGCCCCACCTCCAGCTTCTGGCGTGCGCTTATGGCGGCGGGACGGTCGCGGCTCAAGAGTCAGTGTCCTCTTCGGAATCAGCTCCCAGCGGCAGAAGGTACTCACCGAGCTTCTTGGCCAGGTGGAGTGGGAACGGCAGTGCGAGGAGAGCGTCGTAGTAATCGGTGGCGCGCAGGTAGTGGGCGAGATGTGCCCACATCTGGGGTTCCAGGTCGGCGGGCTGGCAGGCCACGACCGACAATTCGAGGGGACGCGGGTTCCAGGACGCCTTGTGCGCTTCGATGACGAGTTGGTCGTGCACCATCCGGTGGATGAGCGTTGAGGCGTCGCGGGACAGATCGCTGCGGCTGCCGGGCTTGCCACCGGTGGAGTGGAACACGCGGGTGGAGCCGTGAACGGGCCAGACATTGCTACTGAATCCATACTCGGGCAGGGGCTGTGCTTCGGTCGTATCCTCGGTTTCTGACACAGCCGTGGGGGGCTTGACGGCGTAGGCCTGGGGTGTTTCGAAGGTGCTTCCGCAGCTACGGACGTGGACGTGGCGTAGGCCGGGATAGAGCGCGATGGAGCGTGGTGCAGCCTTGCCGATGGTGACGCTGTCGAGGGCGATCTTGGCGTTCTGCAGGCCGGGGGCCATCGTGCGCAGGTTGTGCGCGTCGGTGAGCAGTAGCGTTGGCCGACCTGTGGTGTTGAGATCTTGGAGAAGTGTCTGGAGGAAGGTGGCGACGGGATCGATGCGGTCGTTGAAGGCTGAGGGCATGGGCTGGGCGATGTCGGGGAGGTGGAGTGCGAAGTCTGAGAGGTCGCACCAAGGGACGTCGCGGGCGCATGCCTGGGCCGTCTGCTTGACGGGGTCGAGCAGGACGGCGATCGGGCAGAGGTAGCGGCGCCCGCCTCGACCACCGTTCCTGGCGGTGACGGCCCAGAGTCCGACGTACTGGATGTCGTCCGGGAGGCCCTTGAGGCGGGGGCGGTGGATGACGACGTCGCCCAGGTGGCGGCGGGCGTCGAGCCAGGTGCTGCCGATGCGGCCCCATGTCTCCTTCTCGGCCTTCTTACGTTGTGCCGGGTCTTCTTCGGGGGTGAAGGGTTTGACTGGGGTGAAGAACTGGGCTCGGTAGCCGGAACGGGCAAGGCCGATGCGCAGGGCGTCCTTGGGGTCGCCGATGGGGTAGTGGTCCGCGTTGGGGAGTTCGACAAGGGCGACAGCCTTGCGGGGAGGCGGGGCCATGGTCGCGATCACTTCTCGGATGCGCGCGTCGGTGGCCTCGGCGAGGACACGGGCGCGGTCCGCTGCTTTGAGCTTCGAGTAGCCTGCGGGAAGTGGGAGTGCGGCGGCGAGCTTGCCCAGGGGTGCCTGGGTGATGGTGAGGGTGAGGCCGTCGCCGGTGAAGCGTAGTGCGCCGCCTGGCAAGTGCTGCGCGTGGGCTTCGTCGAAGCCCAGGTCGTCGAGGATGACGCCGATCGCGGTACCCGGGCCGGCGATCTTGTCGTCCTCTGCCCGGATGGACGGTGTGTCAGATCCGGTGGTGTGGAGGATATGGACGGCGGCTTCCCCGCCGGTGCGCGTGGCGAGGCGGGCGCGGCGTTCATGGTGTTGCTGCTTCTTGCGGGGCTTGGGCAGTGTGCCGGGCCGCGGGCTCAGCGTCCCGTCGGTCGTTGTCTGGAGTTTGAGGCCGTAGGCGCCGAAGCGATGGGCGATCCAGTGGTTGAGGGGCTGGCGGTCGACCGGCATGAGGCCGGCGCCAATCTCGTGCGGGGCGCTCAGCGTGGTGTGGTGGATCAGGCCAGCGCGGGTTCCGCCGATCCCGTCGAGCCATTTCTTCGGCTGATCGATGAGTTCCTCGGGCGAGGGAAGGGCGGCGCGGTGGGCCAGGGCGGTCAGGACATCGGGGAGGATGCCCCGCCAGCGCAGGCCGTTGCGGTAGACGATCCCGGATGAGGCGAACCCCGGGGTTTCACCCGCGCCTTCGACCCAGGTGTCCCCTGGCCGGATGGTGACGCCGATCGCCTGGTTGCTCGGGACGCGCACCGGTTCGGTGATCCACCGCCGAACTCCTGTGTGCACGTACACCACCGGGTGGGGAATCCCGAGGACGGTCTGAAGGGTGATGCGCACCGTGAGCGAATACCACCACATCTTCTTCTTGACGGGGTGGGGCATCGGCGGCCAGGAGACGACCTCTGCTCCTTGCCACGTCGGTGAAGGCAGGAAGCGGAGAGTGCGGGCGGTTTGGGCGAGGGGGTCCTGCATGGTGAAGTCGACGCCGCACAGCAGCGCCGCGAGGGTGTCCGGGGCGGTGCGGAAGAGCAGTCCCGCGGGGGCTGCGGTGCCGTTGGCGGCGGTGGCAATGCTCTCCAGCGCCGGGGCCAGGTCGAGCGGTGTCCAGGTCGGGGTGATCGTGTCGATGGCCTCGTAGACCCGGGCACGCAGGTCCGGTGCAGCCTTCTTGATCTCGGTTGTTCTGAGCGAAGACCCCTGTGATGTCCTGGACGAGCTCGGGGCTTGCGAGCCGGGGCTCGTCCTGCCATGTCTCCGCGGTTCGGGGCGTCAGCAGCCAGGACGTGGTGTTGCGGTCGGCGTCCTTGGCGAAGCTCAGCAGGCCCGGGGCAAGCGTGTGGAGGGCACTGTTGATGGCCCCCAGGGGGATGCGTGACTTGTAGGGGTTGCCGGGTACTTCGAAGCAGGGCAGAAGGGCTTGGGCCCAGGGAGCGGGGATGCCGGCGGTCCACCAGCGGGTAGGGAAGCGCTCGAGGTCGGGCGTGAAGGAGAACTCGCTGGTCTGGAGCTGGGGCCGGGTGGCCATGAGGTCCTCTCCTTGTTTACAGGCCGTAGTGGGTCAGCATGGTGCTCAGTGCCTTGTAGAACGGCCCGTACAGGGCGTCGGCAATACGCTCGGCCGCATCCTGGTCGTCTTCCTGCTTGGTGAAGTAGGGCGCGAGCGCGTCGCGCATCCCGATGAGAAGGCTGTTCCTCGCCGTATCAACACCGGCGCCGGTCACGGTGCCTGGGGCGAACGCCTGGTCGCAGAAGTGCACGCGTGCGGGTACGTTGCCGCGCACCAGCCGGCCGATCACCTGATTCAGGCACACGATCAGGTCCCACGACAGGGCAGTCCGGTCAGAGTCGCCGAGGCGGCTGTAGGCGAGGTAGCGATGCAGGAGGCGGTGCCATTCGGAGCGCATCCAGCGGCGCGCCAGGACGGCGCTCTCGTCGAGCGTACGGTCAGCACTGGCGAGGACCTTCTGGAAGACGGGGTCGTCGAAGAGTAGGTCCGCGTAGGCGTTGATCGCCTGCACGGCGAGGTGGATGTCGTCGGGTCGCGGGTGCGGGCGGGGGATGACGAACATGGAGCCGAAGGCGGCGGTGCCGCGCTCGTTGAGAATGTTGTGCCCGCGTTCGATGGCCTGCAGGGGCGCCACCAAGAGCCAGGCGCCGGTGGCTGCGAAAAGGCTGACGTCCCCGCGGCGCAGGGGGATTGTTCCCTCGGGGCCGACTTGGCCGGTGTCGCCTGGGGCGTCGTCGGGCACCAGGTAGCAAACCTTGCCATGGAGCTCCGGCTGGGCATGTACCAAGGCCGAAGCCCCGAGAAAGCTGTCGGTGTAGCTGCCTACCAGCAGGATGATGCGTCGCCGCAGGTCGTCCTTGATCCCGTGGTCGCGTTCGTGTTCGAGAGGGCTGAGCCCGGAAAGCCCTCGTGTGGCGAGTGCCCGCATCATGGCCGTGAGTGCGCGTTCGCGCTCGGGGCCTGGCGGCAGTCCCGACATCGGGATGGGTTTTCCGGTCAGCGGGTCAGTTTGGGGGCTCAGGAAGAACTCGCTGTTGCGGATGAGATCGTCGGGGGCACGCAGGATCCCTCCGACGGGCACCGGTACGTGGTAGCGGTGGGATGTGCCGGCCCAACTGGTGCCCGACAGCAGCAGGACATTTGGGCTCGGTTTGGCGTCGGCCCCCTGGAGGCTGGCGAGTTCACGCAGGAGGACGCGGCCGGTGCCGACCGCCCGGAAGAACCGCAGCTCGGCGCTTGCCTGGTGCGGCTTTGTCCCCCGGTCCTGGAGGTATTGGAATCCAATGATGTTGCCCATAGGAGCGTCGGGGACAAAGGGCTGGTAGTCCTCAGGCGGACGCTGTCCGAAGACGTTCTCGGAGGGGTCGAGCCCGAGCAGCCGCTGGACGCGGGGCCACAGGGTCGTGGCTCGGGCGAGATGGTGCTGGAGGACGGTGACGAGGAGTCCGAAGGCCAGCCGCACGACGGACTCTCCGAGGCGTTCCTCCTCCCATTTGCGGCTGTCGAGGAGGTAGCGGTGGTGCCAGTCCACGATCTGGCCGCTCGCCTCCTCGGCGCTCAGGTTGACCAGGGCGTGCACCAGCGCCGTGAGATCACGGCCCATCCCCGCGTTCTCGCTCACCTCGACCGGGTCGTCGTCGATGTCCTCGGCTGCGACACCGAGCGGCGCGTCGAGCCAGGCGTGGATCTGCGCCCGGAACCGGTCCGGGGCGTCGGGAATGCTCCCGTTCTCCTCCCAGGTCGTGACCAGGTCGTTCAGTAGCAGCCAGTTGTTGAAGTAGTTGAGGTCGACGTTCCCGACCAGGTGGTCCTCTTCGCGGAGCATCAGGTAGATCAGGTCGACGATCGCCGGCATCTGTCTGACCGCCTGGACGAACATCGTCACGTCCGGGATGCGCAACGCCATGCGTGCGTCCTCGGCGACGGTGCTGCTGACCCTGCGGTTGACTCGGTCCACCCACGAGGAGAGGCCCTTGCCGGCCAGCACTCCGGCGGGGAAGAACTCCCCGTCCAGGTATGCCTGTACGCGATCCGCCTCGTCGACGACGACCAGGTCGCTGCGCAGCAGGGCCTGCTCGAGATATCGCGAGGAGATCTCATTCATGGGGGCGGGTACGGAACTGTACAGAAGGCTCGCCGGGGTGGCGACCCAGATCTTTGCGTGGGCGAGCTCTCGGGCGGCATGGTGGCGTTGGCAGCTCCACCATCGCGGGCAGTCGAACGGCTTGGGGGGCGAGGAGTCCTCTGCGCTGTTGTCGGCCACGGGTTCCAGGCGGCCTCGGCAGGGGGCGTCGTGGTATGGCAGAGGGGTGGGGTCGTCGTCCTGCCTCAGGGCTTCCAGGCCGCACGCGGTACTGAGGTCGGCGAAGCCCGGGTGGGCGTGGTCGAGCATGGAAGGCTGCGCGGCCGACTGTCGGCGGTGCAGGCGCAAAAGGTGGGTTTCGCGGTTCCCATCGCCGCGGACCGCGGCTGCCGGAGCGCCGAGGGAGTTGAAGAAGCGGACGAGTTCGGTCTGTTCGGTCACGTCACCGACGACGATGAGGGTGGTGCCGTTGTGCCACGCGAGGTGCACGGCCAGGATGTCGCGCAGGGTGCTCTTTCCGGCTCCGACCATGCCGACGATGTGCAGCAAGCCGCTGATGGTGAGCCGCTTGGGGTCTGGGGAGAACGTGCCGCTGACCGCGTCGAAAACGTCGATCTTCAGGTCGTCGAAGCGCTTGCTCCACTTCTCGTCCGCGTGACCGGCTTTGGCGCGAAGGGACTGCATCTTGCGGGCCGTCTTCCTGAGGTCGCGCCAGAGCGGCTCGACCGGCTCGGCGTCCGGCCGGCCATCCAGCGAGTGGGGAAGACCGGACTTGGCCGTCGGGAGGGTGTCAGGGATGTGGAGGGGGATCTCCCGGCCGCCGCTGCGGACCCGGTAGTCGCCTGCTGGGGCCGGCCGATAGCGGGCGGCGGTGAAGGCGGGTGCCTTCAGCAGCGTTTGGGCGAACAGTTCGTGACGAGTCGGCTCGATGCCGGGTGTCCTGCGGCGAACCAGGCCCGTCTCGGGTTCCCGCTCGAAGGCCCGGTTCAGCAGAGGCTCGGCCCAGTACCTCTTGAGCGCGTCGCGCCACGCTCGGCGGCGGCGCATCGGCCAGAGGTAGTGGCGGGCGACTGCAAGAAGCCTGCGTCCTTCCGGAGTGAGGGGATCCTTCAGCAGTCGGGCGTACTTGTCGCGGCTGAGCAGGCACCACAAACCGTCGGGTGGTTCCGCCACCCCGAGCTCGAGCCAGAGCGTCAGGCCCAGCTCGACCTGTGCGAAGACCAATGCGTCCCAGTGCGAAGCATGGCGCTCGGGTGCGATCTTGAGCGTCTTTGCCCAAGCGGTCCACTTACGCATGTGAGCTCCTGGACACCCTGCTTGCGAGACGGGCGGCCTGCCGGACGACGTCCTCGACCGAAAGGACCTCGAATCCGTACTCGGCCCTCGGCCGGAGGCTGCGCACTCGCTCCAGGTAGCCCTGGGCGCGGTCGATGCGATACTGCGGCACCGCGACAATTGCCCGCCGGTACGGCGGCAGCGGTTCCCCTCGTGGAAAGCGGTGCAGACCTTCTGCCAGGAGATCCGGGTTGGCATGGTCCTTGACGTCGATGGCCCAGCAGGTGCCGTCAGCGAAGACCACCAGGAGATCGACCAGGTCGACGCCTGGCCACATGAGCACGTCCACCACCCCGGGCATCCGCAGCGCGTCTTCGAGTTGGGTCTCGGCGAGCCCGGGGCCGTGGGTGTACAGCCTCAGAGCTGTTCGGAGCATCCACAGGGGTTTGTCGGCCGCGTAGCGTGTGCCTACCCGGCGCCAAGTCCCGCCGAGCCGGCACTGGTCCAGCGCGCAGATCCAACCGCCCCGGGACCTCGGTGCCATGAGCCCGCAGCACGACTTGCAGGCCGCGAAGACCCCGTGCACCTGAAGCGCCGACGGAACCGGCAGGTAGAACTGGGCGACGAGGTCCATGACCGGCTCCAGCACAGCCGTCCGCTGAACCTTGGCCCAGCGTCTGGCGTCCAGGATCGGCTCGCGGACGCACAGTCGCCGAAGAGCCTCGTAGGCCGCCTGGAGGCTCTGCTCTCGGCATCGCCGAACGGCCTCGCCCATGAGCCGGTTCTGCACCAACTCGAGTTCGGGGTTGCCAGCCGACAACGCCAACGAAAGGCACAGCTGTGTAGGGCCGGCCTCGGTGACCAGCGGTTCGTCCTCCGCGACGAGTCCACCGGGCAGCGGAAAGGGCCACTCCTTCAACGGCTTCCGGCACCAGCGGACAAGATCAGTCATGTCCTGGGGTGGGAGGCGGCCAGCGTTCCAGCTTTCGAGCGTCAGCCTGTTGAGAACCCGCTGCAGGACTGGAGGATACGGTGATGCACCTTCGCGGAGGACGGCTGCATCCCGCTGCGCCAAGAGGACGAGCCCACTCGCGGTCAGGCGGACGAGGTCACCCTGATCTGCCGTTTCCGGACCCGCGCTCTCCGGTCGGTCCTGTGCCACCGGCCCTCCGTTGCCGCCGACTCGCTTGGCATACGGATGGATTCTGGCAGCGAGAGCCCGTCGGACTCGACTCGGCGTCGCTCACACGGGTGACTTCAGGCTAGATTGACGACTGCTGAGGCGAACAGTGGTATGACTCAGCGCTGGATGCGCCGGTGCCTATGCAAGAAGGTGCTCGATCAGTCTGGTCATGCCGGGCCGTTGGCCATCGCGGCACGGTCATAGAGGAGTTGGTAGGTGGTGGCGCCGCCGGCCGGCCGGTCGCGGTAGATGGTGATGGCGGAGAAGAAGTCCCGCTTGATCTTGACGGCGCGGGCGCGCTCGCTTTCCTCGATCTCGCTGATCCACTGCTCGACATGCGGGGGTAGCTTGAAGGCCAGCTCGTAGGCTCCGGTGTTGTCGAGCGGCGTGACGGTCCACTCAGCGTCGGTGTGGTGTCCGCGGCGCTGTATCCGCACGTGGTGAGCAGGGTGACTCTCGGCGTGCTGGAGGAACGCGCCGGCATCCGAGGTGGCGAGCGGCAGGATGAACGGGGCTGCAGGGAATCCGAGGAGGAGTTCGGTGGAGGTGTGGGCGGTGAGGGCGGTCGTGAAGCGCATGATCACGTCGATGAGGGCATCTCGCACGGGCAAGGCGAAGTCCTTGTCCGGTGGGACAGATGCTGTGCCGAGTTCGTAGCGGAGCCGGGCTCGGACATCTGTGAGCGGCAGTTTGTCGAGGACGTGCTTGGTAGCGAGCGCCAGCAACTCGTCGGCGGTTCGCTCGATGACCGTGAGGAGCCGGGCGAACGAGGGGCCGGAGAGGTCGACCAGCGAGATCTGGTGGGCTATGGCGTATCGCTGGGCGTCAGAGGTGAAGCCCGAGGTGGAGAAGAGGGCGTAGACATACTGGTAGCGCCGCCGTGGACGGCCGGCACCTGCCCCCTCCCCCGGGTTGCTCATGCCGCCGACGGCGAAGTTCTGGTTGACGTCGTGGAGGACACCGTGGGCGTTGCGGACGACGGCCAGGTCGCACGGGCGGTTCTTGAATTTGGCTTCGAGGAACATGCGGACGGGGAGCGAGAACGCCGGCGTGAAGGCGAACTCGCCGAGGACGTCGACTTGGTGGCGTGCGCTTCGGCCTCGCACACACAGTGCCCCGCCATAGCCGATGGTGAGTTCTTCCGGGTCATGCCTGACCTCGGTGAGGAGGCTGTAGCCGCTGTTGCGAAGGAGCCAGGAGAGGGCTTCTTCCAGCAGGTAGCCCTGGAGTGTGGACTTGGCGATCACGCTTCTCCGTCAGGTGGAAGGCGCCGCCGAGTCTGCATCTGGCAGGTCGGCGGCGCCGCGGGCAGGGGTGCTGGTCCGGGCCTGTCAGCTCGGCAGGAACGGGCTCGGCTTGCCGTGCCAGGAGATGGTGAGTGCGTCGCGGGCTCGGGTGGTGGCGACGAACAGCAGGGCGCGTGCCTTGCGTAGTTCGCGTTCGTAGCGGGCGGGGTCCTGGGTACGGTAGGCCTCGACGGCTGCGGTGCGGGGAAGGATGCCGTCGCTGGCGGCGACGATGGCGAGCTTCTGGTACTCGAGTCCCTTGAAGCGGTGCATGGTCCCGACGTGGACCATGCCGTCGCCGCGTGGCCCGTCTTTGGTGAGTTCGGCGCAGGTGATGTGGGCCTTGGTGGTGAGGTAGTACATGACCTCGTTAACCTTGTCGCGCTCGGCGACGGCGATGGCGACCAGACCGCGGGGGTCGCGGGGTGCGCCGGTGGGGTCGGTGGCGAGTTCCTCGTGCCAGGCGCGCATGGTGGTGGCCAGGCCTTCGAGTTCGTCCTGCCATGTGTCGTAGTGAACGAACTGCGGTGCCGGGCCGTGGAGGACGGAGCGGTAGCCATTGAGGGTGTCGGTGCCGTCGTCGAGGTCGTCGAAGTTCTGGTTGTCCACGACCTTGAGGGCCTCGGCGAGGATCTCCTTGGTGGTGCGGTAGCTGAGGGTGAGTCGGGAGGACCGGCCGCGGATCTTGATGCCGAGGGCGCTCAGGGCGACCTGGTTGTCGTAGATGCGCTGGTGGGTGTCGCCGGTGATGAACATGTCGTTGGGTCCGGAGGCGACCATCGCGCGGAGCATCTTCCAGTGTGCCGGGCGCAAGTCCTGGGCCTCGTCGATGACGATGTGCCGGTAGCGGTGGTTGAGGTAGCGCATGCCGGAGCCGTCGTCGCGGTGGCGGAGGTCCTGGGCGCCGAGTTCGTCCTTGTAGCTCTGCCGTGCCGTGATTCTGGCGGCACGTTCGATCTCGTAGCGGGCGGCGCGTTCGGACGCCTGGCCCCAGGTCTCCATGCCGGCCTTGTCGAGGCGGGTGGTGAACTGCTCGATGAGCTTCCAGACGGCGTTGCGCTCGGGACGGGTCAGCGGGCGGCCCCGGCCAGCGCGGCGGGCCTGGAAGTAGGCGGAACGGGTGGGGATGGACTGGCCAAGAATGACCTGCTCCCACTCCTCCATGAGGAACTCGGGCTCCCAGGCTCGTTCGTCGAGCTCGAAGAGCATGGTGCGCAGTTCCGCCAGGGCGACCTTGTCGTCGATGCGGTTGCGGGTGCGGCCTGGCTGGGCGTTCTCACCGAGGACGCGGGAGGCGAGCTGGTCGATGTGGACGATGTCGACGCGGTCCATCAGCTCGGGCTGTGCTTCCAGAAGCGAGGCGAGGCGGTTGCGCAGGTCAGTGGTGAGGTTCTTCGTGAAGGTCGTGAGGAGGATCGGCTTGTTCTGGCCGGGAGGGAGCTGCTTGGCGAGATGGTGTACGCGGTGCAGTGCGACGATCGTCTTACCGGTGCCCGGCCCGCCCGAGACGCGGGCTTCCCCGCTGTAGTCGCGGTTGACCAGGCGGGCCTGGGTGGGGTGGAGGAAGTACTTCCAGGCGCGGAAGTCGCCCTGTTCAATGGCCGCGGCCACGTGCTCGTCGACGCTGGTGACCGCAGTGCGGGCGAGGGCGGTGGTGAAGTCGTCGGTGTCGACGGGCTCCTCGATGGCGACCCGGGCGGTGATCTCTGCCCGGACGTCCTCGATGGGCATCTGTGCGGCGAGGCCGTACAGGACGTCCTGGGAGAGAAGCGGGGCGTTCTTGACGAGTTGGTCGAGCTCTTCGCTGGTGGTGACTGCGAGGGCAAGGGCGATGAGGGGTTCGGCGACGCCGAGTTCGCTGAGCTGCTCTGCGGTGTAGCCGGCCAGAAGTGCTTCGGTCGCAGCTGGCTGCTGTGGCTGCGTCGCCTGTGTCGTGCCGGCCGAGACGTCCTCGGGTTCGGCGGGGGTGAGGTTGATCCCTGCTCGGCGCAGGGCGCTCTCGCCGACGGTGGAGAGGTCGACGAACTCGATCTCTCCGGTGACGCGGTTGACGGCGACGGAGAGCTGCTCGTAGACGGCGCGACGGTGGCGGACCGCGATGACCAGCCAGCTCTCGTCACCGTTGGGTTCGGTGCCGGTGCGGGTGAGCAGGACACGGTAGGAGTCGTCCAGCCAGGCAGAGTGGATCTTGGGGTTGCCCTTGAGCGGCCTGAGTTTCAGGCTGACGTGCCGGGGGTTTTGGCGGAAGCGGTCACTGAAGTCGTAGAAGGTGGCCTTGACCGAGCGGTCGAGCTTGTACAGCTCCTGTTCGGCCTTCGGGTACAGGCTGAGCCGGGCGGTCATCGGGTCGGGCCTTCCACGTGGTTGTCGCCGGGTTCGGTGGCGGTGTTGGGCAGAAGCATGGTGAGCGAGTCGAGGTGGTCGAGCCACTCGCCAGCGGCGCGCACGGTCCAGCCGGCGGCGGTGTAGGCGGCATCGCGGCGGTCGACGTCCTGGTCCTGGTCGTGCTCCTGGTCTGGATCCTTGTCGCGGTCAGGCACGACAGCGATCTTCGCCTCAGGGCTGTCCCAGGCGAAGTCGGCGGGCCAGCGGCTGTTGCCGAGTTCGTAGCCGAATACGGGTGCCTGCTTGCCGCGGCTGGCGAGGGCGAGGGCAAGGGCGCGCAGGTTCGTGTCCTCGTCCTCGTCGAGCAGCGGGAGGATGTCCTCGTCCCAGGCCGGGTCGCGCACGATCTCGGCCTGGTCCTTCGGTGAGGCATTCGCTCGGTCGTCGGCCGTGGATGGTTGTGTGGCGGGTTCGGCAGGCCGCGCGGTAGCGGCGCTGCAGACGGCGAGCGTCTCCACGTCGAAGTGGGACACCTGGCTGGCTGTCAGCTGGATTCCGTCGCCGCCTGAGTGTGCGAGGAACTGCACGAGGTTGGCCCAGTAGAGCCAGGAGCGCCAGCGCTGCCGGTGCTCGATGGTGTCGAGGCCGCCGGCGGTGTCGTCGAGGACGGCCAGCACGCTCCAGGCCAGGGCCTCGGGGTTGCTGGCGTCCACGGTGAACAGCAGTGGCAGTCCGGTGGCGTCGGTGGCGCGGAAGATGTGGATCGGCCCCACCGTCCTGGCTCCCGGCTGCTGTTCGCTGGCGGGTGCTGCCTGCCCGGGGACGCACGCCGCCAACCCGTTCCGCAGGGCCGCCACGAGCTCGTCACGCCGGTCAGCCTGTGCCAAGGCGGTAGTACCGGGAGCGGCGGTCAGCCCGGTGACCAGTGCACGGGCACGGCGGGCCCAGCTGTCGCGGTCGGGGTCTCGCAGGTAGGCGAGCAGGGTGTCGATGGGATTGGTGAAAACGAGGTCTGTGAACGACGCCCGGTTCCCGCCGTACTGCTCGTAGGCGTTCTTGGCAGTGTCGGGCGCGTCACCGCCGTAGGGCGGCCAGACGCGTGCGGCCTTCGTCGATCGTCCCTCGAAGAGGTCGACGTCGTGTGCGGTGATCTGGAAGACGATCTGGCCGTCGGCGCCCAGAACTGCGCGCTTGGCGGCGTCGGAGGCGGCCTCGTTGTGATCCTCACTGGAGTGGAATCGGCGGCCGTCGAGGTAGACTTTGAGGCTTTCGCGTGGCCCGTCCTCCCTGGTGAGGGTGAAGTCGGTCCGGGTTCCTACCAGTCGCTCCTGGGCAGTCAGGCGCCATTTCACGCTGCCCGCCTCGGTGGTGATCTTCAGGTGTCCGCTGGCCAGTCCGTCCTCCTCGAGGACCGCGTCGCTGCTGTCGCTTGCCCACTGGCGCAGGGCAATCAGGAAGCGGGCCTCCAGGTCGGATTCGACGAGCCCGTCCAGGCCGATCTGCCCGGTGGTGGCCACCTCAGAAATGATCCAGCTGTTCTCCTGCTCGATGCCGTCCTCGTCCACGGGCCCGAGCAGGTCGGCGATCAGCTTCAGCGCCATGGCACGCGAGACGTGCTGCTGGTACTGCTCCCTCGTGTAGCGGTAGAGGCACCGGTGGCAGGCGTTGCGGCTTTCCTCCTCCCGGCACGGGCACTCCAGCAGGGCCTTTCGCGCCGCAGCAAGGGTCGCGCGGAAGGCATCGGGGTCTGCGAGCCGGTGCAGGTATCCAGTGCCGCCGGGCAGGGTGTCGAACAGCACCATGGACCAGCGGCGTGCCCCGCTCTTGCCGTCCGGTTCGGACACAAGGGCACTGTCGAGGTGCTGCGGGTCGCCACCGTAGTGCCGGTCCACGCCCAGGCGAAGTGCGGCGCGCAGCGAGTGCACCTTCTCGTCCACCAGCACGGTGCCGGCCGGGAGCAGGATGCGCAGCGCGTCGGTGGTGAGCTCGTGGGCGAGAAGGATTCGGATCTGGTCGGCGTCGTCCTTCTTTCCGCGGCGTAGCGGGCACCAGGGGCGGTGGTGCTTGAGCCGGGGGTCGCGCGCGGCCGAGGAGCTGAGGGAGTCGGTGTGGTGGTCGAAGACGGGCCTGCCGCCGGCGGAGGCGGCTCCGCAGCCGGTGCACACGTGGAAGGGGTTAAGGCGCACCGTGTGGCCGGCGAAGTCGTCCCTGGCCGGGGTGTCGTAGCGGGTCGGGCCGAGGTTGAAGGTGCGGATGACGGCGCGGCGGCTGAAGTCGACGCCGAAGGTGGCGCTGGCGTGCCGCCAGGAGCCGCGTTCGATCACCTCGGCCGGCATGTCAACGGCGTGGTAGACCTCGTAGAAGCCGGGCTCGCGGTCGTCGCGGTCGTCGCGGATCTTTGCGTCCTCGCGCCGGTCCCGGGAGGTCACCAGGGTCGGCTGGACGACATTGAACAGGCAGGATCCGTCGTCGGCGATCTGCGTGGTGTGGCATCGCGGGCAGGGGTCGCGGTCGTTGCGGGCGTTGTCGGTGCGTACGTAGCCGCAGTTCGGGCAGACCCGCCACTCCTGCCAGGAGCGGCGCTCGGGGGTGCCGATCTCCAGTCCGGTGATCTCGTGCCGGTAACCGTTGACGTAGAAGGTGTTGCCCGGTGCGAGTTCCCTGATCGCCAGTCGGCGGGGTCGTTCGTAGGTGCGCTGTGTGGACTTGTAGACGGTCTTGCCGGTGGCCTGGTCCTCGGAGCCTGCCCAGTAGAGCGTGGCGTCCAGTTGGGTGCGGGTGTCGATCAGCGCGTAGTTAGGCAGAAGGCCCAGGTCACACAGAGCCCCCTGCGCGTGTGTCTCACCGAGGATGCGAAGTCGGCCGCCGATGCCGCGCCGTTCGGCTTCCAGCTCAGCCTTCTGCCTTGCCTCCTCCGGGTCGGCCTCGTGCAGCTCACGGATGGCTTCGTCGATGGCGCGCAGGCGTCGTCGCAGCAGGTCTCCCTGCTCCTGCCACGCGCGTCCGGCCGCCTCGATGGCGCTGCGAAGCCCGCTGGCGGCGAAGAGCTGCAGCTGTTCGGCTGCCTCCTCGGTCACTCCGGTGTCCAGGCCGTCCAGATCGGGGAACAGCTCCAGGAATCCCTTTACGAGCTGCTCGCTCTGTGCGAGAGCGACCTCCATGAGGTCGTCGAGGTACCCGGACGGGCCGAACAGTGCGCTGACGCTGTGGGGCAGGGGCGCAAGCGCGGTGCCGTCCTCACGTAGCAGGCGGCCGGCGGCAGCGAGGTCCAGCAGGTGCGCCATGTACTGACGACGCAGGATCTCCACTGCGGACAGGTGGCAGCCCGGCGGGACGATCTGACCGTCGATCATGTCCATTGGCTTTTCCAGGAAGTACAGGTCGCGCCTGCGCCGTTCCGGGATGGTCAGCAGGAAGGCGTTGCCGTCTCGGCGCCCGGCACGGCCGACTCGCTGGGCGTAGTTCGCTGGGTTGCGCGGCAGTGAGGCGAGTACGACCGCGGACAGGTCACCGATGTCGATGCCCAGTTCCAGGGTCGGCGTGGCGGAGAGCACGTTCGGGTCGTTGAAGCCGGTTCGCTCGCGGAAGGCCTTCTCCACGGCCTCTCGATCGGGGCGGTCCAGCAGCGCGGTGTGCTCGGCTGTGATGACCTGGTACGGACCTGACTTCAGGTACAGGCGCCGGTAGTAGTCGTGCTGGTAGTCACGGTCGCGCAGGTGCGTTCCGAGTTTCTCGGCTCGGTCGCCGGCCACCAGCCGGCCCTGCCCGCAGCGGTAGGACGGGCATCGCTGACCGTGCCACTGGTCGAGCAGGGACGGGTGCACGGTCTGCTCCCACGCGCACACCTTGCACCGCACGTATGCCAGGTTGACCTGGTCGTCCGTCAGCTTCAGCACGTCGATTCCACCGGGCGCCAGCCCGTAGATGCGGGTGGTGCCGTCCCGGCCGATCCGCATCGACAGCAGGCCGGCCTCGTGCAGTTGCGGCAGCAGCCGGCTCCAGAACTCCGGGGCCATCTCACGCTGGAGCTCCAGGCAGCGCTGTGCCCAGCGCTCGTACCAGGCCAGACGTCCGGTCGCGGGGTCGAACTCGCTGCCCTCCTTGACGGAACCGAGGAGGAACCGCGGCGCGGCGACCCTCTTGGGGAAGGCCGGCATGCCGGGCGGGCGGCGGCCCAGCACGAAGAACCGGCTGGTGCCAGCCTCGTGCAGGTAGCCCTCGAGCCACCGGTGCCTGACCGCGCCGCGTGAGCGCAGCCGCTCCAGGAAGACCCGCAGAAATCCCAGGTATCGGGCATCGTCCTGCTCAATGGGTTCGGGGCCCCGGTTGGTTGGCTCCAGGTGTGCACTGCGCACAAGGTCCACCGCGATGTCCACGTTCGGAATGCGCACGTGGGCGGCTGCGGTGCGGGTCAGCTCCAAGGTGCGGCCCTGGCGGGAGCGGAAGCCGAACTCCATTAGGGTCTGGAAGGCCAGCCGCTCCCCGATCAGCCGCCAGGTCTTCAGGTCACCTCCGCGGTTGGCCTTGCCGGACAGCAGCCGCGCCACGCCCTGATGGTCGTGCAGGTCCGGCGGGACCACAGCGGACAGCACTTCCGCGTTCGGCTTGCCGGTGACGGGATCGGTCGTAGCAGCAACGAGGTCGGCGACCAAGTCGTTCAGAGCAGTTGGCTTCTTCTCCGACAGCCGGTCGGCAAGCAGCGCGCGCAGTGAGAAGGTGTAGGAGCGGCTCGCCACGAAGCCGGCGCGGTGCGCGGCGTCCTGCACCGAGTCGCTAAACATCAGCGTCTTTCGGTCGCGGGGTTCCTCCGCGAGTTCGCCTCCTGTGAAAAGGCGCGTGATCGAAGCGGCAGCCAGGGCGGCGCCCCCCGTGCCGAGGAAGCGGATCGCGTTGTGCTCTCCGCACATTGGGCACCAGTCCTCACCCGCTGCCGTGTTCGCTGTCTCGCCTAGGTTGACCAGGACGAAGGCTGAGTCGCGGGCCGTCAGGTTCGGCTCGTGCGTGATGGGGTCGAAGTCCTTGATCGGGTCGGGCAACCGCAGTCGGCCATTCACTCCGTCGAGGACCATGACCCGGCCGCTGCTCCCGTGCAGCCGCCCCCGGCCGCCGGCTCCGCCTGTTCGGGTGCTGGCCGGCATCGGCGCGGCCCCGGACCCTTCCCTGGCCTCCTCGTCGGTCGCCGCGATGAGGTTCCGCACTCGGATCTTGTCCTGGCCGACAGAGGCCCGCCGGATCGTGCTGGCGTTGAAGTCCGCCTGGAGGTCATCACTCTCCGGTGTGAACACCGCCCAGCCCGAGCGGCCGCACTCGCGGCAGTACACCGCCGGCAAGAAGACATTCGCGCTGACCCCGGCCGTCGCGGTTGTGGCGGGAGCCGATCGCTGCGCATCCACCCCGCTCGCATCGGAGGCGTCCGCCGAATCCCAGCGAAACTCCGCCTTGGGCCACGGCAGCACACCCCGAAGCAGCCGAGAGACCGACCGGGCCCACTGGTGCACCTCGACATGGACCAACGGCCGCGGCTCCTCCGGAGTCGACTCCGGGTCACGGGCAATCGACAGCAGTGCCACGAACCGGGCGAGCGCGTCCGCCGCCTGCTCCGGGCGGGTGGCCACTGCCTGTCCCCACGAGTACGCGCCGGACCTCCACATCACGTCCAGCACCTCGTCCGAGGTCTTCACCCCGCTGCCGAGGGACTGCATGACCGCCTGGGTGAGGATGTGCCGCTTCAGCGTCGCGCCGAGCACGAAGGGGTCCATGTTGCGGCTGTTCGTCACTGCGAAGACGAGGTCGGACAGCGCTTCCTCGCCGAGAGCCGGATCAGGCAGCGCCGCCAGCTCCTCCGGGGAAGGGAGCGGTAGCCGATTGTCCAGCTGGCCCGGGTCGATGAACTCTGCTGGCGACTCGCGGCGCTCCCCGATGACCGCGCCGTCGGAAAACTGCGTGCCGAACACCTGCGTCGCTACCCTGAGCAGGTCACGCTTACCGTCACCGCCGGTCCCGGACGCCAGCGTCGCTGACGTCGCCACCGGGCAGATCGAGCCCAGCGGGCGGCCTTGTTCTGACACCCCCACCGCAGAGGCGAGCCGCCGAAGCAGCATCGCCACATCGGTGCCCTGCGCGCCGTCGTAGGTGTGGAACTCGTCCACGACTACGTAGCGGATCTGCGAGTCCCGCCACATCGCGGCATCTGCCCGGCGCTGCAGCAGCAGGTCCAGCATCCGGTAATTCGTGATCAGGATGTCCGGGGGCGTCAGCTGGATATCTGAACGGTTCGTCAGCACCCGCTCGTAACGCGTGGACGCTTTGTCTCCGATGTACAGGCCGGCCCGCACAGCCGACAGCTCATCATTCCGCTTCAGATACTTGTTGATTCGGTCGGCCTGGTCGGTCGCCAGCGCGTTCATCGGATACAGGAGAACTGCCTTCACCCCGGCGTTCCCCGCCGCCCGCTCACGCCGGCAGTGGTCCAGGATCGGCAGCAGGAACGACTCCGTCTTGCCCGACCCCGTGCCCGTCGTCACCAGCGTCGGCTGCGGCTCGTGCCCGAACGATGTCAGGCGCGCGAATGCCTCGGCCTGGTGCGCGTACGGCGACCAACCCTCAGGCGCCCACTCCAGCAGGGACCGCCACGACGGATCCGCCGGAATGAACGGCGTGCGAATCCGCAGGTACGGCCCTCGGAACATCCCCGACGACTCATCACCCAGGAAGCGGTGCAGCGCCTCTCGCGCCCCCTCGTCCGACAGCGCGTACGTTGTCGACAGGTACTGCAGCAGGCTCTCTTTCAGCGCCCGCGCCTCAAGCGTTGGCCTCACTTCGACGGCACCTCCTGCCGAACTGGATCCCACTCGCCCCGCGCCACGGCAGCATCAAGGCGAGCCTGGAACACCGCGTGCGCCTCCCGCATCTCCCGCTCACGGTCAGCCTTGTAGAAAGAAGGCGTGTAGCCAGCTGGCGGTGGAGATTCGGGCACCTTGTTGAACGCGAGGAGCTGCTCATAGTGCTCCTTCGTCTGGCCGTGACCGTAGGAGTAGCGGTTACCTGCGATCTTTCGACCACGCGCGTCGAACCAAGTCACCGAGTCGAAGTCTTGAAGGATCGGGAACCGCGCCCGGTACATCGCGATCAATGCGTCAGCGCTGACCCCAAGCCAAGCCGCCACAAGCGCGTCAATTTCAACCAGCGCGGCCCGCCGAGCACAGTCTGAGCGTAGTGGAGTTCCCTCAGTCCACTCTGAGGATGAAGTATGAAGAACCTCGGGAGAAGACCAGCGAACCGCCCACTGCTCGCTTGCCCAGCTGGGGTCATAGAGCTCAGCCCAGAGCGACTGATAGGCGTCCGTCAGGCAGTTCAGGCGCATCACACGGAGGCACAGCGCCGATGCCAAAGGGTGGCCCGGCGATGCTGCAGGCATGATCCTCGCGGCATTGACCTGGAGGTCGCCCCTGCCGCTAGTACGCAGGAAGTAGTCGACTGGTAGAGCAGCCCAGAACCCGGCAGTCAGCACGGTATCCTCTCGGGTCGGGAGGGCTGCACTGTGAATCCCGTGGACATGAGTTGGCCCCTTGGGCAGGAGCGCCGCATACAAACTCCGCTCGGTATCCGGCGCGATCTGTCGCCGCCAGGCCAGTCGAAAGAAGTCCGAGTACGGGTACCGTGCACGGTTGGTCAGTTCCTCATCGATTTCCTGAGCACCGACTTCCGAGTCAGGAATTTCACGGATCTCCGCAATGGCTGCCCGGGCGGCCGAAATCTCACGCTCGTCGTTGCGTAGGCGTTCCAGTTCCTGGTAGTCAATCCACCGGTCCTGCGCCTCAACGTACTTCTTAGAGGAAGCGACACGGCGATACTCCGACTCCGGCACCGCACCTGAGGGCAATTCCTGCAGGTTGAGCCCGAGTACCGCGCTGGCTCCCTGACTTGGTTGCTTGAACATAGAGTTAGCCACGCCGAGCTGGGGACCCTTGAGAATCACGTCGTTCCACCCCGTCACGGCGTACTGAGCGTTGTCTTGCTCCGTCGATGCACGGTTGTAGTCGATGAGTCCTGCGGTCTTGGCCAGTGCTTCGTTATAACCAGCCGAGATCTGCGGGTTGAGGTCAGCCAACCGCCATGGATACTGCGCCAGTGCCTTGATCGCGTCGGCTTCTGCGGTACTCACTGGTGACAGCAGCCTGGCCTGCCGAACGGACTGGTCCTGCTCGCCGGTGAGCCGCTGCCATTGTGCGAGGGTGGCCTCGTCGACGCGGACAATCCGCTTGCGGTGGGGGCGCTCGTCCCAGCTAGAGCCAAAGCGGACGCCAGGGTCAGGGACAGTCGGGTCATCGGGTGCAGTCGCCGAGAGGCGAAGAGCGTCCACCGAGAACAGCCAGGAAAGGTGGTCGAAGCCGATCTCCCCGACCGAGCCATAAATGTGGACACCGAAGTGGCTAGATCGACCGACGGGCGGCGGGAAGAAGCGGTTGCCGGCGTTTACGAAATCACCGTGCACGCGCAATCGGGTGTACGCGGCTTCTCGGAGCGATGCCTCGCGGTCACCGTTGAAGTGAGTGTCCGGGTGGACGAGTCCTACAGTTCCGCGTGCCGCCGCGTGAGACCACGTGCGGCACATGAACGCTCGGTAGAGGTCGGGCCGGGTGCCGTCCAGCAGCGGGTACGCAAGTGCAGAACCCAGGTAGGCCACCGTGGCGCTCGTCGTGGTCAATTCAGAGAGCAGGTATGTCCGTGGAACTGTTGCGTTGAGCAGTTCTTCTCGGCGGTTTTCCTTCTCGGACGCGGAGGCCTTCTCCGCCAGCATGAACCACGGCTCATGCTCAGCAAGGACGGCTGGCTCGTTCCAATCGGGCCGCACCCAGGGCGGGTTGCCGACTTGGAGGTCGAAGCCGCCGAGGCGCGCGAAGACCACGGCGAAGTCCAGCTCCCAGTGGAGGAATCCTTGTTCGGTCGCGATCTCGCGAACGGTCGTCAGCCATGGGAAGCGACTGGCGAGCTGCCATTCGGAGTCCATGCCCATGAGGCTGGGCAGGGAGTCTTCGTAGGGCTCGAGCTGGTCCAGATCCTTGAACTGGGAGACGAGGGAATCAGCGGGTACGTCGTGGGCACCCAGGACGGCTTCCGCGAAGTCCAGCCAGTCGGCCATGCTGGCGAGCGGAATCGCTGCCCTGCGAGCGGGGGTCTTCCCACGCGGCTTGCGGGTGATCGGCGTCCTACCGGCGGCCGTGACCGACTGGGCGTCAGCCATCGCAGTGAGCAGAGACTCCTGCACACCGTCCATTGTGAGAAGCAAAGGCTGTGCTGTGTAGTTCAGCGTGACTACTGGCTGCGCCTGCGCAGCCACTGTCGGTTCTCCAACTTGAGGAAGGCCGGCCAGCGCCGAATCCGCCGAGCGGCCCGTAGCAACATACGCGGTGTCACTGCCATCGAGGAGACCGGCCGACTTGACGGGCCAGAACCAAAGCGCGCACCACGTGTCCATAACGGTCTTCAAGCGCCAGTACGGTGTGCCGGTGGCCTCGAAGAGGTCCGCGTAAACCTTCTCCTTAGGCACGACCGCGTCGGGCCGGGCAAGGAAGGCATACTCGGCGTCGCCTGGGTCAGCTCCCCAGACGTCTATCCGACGTGAGATCTCCCGCTCTGAGATCTCCATGCGGCGAACGACCAGCGCCCACAGGTATTCCGCTCGGCGAGCTACCGCCTGCAGTCGGGCGAGTTCCGAGGCCTTGCCTCGGGGTGCCTTGGCACTGGGTGGCTTGAGGATGCCCCTCTTCCACGTCGCGAGCCGCTTGGAGTCCTCCGCGGCGAGGCTCTTCGCTTCTTTCTCGGACGCGACCGCGCCCCAACCCACGGCCGGGAGGAGAAACTGGTGCACAGCGCCATCGGGTAGCGGCTGACTCAACCCGTTCTTGAGGAAAGGGATCTCGGTCGGGGCGAGCGCGCCCTTGGCCTTCAACCAGGCCTTCTCTTTGCCGGCCACGTCCTCGGCCGCGTATACGGCTCGGCGGGCGCCGATGAGGGAGTTGCCGCGTCGCAGGTGAAGCCCGAACCATGGGGCGCGCATGCCGGGGTGCATGGTGTTGAGCCAGAGCGATACCTCAGCGAGTTCGACGCCTGTCGCGTTGAGGTCGACGCCGTAAGCGTTGTGCAGCGCGATGTACGCCTTCGCCCGCCGCTCCTCCGTCACGGCTTCGGAGGCTGGGATGGACGTACCCAGTTCGTCCTGGCGGCGCTTCAGGTACTCCTTGGCGACCTGGTTGATTGCCTCGTTGAGGAAGGCCCCGGAGCCGAGTGCCGGTTCGCAGATCTTGTACTTGAGCAGCTCGGATGCACGGGTCTTGACGACGTTCCCGGCTTCATCGCGCTGCTGGTCCAGCCGGTGTTTGAGGGCGAGTTCGACGGTTACCTTGGTGAGTGACTCCGGGGTGTAGTAGGAGGCTGTGGTCTGTCGGTCGCGGCCGGCGAGGCGGTAGACGAACGAGCCCTTGGGGTATTTCTTGCGCCCCCGCAAGCCCTTGCGGGCGTCGTCGTCGCTGTACTGGACAAAGACGTCGTCGGGGTACTGGTCCTGACGGGAGGCGGGGATCATCCAGGAGCCGTTGTCGGTCTTGCCTCCCTTGGCGACCTCGAGGAGTTCCTCCTCAGCGATGAAGCCGGTGAAAGACATCAGGCCCTCGTACACGGCGCCGAGCTGGTTGATGCCGAGGTTGCGGTAGGAGATGAAGCCGCCGCGTTCGCCGCGCCGACCGCCCCTCTTCATGGTGAGCAGCCGAAGGATTTCGTGGAGTGCGGAGTTTCGGGGCCGTAGGTCGAGCCAGCGTGGGTCTTCATGCTCGTCCACGCGGGGGTCGAGGACCTCGGTGCCGATGAGGCGGATCGCTTTGGGCTCGAAGAGTTCGCTGCGCAGCGGTTCGAAGCGCAGTCCGCGGTCCTGGCTTCGGCGGGCTGCTTTCTCGGCGCGGGTTTCGTTGTCGTCGCCGGGCTGGTCGTCGTCGGCTTCGCTGCCATAGGGGCGGTGACCGTAGTTGACCTTGGCGAAGAGGACATCGAGCGATTCGTAGAGGTGGAAGCCGTCGCGGGCTTCGGGGTCGATGAGTTCCTCGTCGCGTTCGACGAGTTCGCGCAGGCGGGCCATCGAGTAGCCGGCTTCGTAGCTGCCGTCGTCTGCGGGGAGGATGCCGAGTTCGGGGCGGGCTTCGGCGAAGAGGAGGAAGAGGATGCGGTACAGGTAGCGCAGGGACTCGCGGGTGAGTTCCTTGGCGATCGAGGTGCGGCCGTCTTCGATGTCGCCGGCAGCGAGCCCGGTCTCGGCAAGGCGCGCCAGCACCTCGTTGGCGAGGATTTCGACGGAGCGCTGGAGGCCGTGGCGCAGTTCGCCGCTGACGCCGACAGCGTTGTCGGTGGACGCCTTCAGGAGAGCGTCGATGGTCGGGCTCTCGCCGTTGTCACCGGGCCGGAGCATGTCGTGGCTGAACAGGGCGGCGATGGTGGCGAGTTCACCGCTTTGGCGGCGGTCGTTGCGTTCGAGTGCGGCGTCGATATTGGCGGCCAGGTAGCGGCCTTCGCCCCACGCGGTGCAGTCGGCGAGAACGATGACGCCGCCGACGAGGAGCAGGATGAAGCGCGGTGTCGGGCCTTCTGCGTCGCCGATGTTGCTGTGGAAGAGCCAGGAGGCGAGTTCTGGTCCGCTTTCGTAGGCCTCGGCGGCGCTGAGGCGTAGCGGGTTGAGTAGCTTGGCGGCGCCGTTGTGGTCGAGGGCGGCGTCGTTGTCGGCGGCCCAGCCGCAGTCGAGGGCGACGATGCCGTCGCCGTAGTAGGCCACGGGGACGGTGTGCTCGCGGCCAGAGCGGTGAACGGTGATCTCGGTCGGGCCGGCGGGGTAGCCGAGTGCGCTCAGCAGTTGCCGGTGCCATTTCGTGAGCCGCTTGGTCCACTCGGGGTCGCCATAAGTGCGGCTGAGTAGATCGTCTTCGGCGTCCAGGCGCGCGGTGTCGGCGAAGAACGTGCGCCCGTCCTCAGTGAGGTACTGGCGGCGCAGCTGGCGCAGAAGCTCTCGCGGTGTGACGCGGTTGTCCAGGTCGTCGCTCTCGCGGATGCCCCAGGTCGTGAAGAGACCTTTCTTGAGGTCGAGCTCGAGTTGTTCGGCGAAGTAGTGAGCGGAGAAGTACTCGCCGCGGTTGCTGAAGGAGTCGAAGTCGGTACTCATGATCGTCAGTTCCCCTCCAGCGCAGCCAGCAGGCGAAGCATCGGTGCACCGGCTGGTTCCAAGGACTTCACCAGGTCGAAGCGCCTGCTGGCGGTCAGCTCGACGCTTCGCTTGTCGGAGCGGGAACCGCTGAACAGCGCTTCCTGCTTCCAGTCCCGCAGCTTCTTGCGGTACGGCTCGAGGCTGGCATTGATGCGGTCGCGGTACGCCTCCTCGCGGCCCTTCAGGTAGTGCTCGGCAGCGTCGATCGCAGCCGGGACCTGAGCCTGGAGCCGGGGAAGGTCGTTCGGCTGGGAGCGGCCGGGCATCTTCGGTCCGACGTGGACGCGAGCGAGGAAGGCGTCGTCCATCGGCTCGACCGGGTCGGCTGCGCCAGGGGTGACGGCCATCCACTCGACCACGGTCGGACGGCCGCGCCGGTTGGAGTAGATACCCTGCACGAGGAATACCGGGGCTGGCACATCTGCGGCGAGGACCGGAGCCTGGTGGCGGCCGATCTCGACCAGGACCTTGTCGGTGAGCCACTCGAGCACTGGGTGGATGTCGGTGACATAGGAGACGTTCGGCCACATCGACTCCGAGGACTCGCGGGCGGCCTTGAGTCGCTCGTTGGCGAGTTGCTTGGAGAAGGTGACGCGAAGGCGGCCCGGCGCGGTGCGACTGGGCAGGATGCGTTGCTCGTCGAGATAGGACTTCGGCAGGGCCCGGAAGCGGTAGGCGAGGTCACGTGGTGGTTCGAACGCAACGGTGCCGTCGGCGTCGCGGCGCAATGACAGCTCGTCCTCGGGGCTGGTGCGGCAGATCTGGCGCAGGGCCTCATCGAAGTAGTCGGCGGTTGTCTCGAAGAGGTGAGGGACGACTGCCCGCGGTACTTCGCGGTGTTTGGGGGCGGCGCCGACCTGGCCGAGCAGGCCAGCGAGGAAGGCGGTTCCGCTCTGCCGGGACTGCTTGATGGACTCCTCGACGGTGCGACCGGCGATCAGGTCCTTGGTGAGACGGCTTTCCTCGTCCTGGGCGCGGTAGAGGCCGGTGACGGCCTCGGCCGTCCCTTCGATCTTGTGGGCCTCTTCCTCGCGCTTGAGGAGCTTCTCCCCGACAAGCCGGTCGTCGAGGCTGCGCTCGCCACGCCAGGGCACGTCGCTCGTGAGGATGAGCGCGCGGAACTCGGGGCTGATGGCCTGGCCGTAGCGGTCGATGCGGCCGTTGCGCTGTTCAATGCGGATCAGCGACCACGGCAGGTCGTAGTGGATCAGCAGGTGGCACTGCTGGTGCAGGTTGACGCCCTCGGAGGCGATGTCGCTGGTGAACAGGATGCGCATCGGGTCGTCGCGCAGGCCGAACCTCTCAAGGATCTTACGCTGTTCCTCATCGTTGGCGGCGTCGCCGTGGACGAGCTGGACTGCTCCTCCGTAGGCCAGCCAGGGTTTCTTCTCGTCCGGGCTCGTGCAGACGGGGAAGTCGAGGGCGGCGGGGACAGCGGTGGCGAGCCAGGTGAGCGTGGGGACGCTCTCGGAGAACACGACCACGCGTGTGTCGGATCCAGGTCCGACGCCGAGCTTGCGCAGCTCTTCGCGCAGGGCGGCCAGCTTGGCCGAGTCGCCGTCGCCGATCCGATCCGCCAGGTCCCGCAGGTCCTTGAGGGCCTTCCTCTCGGGCAGCGAGGCGGGGTCGTCGAGCTTCGCGAGGTTCGCGAGCCGGGTGGTGATCGTCGTCTGCAGGGCTCGGTGGGATGAGAGGAACGCCTTGAGCAGGGTGTAGGGGAACAGCTGCTGGCGGCTGACAGAGGCGGACGACTCGTCCCGAGGAATCCAGCGCGCGGCCAGCTCCTCGATGACCGCGTTCTCCTTGTCGGTCGCTGGCGCCGGAATCGGCAGGGACGGCCCTCGGTCGGCCCACGAGTCCTTGAGGGAGTCCTTGACCTCGGGAGTGGTCTTGGTACGCCGGATGTAGAGGTGCCCGAGGTCCGCGACGTCGTACTTGGAGGTGTCGGCGACGGCGGCTGGGTCGAGCAGGCGAACCAGTTCGGCGAAGGACTTGGAGTCACCGTTGTGCGGGGTCGCCGAGGCAAGCACCAGGGCGTCGGTCCGCGGGGCGAGCAGGCGGGCCAGCTGATTACGGTACGAACCCTGGGCAATGAGGTTGTGCGACTCGTCGATGACGACCGCGTCCCACTCGGTATTGGCCAGATGGTGCCCGTAGAGGTCCTGGTTCTTCAGCGTGTCGACCGAGACGATCACCCGCTTGAAATACGCGAAGGGGTTGCGCCCGGAGGGGACCTCCTGCTGAACACGCTGGATGCCGGTCGAATCCAGACGGACCAGCGGGATGGCGAAGCGTGTCCACAGCTCCCGCTGGAACTGCTCGAGTACGTGCTGCGGGGTGACCACCAAGATCCGCTCGCCGCGGCCCCGGCGGATCAGCTCCGCCAGCAGCACGCCGATCTCAAGTGTCTTGCCGAGGCCGACTACATCGGCGATCAGCAGCCTCGGCTGGGGGTTTCCCATCGAGAGTGCCAGCTCGGCCGGCCGCAGCTGATGGACCTGGTCGTCCATCAGGAAGTTGCCTGCCAGTCCCAGGCCGTGCTCGGTCTGAGGAAGGAACGACTTGCGGATCACCGCTTCCAGGTACAGGCGGGCTCGGCGGTGGTTGGGCGAGTCGTCTGCGACCAGCCGAGTCTCGCGCGGGTCGAGGACCTTGATGTCGTCGAGACGCTCGTAGAACACCGCTTCCATACCGCGCACGAACGACGAGACCCCGGTGACCTCCACCATCCAGCCGTCATTGGTGGTGGGGATCACGTTCCGCACAAGCCACTGCTCGTCCCGGACAACCACCTGGGCACCCGGCGGGTAGACCACTGCGGCCCTACGGAGACGATGATCACCATCACCGATGGGCTCCGCGCTCTCAGGCCGCCACTCCTGCGACATGTCGTGCCCGCCCTGGCCCGGCCCCTCAGGGGCCTCGGCCGTTCCAGCGTCCACTCCGACGGTCACGCGCGCACTCCCACTACTTCATCCACCACTGTCACTGTGATCGCCCGTATGCCGGTTGTCGCTCACCGGGCACCAGCTGTGCGCGACCCGTATCCGCAAGCCTGGCAGCTGGCACCGACACGTCACCGTACCCGCCAGCTACAGCTCCGGCTTCTGCGCGTAAGCATCCCTGAGCTCCTCAGCGATCCGTTGCGCTGCCGGAACCCGAGGCCGACGCTCAGGTACCCCGTCAGCGGGAGTCTCGTCCGACATCGCCTCCATCGGCCGCTCGTCGACTGGCGGCGTCGGTGTATCGGCGAACTCCACCGTGGGTCCGAGCGCCCCAGGTGGGCCATCGAGCGGGCTGACCAGGTCGTGCTCGTCGAGGAGCACCGCCTGTTGCAGGATCCGGTCCTCTACATTCCGGTCGGGCGACGCCGTACGATCGATGTCGTCCTTGCCATTGCGCCGCGCAGTGCGGTTGATGAGCGCGCGACGCGCCTCAGCCGGCGGCAGCTGGAGCTGCCCCATGAGGTCAGTGCACGCCTTGGCCACCTGATCCAGATCTGGTCGGTCCGCCGCCTCGTGCGCAAGCATCGACGCGATCAGCGGCAGCAGCGCTTCCGGCACACCGCTCAGATCCGGCGCGCGGTCCCGGTTCGTCACCTGGGCCGCGATAGCCTCCCACCGGGCGCCGTCATACGGATAGTGCCCAGCCGCCGCATAGAGAAGCACCGTACCCAGCCCATACACGTCAGCGGCCGAGCTTAGCTGCGTTGTGTGGCCGGCGGCCTGCTCCGGCGGCATGCATCGGATGGTCCCGATGATCGACCCGCTCTTCGACAGAGAGCCCTTGGCAGCATCAGCGAACGCCGCCAGCCCGAAGTCGATGATCACCGGGCCGTACTCGCCAAGGATGATGTTCTGCGGCTTGAGGTCCCGGTGTAGCAGCCCAACAGCGTGCACAACGCCAAGCCCCTCGGTGAGGAGCGCACCGAGACTGGCCACCAGCAGCGGCGGGAGAACCGAGTCGTCGTCGACGCACTCCAGCAGCGTCCGCCCCGGCACGTACTCCATGGCCATCCAGGGCCGGTCGGCGTACGGGTCGGCATCCAGGAACCGGGCCACCCGGTTGGTGCCAATGACGGTACGGGCGACTCCCGCCTCTTTCTCGAAGCGGGCCCGAGTCTCAGGATCGAGGCGGTCCGCCCGAATCAGCTTCACCGCCACCGGATCGCCGGCTGGCGAGTAGGCCAGGAAGACCTCGCCCATGCCGCCGCAGCCCAGCTTCCGCGCCACCGTGTAGCGGCCAATCCGCGTGGGCATCCCCGCCATGACTGTGCCCGCTCCCCTTCGCAACCATTGCCCGACACCAGCCGAGACTCTTCGTTGCCGATCAGCCTAACGGGTGGCGCTGACCGAACGTATGGGATCTTGCAACCTGGGGTGACGCAGCAGGCGGCTTGGAATCCCCCATGCGTATCTCCGTACGCACGATGGCTCGGCTTCCCGGTGGGGAGCACCAGGCTGGATACCGTGATCGACACAAATGTGACCGTGCCGGCGCAGGGACTCTGGGCTCCACTCTCACCGCAGGAGGTGACCGAGCTGCTGGCCGAGGCAGCCTTCCCCTGGTGGATCGCAGGTGGATATCCCATCGAGCTGGCCGTTGATGAGGCGTTCGCGAGCACGGTGATGTCGACGTCAGCCGATGATCTCCACAGCAACGACCGGCAGCACCCTCCGCGAAGAACCCACGCCAATTCTAACTGCCCGCCAGCTGATGCACCGTCCGACGACATCCGGTCACCCCGTGGATACCCCGCCGCCCAACCGGCCTTCTGCTGGCCTCGACCGGCGTCTTCCGGGCACCTCCGCACGAGCCCATCGCCCAACGCGCCGCCTTGGAGGAATCGAACAAGAAGGCGCGAGCCTGGCGCTTTGCCACCTGCGGCTCCGTTGCGCCCGCTCGAGCATCCTGCGCGTACGCCTCGCTCCCGCCTCGACGGGTGCGCCCCCGCGCAGTGCCAAGGTGCCGAAGTGGCGGTGCGGCACCGGTTCTCAGAGGCCCGCTCGGAACATCGGGGTCACGCGCTCCATTCCTTGTCGACGCAAGTGAGATATGGGCAACATGCCCTAGTTTTCAGTAATTAGAGCAGATAGGTTGTCCGGCCTGCCCACCGGATCGGTCGGTGGCGAGGTCTAGGGGGGACCGTGACGCTGAGGATGTTCCGCTTGGATGGCGGCAAGGCGGTGGAGATCGCCAGCTCGGCGGCGGCGCTGGAGCGGCACCTTCAGACGTGCATCGAACACAACATGACGACGATGCTCGGGATCCGATTCCTGGACTCGGAGGTGTCCACCGGCCCGGTGCACGCGGGACGGATCGACTCGCTGGGCCTGGACGAGGATGGCTCGCCCGTCGTGGTCGAGTACAAGCGCACCCGCGACGAGAACGTGATCAACCAGGGGCTGTACTACCTGGCGTGGCTCCGTGATCATCAGGGCGACTTCGAGGCCTTGGTCGCGCGCGTGCTCGGCCCCGAGGCGGTGGAGCAGGTCGACTGGACGAGCCCGCGGATCATCTGCATTGCCGCCGGCTACAGCAAGTTCGACCGGCATGCTGTTGGCGAGATCGACCGGCGCATCGACCTGGTGCAGTACCGCCGGTTCGGCGACGACCTGCTGTCGCTGGACCTGGTGACCTCCAGTGCCGGGACGTCCGCGCGCGCAGCCGAGCGCCAGCCGGGCCTGCAGGCTACCGGTCGCAAGACGATGGCGCAGCGGCTGGCCGGTGCGCCGGCGGCGGTTCGGGATCTGTACGAGGATCTGGATGGTCGGCTGCTCGCCTTTGGGGATGCGCACGCCGTGGAGTTGAAGCAGTACGTGGCCTACCGTCGCGGGGGCAACTTCGCGACCGTTAAGGTGCTAACCACCGGGCTTCGTGTCTTCCTTCGGCTCGACCCGCGGTCGATAGTGCTGGAGGAGGGCTTCACCCGGGACGTCACCGATGTCGGGCACCACGGCACCGGAAATCTTGAGGTGCGGATCAACTCCGCGGCGGATCTCGACCGGGCGATGCCGCTGCTTCGGGCCTCCTACGAGGCGGTGGCGTAGCGGTTTTCTGACGGCCTGGGTCTGATTCGGTGTGAGGCCCGGGCGTTGTAGTGCTTCGTCGGTCTTTCCCCTCAGAGGCTGTCGTGCAGGCGGGCCGGTGCGCTGGCCGGGCGATCCGCGGCGCCCGGCCCGTGGGCTGCGGGACGGGGGCTCAGGTCACTTCGGGCACAGGCCAGAGCGGCAAGTGCTACAGCTCCGCCGATGGCCAGGAGAGCCGCCGAGGCGAGCGGATGCGTTGCGAAGGTACCGGCCAGGGCGGTGCCGGTCGCGCTGCCAACGCCCAGGGTCAGGATCAGCCACGCGTACGTCTCGGTCGTGTCGCCAGCGGTGAGGCTGTCCACCATCATGTATGCGCTCGCGATGACGACGGGCAAGAATAGTCCAGGCAGTACCGCGAACGCGGCGGCGACGGTTGGGCTCGGAAGTGTGAGCAGGGGAAGCCAGCACAGGGCGTATCCAGCGGCGGCTGCGAGGAGCTGGGAGTGGAGTGTTCCGGGCCAGGTGCGACGGCCGAAGATGAGTCCGCTGGCGAAGGAACTGGTCGCAAAGGCTGCTGGGATGGCACCTGCCAGGAGGTCTGCGTGGTGTCGGGCTGCCATGTTGACGGCCCAGACCGTCATGGCGCCGGCTGCGAAGCCGGTGCCGGCAAGGGCCAGGAGGAGCAGGCGTATTCCGTTGTGGCGCAGGGGGCTTGTGGCGGTGTGTCTGGGTGCGATCGGCGTCCAGGTGCGTGAGGCGCTTGTGGTCAGGACGGTCGCTGCACCGGTGAGGCCGAGCGCTGCGGTCACGACGAGCGCGGTGGAGGGGCGGTGAGTGCTGGCCAGGACGGCGACCAGCATGGGTCCGACGATCTGGAGGATGCCCTGGCTGCCGGTGTCGAGAGCGAGGGCGGCTCGGCGTTCCCCTGGGTGAGGCAGGACAGTGCCCCACAACGCGCGGAGGCCAGCCTCCAGCGGTGGGGTGCATGTGCCTGCGAAGAGGATCACCGTGGCGGACAGGAAGGGATGTTCGGGTCCGCCAACAGCAGCGAGTGCCACCAGGCCGCCGGCGTTGATGGCTGCGGCAGGACCAGAGACTCGGGTCTGGCCGTAGCGGGCCATGAGTCGGCCCTTGACCGGCTGGGAGAGCGCGGAGGCCAAAACGTACAACGCGCTGAGCAACCCGCCGAGCGCACCCGTGCCGGAACCAGTAGCTGTGATCAGCAGGATCCCCAACGGCGCCATGGCGTTGGGCAGACGCCCGACGAGGGTGCCCGCCAGCAGCCGGAACACGGACTGCGTCCGCAGGACTCCGAAGTAGGTAGCGGGTCTCTTGACGGCCGGGTCGGTTATGCGGGAGCTGATAGTCGTCACCGACCCCGCCATCGCGATGCTGGCGCGTCGGCAGTGGGTGGCCAGTTGTAAAAGGAGGCGCGGGCGTTGGGGACGTCGAGGTCGAATAGCGCCGACGCGGGGACGTGATGGCCTGCGTAGCGCAGATCCTCGTCGGAGTGGGGGCGGCGTTCCACGGAGCGTTCCTTCGGTCGGGGTTGGCGTGGCGGCGGAATGGTCGGCGGGTTCGGTGCGTGGGTGGCATCGCTGGCGAGAAGGTCGTCGGCGCGGCCGGGCTGGGGCTGGCGCCAACGGATTGGCTGCTCCAGAGTCGGGCGGCATGGATCTGCTCCGGGCCGGCGATGGGCTCCCGGCAGAGGGAGCAATCGGTCGCCTGGTGGTGGTCAGCGTCCTCGTGGATGCGGTCCGCCCGGCTCCGGGCCTTCGGCACCGCCGCATGCCTCCTGGCGGGGCGCGGCGGTAACGGTGCGGGCGCGGGCGGCGGCTGCGCGCGTGGTCCCATCAGCACTTGAGTTCGCCGCGTGGTCGACGGTCTGGTCCTCGTTGTGTGTCTCGGCTGGTGCCGGTTCGTCTTCCAGGCCCTGGCCAAGGTGGGCGAGAAGGTCCTCGTCCATCCAGTCACGGTCGCGCTTCAGCGGGGCGGGGTCGGTGAGCGCGCGGGCGAGGGCGTCGACGATGACGGCGGGTGCTGCGGTGGTGAACATCGCTTGCCAGTACGGGGGGTATCCGCCGTTGCCGCGTGGGCCGATCTCGACGTACAGGTGGGGGTGGGCCATGAGGTCGAGAGGGTCGCCCGGCGGGTCGAGTCGTACCTGGACGCGGGCGAGTTCGTCGGGCGCCTCCAGGTCGAGGACACCCTGCTTGTAGGTGCTGCGCCAGCCGGCGTCGCGCAGCGTGCGGATCAGGGCCTGGCGGTCGGCGGGGGTCTGGAGGGCGGGGTGTGCCTCGCCGGTCCAGTCGGTCGAGGAGCCGGTGCGGGCGAGTTCCTCGGTGACGGCCATGATGATTTCGGGCGGGACTTCTTCGGAGAACGCTGCTTGCCATTCGGGCGGGCCGAGCGGCTCCTTGGCTGCGGCGATGCGCCACCGGGCTCCTGGGTCGAGCTGGCCGTCGCCGAGCCGGAAGCGGTGGTCCGGAGACCAGGCGAAGGTCTGGCCCAGCTCGTGCGAGGTGCTGCGTCCCCAGGCCCACTGCTCGACCAGCCGGTCGAAGACGCGGTCGGTGTGCTCGCGACCGGCCAGGTAGGTGGGGGTGATGTCGATCGCGGTGTCTGGGTCGGCGGGGATGTGGGGCCTCCTTGCAGGTCGCGCGACTGTCGGGGCAGGGGCGAGCGGCCCCGGCTGCGCGTGGGCGTGGCCGGTGCGGGCGAGAGCGGGGTGTTCACGGGCCTGGCGCTCGAACACGCTGGTCAGGTAGGGGTCGATGCCGAGGCCGCCGATACCGGAGGCGGCGAGGAGGTCGGCGGCGTACTCGATGCGCACCATCGCGTCCAGCGGATGGGTGCCGACGGGCAGTTCGTGGAACCCGACGGCGGGCTGGTAGGCGAAGCCGGCCTTCTCCAGGGCCTTGGCGGCCTCGGGACGGCGTTCGGGCCGGGCGCCTATGGCGACGACGGTGGTGCCGAACGTGCCGAAGGTGATGTCGGACATGGTCTCTCTGGTGGCGGGGGCGTCAGCGGGTGCGGCCGGGCTTCGGCCCGGTTCCCGGTAGCACCGCCGGTGGAGTCATCCGAGCTGTCCTGCCATGGGCCGGTGCGGCGCGGGTGGTGGCGGCCTGCTGCCGTTCGGCCTCGTGTCGGTGCCATGCGAGGCCGATGAAGCGAGCGGGAGTATCGCTCAGGCGTCGGTCGATCTCGCCCAGGTCCCGTGCGGCCTCCGCGAGCAGGTCGGAAAGATCGTCCGCCGGCGCGGTTACGAGCCGTGCGCACCAAGCGGAGGCGGCTTCGGTCAAGGTGGTGAGTTGGGCCAGTACGCCGCCGGGGCCGAGTACGCCTTCGATCAGCTCCGCAGCCGCGTTGTGCTCGCTGCCGCAGGTCAGGAGTTGATCTGCCTGCTGCGCGAGGGCCCGGGTGAAATCGGCGATCGGCGTGGGCTGGAGGGGGCCGACGGGCGGTGCTGCCACCGCGGCGGCGGTCGGCGAAGGGGTGGACGAGTGGTGGTCGCGCTGGACGTGGTCGATGGCGGTGTCCTCGTGAAGTGCTGTGGCTGTTCTTCCCGTTGAGCCGCTCTACCTGGTGCGTCTGGTCTGGGCGGGCAGCGGGACGGTGGGGGCTGTCGTCGGGGTGGCCGGCGTAGTGCTGCGGTCGGCGGTGCGGGCCTTCGCCGCTTTCGTACGGGGGTTGAGGCGCACGTCGTCACGGTGGAGGGAGGGGATCTGGTCGGCGCTGCGGGCGACGGGCTCTGGGTTGAGGGTGGCCTCCAGGACCGCGACGACCAGCGTGTGGGGGACGGGGCCGTCGAAGCTGGCGTACCAGCCCTGGTACGCCGTCTCGGACGGTTCCGGCTGCTGGCCGGCCATCAGTTGGAACGCGAGGCGCTGCGGGTCGGCTTCGGACTCGCCCCGGCCGAGCCGGTGGCGCCAGAGCACGGCGCCCGCCAGGCCCTCGCCCGGCGAGCGGTACTCGGTGATGGTGGCGAACTGCCCTTCGTTGACCCAGCCCTGGCGGCGCAGTGCGCGCAGGAGCGGTGCCGGCTTGCCGGGGCTCTGGAGGGCCTGGTCGCCGTCGTGGGCGAGTGCGTCCGCAAGGTGTCCGGTGATCTCGGAGACGATCTCGGCCGGGGTGCGCAGGTTGATGTCGATCGTCCACATCGGCGCGGCGGCCGGCTGCTGGCGTGCCTGGATGCGCCAGACCTGCTGGTCGAGGGTGTCGGTGGTGTGGGTGATCACCGCTCGCCCGCAGGGGCTGGCGGCCGTGGTGGTGTCGTTGCCCTGTGTCCAGCCGCGGTTGGCGAGCGTGTCCCACACGAGGGCGGGATCGCCCGGTCCTGCGAGGTGGCGGGGGGTGACGGGGATGGGTGCGGTGATGGTGCTCTCCTGCTCGGGAGATGAGCCGCCAATGCGACGAGGGTGCTGGGTGAGCGAAGTCAGCGCCGCCGCCCGGCGGGCGTGGTGGATGTCCAGACGACATTCGACGCCCCGATGGCCGGTGCGCTCCGGATGATCCTCGGTGCGGAGCGCACCCGGGCCGCCGCCCGTTGCACGTCCAGGGGGCTGGGCACGGGGGCGGTGATCGGTGTGATCGTGGCCGTCCTGCGGGCGTAGTAGTCGAGTGCGTCGCGGTATCGGACGACGGGCGCAGGGTCGAGCGCCGCGGTGGCGGCGGCCTCAAGGATGCGGGCGGGCGTGCCGCTGCTGAACCTCCCGTACCAGCCCGCAGAGTTGATGGTGCCGATCGTGTAGCGGCCGTCCTGGCCAGCCTGTTCGGCGTCCTGTGGGTGAAGTGGTTGCTGCCGGTAGGTGATGCTGGCCAGATTGTCCGGCGAGCGCAGCGTCAGACGTCCGCGCTCGACGTCCCGCGCATTCCATCCGGCGGCGGCGTAGGGCGCGATCCACTCCACCGGGTCGGCGGTGCGCTCGCTGAGCCAGGCGTTGTCGTCGAGGCGGTACATACCGGCGAGTTCCGTGGTGACCGCGGTGACGATCTCGATCGGGGTGTCGGCAGAGAAGTTGGCCACCCATGCCGGCTCGGCGAAGGCGTCCGGCGCGACGGCGATCTTCCACAAGGTGTCCCAGTCCTGCTCGGGGATGAACCCGATCCGGATGCGGCCGTCCGCAGTCGAGACGAAGAAGTTGCCCAGCTCGTCGTGGTGGCTCTCGGTGTGCGGCAGGTCCAGGACGGGCTGTAGTGCGGGGTCGCCGATGTGCAGGCTGCCGGCCAGGTAGACCGGGTGGACATGGACGTCGCCGTCGATCTCCTGCGCCTGGGCGGCAGTCGTCATGGTCAGGTGGGCCTCCGTACGGGGCGGGCTGCCACCGAGGGCGCCAGCGCCGGGGTGTGCTGGGCCGCGGGCGGCCCGGCGGGCACGGTGCGCCGGACCGCGGCCTGCATGCGGACCGGGCGCGGGCTGGGCCGGATGTCGAGGCGCCCACGGTCCTGCGTTCCGCTTAATTCGGGGGCTCTGGAGTTCCTGCCGGGTTGAAGGTGCAGGTCAGCAGGTTGAAGGCTGGTGACACGGGCAGATTCGCCTAGAGACGCGATTTCGCGGATTCGCCTGCGCTGACCTGGAGTTGGTCCGTAAGGTCTGGAGTCGTGTATGTGAAGACGACGAAGCGGGAGAACAAGACCGGCACTGTCCGGTACCTGCACCTGGCCCACAACGAGTGGGATCCGGTGAAGGGCCGGGCGGTTCCGAAGGTCCTGTTCACGTTCGGCCGCGAGGACGACCTCGACCGGGACGCGGTGAAGCGCCTGGTCACGTCTCTATCGAGGCTGCTGGAGCCGGGTGAGGCGCTGGCCTCGACCGCGGCGGGTGACCTGGAGTTCGTCTCGTCGGTCCCGTTCGGCGGCACCTACGTCCTCGATCATCTCTGGCGGCGGCTGAGGATCGACCAGATCGTCGGGCAGGTCGGACAGCCCAAACGGGGCCGGCGCCGGGACATGTCGGTGACCGAGCGGGTGCTGTTCTCCCTGGTCGCCAATCGGGCCCTGGCGCCGTCGTCGAAGCTGGCCGCCGCGGACTGGGCCACGCACGACGTGCATGTCGAGGGCCTTCCGGCCACCGACGACGACGCCTGCTACCGGGCGATGGACTGGCTCCACGAGGTGACCGAAGACCTGGAGAAGCGGGTGTTCGACGAGGTCGCGAACCTCCTCAACCTCGAGGTCGACCTGCTGTTCTTCGATACCACCAGCACCTACTTCGAGCTGGAGGAGGCCGACGAACCCGCCGCCCGCGACGACAGGGGCCGCCTCCTCACGGACGACTGCCCGCGCGCCGACGACGGCGAGCCCGCGGATCAAGCCGGGTTCCGCACCTTCGGCAAGTCGAAGGACTCCCGCGAGGACCTGCCGCAAATCGTGATCGGGATGGCCGTCACCCGGGACGGGATCCCGGTCCGCGTCTGGTCCTGGCCCGGCAACACCGGCGACCAGAAGCTGATCCGCCAGGTCAAGGACGACATGCGGGACTGGACCCTGAGCAAGATCGTGTGGGTCACCGACCGGGGATTCTCCAGCGAACGCAACCGCCGCTACCTCCGCCAGGGCGACCACGCCTACATCGTCGGCGAGAAACTCCGCTCCGGCAGCCCGGAGGTCAAGGCCGCCCTGTCCCGCCAGGGCCGCTACAGCGAGATCACCGGGAACATGCGGGTCAAAGAGGTGCGGATCTCCGACACCGAACGGTTCGTGATCTGCCACAACCCCGAAGCCGCCACCCGTGACCAGCACATACGCGAACAACTCGTCGCCCAGCTCACGTCCCTGATCGAAGACACCGACAAGCTCAGCGACTTCAAACGCGGCGAACTCCGCGGCAAGCTCACCGACAAGCCGGGCCTGAACCGCTACCTCCGCACCACCCCGACCGGCAAGCTCCGCATCGACACCGCGAAGGTCAAGGCCGAGGAGAACCTCGACGGCAAGTACCTGCTGCGATGCTCCGACCCGCATCTGTCGGCCGAGGACATCGCCCTCGGCTACAAGCAACTCCTCGAAGTCGAGCGGGGCTGGAGGGACATGAAGCAGATCATCGACCTGCGGCCCGTCTATCACCGGCTCGAGGAGCGCATACGCGCACACGTCGTCCTCTGCTGGCTCGCCCTGCTGCTGATCCGCATCGTCGAGACCACCACCGGCGCGACCTGGACGACCGTCCGCCGCGAGCTCGACCGGCTCCACCTCGGCACGTTCACCGGCCCTACCGGCCTGTTCCGGCAGGTCACCGCCCTCACCAAGCCCCAGACCGACCTCCTGGCCAAGCTCGGCATCCCCGCACCGAAGCAGATCATCGCCCTCGAACCCGCACCCCGCTGACCAGCACGAACACCAGCGCCTAGAGAAACGCCTCTCAGGCGCCGTCACCCATGTCCGCGCAGGTCAGGCCCCGTATTCGTGACTCCAGGCCGCTGAATTACGCGGAACGCAGGACGGTGGGCAGTGGGGATTTCCGCGCGGCGCCGTATCGCGGGCTGCGGGTCGGTGAGGTGGTCCAGGGCCACAGCGATCAGGCGGGTGGGCATGGCCTTGGAGAGCTGCGCCGTCCACGCCGTGTGCGGGAATTCCTCGGGATGCCGGACCCAAAGGGTGACTTCAGCCATGTGGTCCTGACCGTCGGGCTCGTCGTAGAACGCTCCGCCGTCCCACCGGATGAGTCCCGCGGTGGCGTCGGGCGCCCGGAACGCCATGCCATCAAGTGTGCTGACGTCCTGCCAGCCGCACTCGCGCATCTGGTCCACCAGCTCGACGCGGGTACTCCGCCGGCCCCACAGGGCTTCGTCCCGCACTGCCTGGCTGCCGTAGGACAGGGCGTGCGAGTACGCGCTGGCGACGGCGAGTGGGATCTCGTGTGGGGTGCCCAGATCGAAGCGGGCATGCCAGGCCAGTTCGCCCACTGGGGAGTCGTATCCGGCAACGGTCCACCGGGTGTGGCTGACACCGGGCTCGTAGTCAAGTTGGATGCGGCCGGTGAGACAGTCGCTGATCGCGACGCTGGTGTCTCCACCGTCGCAGGCGTAGCGGGCCCAGGAGCGGTGCTCGATGAGGAAGTCGGCGAACGCGGCGTCCCCGCTGGCCAGGTCGCCGGGCCCGGCGAGAAAGCCGGGGCTCACGAGCACTTGCTGCCTACCGGGCACGGTGATGGCGCCGACGCCGTCACCGGCCACGGGCTGCCTCCGAACCGCGCCGCGCCACCGGGTGGGTGCGCAGGAAGGCGCGGTGGGCCATCGGAATCTGCGAGGCTCGGCGTGTGTATCGGCCGGGGTCGGTGACGGTGCGAAGGGCCGCGAGGATCACGCTGGTCGGCACGGTCAGGCTGAACTCGGCGGTCCACCAGTCCTCTTCGCGGCCTGGCGCTCCGGCGCGCAGGACGTAGGCGACGCGACCAGGCACGGGGTCGTTGTCGGTGTTGCGCAGGTGAAGGGATGCGGTGCCGGTGGGCGCGGTGAAGACGCAGCCGTGGGGGCAGCAGGGTGACCAGTTGGCACGGGTTGCCTCTGCACGCAGGGCCTCGGTCGTGTCGGCGTGGGCGTCGTGGCTCCACAGCTGCTGCGCCCGCTCGGCGTCGGTGGGCTGGTCCAGGAGGTGGGCCAGGTGGCGGGCGGAGGCCATCACCACTTCGGCCGGGGTGCGCGCGTCGAAGGCGGCGCGCGAGTAGTTGGTGACGTCAGTGGTGAAGATCTTCCAGCGCTGCTTGTCCCAGGGCTCCTCGTCGAGGTCGAGTTCGATGCCTGCGGCGCCGCTTTCGTGCTCGGCGACGAGGCCGTCGTCCGCGGACAGGGACCAGTCCTCTCGTCCCTTGGTGAACGCCCAGAGCGCGTCGAACTCGGTGTGCCGGCCGCCGGGGCCGGCGAGGTACCCCGGGTAGACCACCATCGGCATGTCGTGGGCGGTCGAGGTGGCAGGCGTCGTCATGTGTCGTCTCCGGTAGCGGTGGTGGGGCAGCGGCCCCGGACGGGTCCGGGGCCGCCGGGCAGGATGGGAAGGGTCAGAACAGGCCGGCGGCGCGCTCGGCCAGCAGGATCGCTGCGACCTTCCGCGCGCGCCTGGCGCTGACGGGAACGCCTCGGGCGCGCACTCCCTCGGCGATGGCCCGGGGTCCGGTCCGGCCGGTCTGCGTGACGACCTCGCGGGCGAGGGCGAGGACGGTCTCGAGCGGCACCCACTGCGGGCCGTTCGGGCTCCGGTCCGGTCTCTGTGCCTGCTCGGCGGAGTCGGCGCCCTCGTGGTGGGCGCCGGGCTCGCCTGCAGGGCCGTCATCGTCCTCGGTCTGGAGGTAGGCGCAGGTGCGGTCAGCGGCGAGCAGGTGACAGGCGGCGGCGATCAGATGGCCCGGCATCGTCTGGTCGAACCAGGCCCGCCAGCGGCGGCCGTCCGCGGCCCGGCCCCACATCCGCCATTCGGCTCGGCGCGGGTTACTAGGGCCTGTGTGATGTTGTGATCAATCAGCGGTCAGCAGGAGATCATCGATCCAGATCATCGAGGCGCGGAGGTGAAGGCCGGCGAGGTAGCTTT
>NZ_BAAATR010000049.1:40742-52896 GCF_039533515.1 Kitasatospora cystarginea | reverse complement strand
TACGCCAACCACGCGACGGCCGAACAAGTGAACCTGAAACCCCGCCAACCCCTTCTGACCAGCTGATCAGCACCTCCCGCACGCCGGGGGAAGCTCAGCATGACCGAGCCGTCGGGCACCGTCGCCTCGGCCGCGTCCGCGCCCGGATTCACCACCCCTTGATGCCTCCACACGCCGTCTACCGCCGCACCGCGGGTGTGCACCAGGATGGGCCCCGGTCCCGTCCCCACACGAAGGAGAAGACCAGCGATGGGTGACCACTCCAAACCAGCGCCGGATCCCGGCACCGGTACCCCGCCTCCAGGGAACGCTGATGGCCAGGTTCCGCCTCCGCCTCCCTCGGATGGAAAGCACAAGAAGTGACGCCTGACCTGGGCGACCTGCGCGCGCAGCTCGACGCCGCGATGGAGCGGCGCGGCGCCTGGACCGATCGCTCGCCTTGGCTGCGCCAGGCCATGGCCGCGCTGCCCCGGGACCGGTTCGCGCCCGACGTGCTGTGGCGGTGGGACGGCACCGGCTACGTTCCGATCCACCGGGCCACCGATCCGGACGACTGGGCGCGGGAGCTGTTCGCCGACCAGGACGCGGCTGCGGTCACCCAGGTCACCGCGGGGCTGCCCTCCTCCAGCCTCTCCGCGCCTGCCGTGGTCGCCGACATGCTGGACAGCCTGCTCATCGACCCAGGGCACCGGGTGTGGGACGTGGGCACCGGGCAGGGCTGGTCGGCCGCGTTGGCCGCCTGGCGAGCTGGCCCTGGCCGAGTGGTCTCTACTGAAGTCGACGAACACCTCGCCGACTTCGCCCGCGTCCGGCTGCGGGCCGCCGGCATCCGCGCCACGGTCACCGCTGCCAATGCCACCAACGCCTATCCGCCCGGCGGCGACCAGGTCGACCGGATCCACGCCACCTACGCCGTCGAGACAGTACCGTTCGGCTGGATCGAGGCGACCAAACCCGGAGGCCGGATCGTCTATCCCTGGGGCCGGCTGGGGCACGTCGCCCTCACCATCGCCGCCGACGGGCACAGCGCCTCGGGCTGGGTGCAGGGACTGGGGATGTTCATGGCCGACCGCAGCACACCAGCGCCGCGGGCCGCGTCGGGCTGGAGCGGGTACACGGCAGTGCGCGGCCCCGCCGAGCCCGAGACCGAGTGCACCGTGGCACGCGACCTCCTACCCCTGAACGAGAACTGGGATTTGAAGTTCGGCCTGCGGGTCGCCGTCCCACACGCGCAGGTCACCACCAGCACCGGCGAAAACGGCACCTCCGCGTGGATCCACGACAGCCACTCCTGGGCCGCACTGGTCGCCCAGCAAGACGGCACAGCGCTGCTCCACCAGGGCGGACCTCGGCGCCTCGGCGACCAAGTGCTGGCCGCCTGGGACCAGTGGAACGAACTCGGCCAGCCCTCGCGCTACGACTATGGCATCACCGTCACCCAGTCCGAACAATGGGCCTGGCTGAACGACTCCGAGGCCGGGCCCCGCTGGAGGATCACCCCACTGCTCACGGCACCCGCCAGCCAATGACCAACGCACGCCGCTTGGAAGGGCGGGCGCAGGTCATCGTCCTGCGGCGGGTGGGGCGCAGCGCCAGTCACGGCGTGTCGTTCGTGACCGTGGTTCCGGGCAGCCCGTTTTGGCGTCGGCGGGTGAGCAGCGGTCGGCCGGTCAACGGCCCGTTCAGGAGAGGCGAGCAAGTTCCGCACCGCGTGCTCAGCCTGCCAGCGAGCCGCGGCGGCGTCCGGGGCCCGGCCGGCCGTCACGGGAAGGCATGAGCTTGCTCCGTTTTGACCGACACTGTTGGTGTGGTGGTCAGGCCGCCAGCACGGTCTCGTACTCTGCGGGACTGCGGTAGTCGAGGCTGCTGTGCAGCCTGCGCATGTGTACCAGGCTTCGATCCACTCGAAGATCGCGGTCCGCGCTGTGGCCCGGCTGGGCCAGGGGCGGCGGTCGCCGAGCAACTCCCGTTTGAGGGTGGCGAAGAAGGACTCGACGAGTGCGTTGTCCCAGCACTGGCCGGTCCGGCCGATCGACAGCCGAATACGCAACTCGCTTGCGAGATCGGCGAATTCACGGCTTGTGTACTGGCAGCCGCGATCCGAGTGAAACACCACCAGCCGGGTCGGGCGGCGGGTGCGGCGGGCGGCCCGCACGTCAGGTTCCTGCAGACCACCACCGCCGAGGCCGACGTGTCGGCGTCGTGCCCGCCGGGTCGACGCCCTCTTGGCCCGGCCCTTGCGGCGGCGGGGCCTGGCCAGCGTTGTGCCGGGCCAGGGTCGGCCTGCTGCGCCCGGTCTGGCATCGGGCCTGGTGCCGGCCGCCGGCTCCTTGGGAGACCCTTGCTATGCCCCGGAGCGCCTTCCTGGCGAGGTGTTGACCCTCAGACCGGGGCGGTTGCCGGGTGGGAACTCTCACGTAGGCCCGGCCGCTGATCCGCACGGCCGCCGCCCCAGCTGGAGACCAGAAGGGGACGGTCCTCCACCCGAACGTCGTCGAGACCGGGCGGGCGATCCTCATGCGCCTGCCTGGGTCTGCCTTCCTCGTCGTCTCCTGCCTCGCCGAGCACGGCACCCTGCTCTGAGCGGTGGCCGGGCGCCGCGGATTGTCAGTGCCGGTCGGCAGGATGGGGGTGACCCAGCAGCCCGCACCGAGGAGCACCGTGACCGCCGCCACCGAGCCGACCTACCGCCCCGTTTTCCAAGCCCTCTGGTGCGCTACCGACCTCGGTCCGCACCGCCCGTGTGGCGGCACGTACGAGTGGTATGAACCCGACGCGCTGCCGCCGCTGGACCCGGCTCGTTTCGATGGCGGGTTCGGGTGGCTCGGCGGCACGGGCCCGGTGGTGCCGGAGCTCGCCGGGCACCTCGACGCCGTTGCCGCCGAGCTGGCGGGCGCCGGGATGGTGCTGCCCGCCGACTTCACCGCTTTCCAGGCCGGCGCCGACAGCCACCGGGCGCTGGACGCGGTGTCGGCCACGGCCTGCTGGACGGACGTCTCGTCGCCGATACCGAGCCCGGTGGAGCCCGGCGCCTTCCTGGTCCGCTTCCTGCGCGACCAACAGGACTGCGTGCACTGGTACCTCTACCTCCGCCCCACCGGCGAGGCCTTCGTGGTGGCCTCCCCGCTGGACCTCGCGCACGCGCCCGAGTGGGACGAACCGGACGGGCCGGTGGACTGGTTCGGGGCCATCGCCCGGTGCGCCTCCTCGTTCGAGGAGTTCGCGTACCGCTTCTGGGTGGAGAACCGCCTGTGGTGCGCGCTGCACGGCTACGGCGAGGAGAGCATGGACGACGAGCTCTCGGGGTACCTCGCGCACTACGAGCGGGCCTGACCCCGACGGCGACGAGCTCGACGGCCAGGAGCACGGCCTGACCGCCGTCATCACCAAGTCGGATGCGATGCCGGTCGGCCAGCGGGTCGGCCTGAGCATCTCCCAGGGGCACGGCCAGGCCAAGGACCTCCTCGGCTTCTCCTGGGGCGTCGTCAACCTCGATGTGGCCGCCAACGGGAAGCCCGTGCAGCCGGTGGTGGGCACCTGTATGGCGCCGGTGCCCTTCGCACTGGTCGTCGACGGCGGCTACACCGTTTACCCGGGTGACCTGGGGGTGAGGTGAGGGATTTTACTCCACCTCGCCGGCCACCCCCTGACCTAAAGCTGAGTCGCTGCCTTGGCGATCTACGCTGTCACCGTTGCCAAGTACGTTCAACGGCCCGGCGTCCTGGGGGAAGCCTCGAAGTGTTCCCAGGTTCCCGGATCGCTCCGGCCGCCTGCAGAGGGGACAGTGCGATGGATGCTGACATCCGGACCAGGGCCGCGATCGAGGAACACTGGCGGGCATCGGAAGGTGGGGATACCGAAGCCGAGCACGCCATCTACGCCGCGGACGCGATCCTCGACTACCCCCAGTCAGGTGAACGATTCCGGGGCCGCGCGACGATTTCGGCGCAACGTGGCGGACACCCTGCCAGGCGGCACTTCACTGTCCACCGGATCGCTGGCAGCGGGGATCTGTGGGTGAGCGAGTGCGTCATCACGTACGACGGGGTGCCCACCTACTCAGTGAGCATCATGGAATTTGCCCACGGGCATGTGGTGCACGAGACGCAGTACTTCGCGGACGCCTTCGGTGCGCCTGAATGGCGGACAGCACTCGCGGAGCCGATGCCGGGCAGGAATATCGCCAAGGCCTGACCCGGGGCTGGCTTCGATCGTTCATGAGGCTGTGACAGCTTGCCGACGCGGGCTCTGGGCTTTTGCGGATGGGTGTGTTTTGTCTTGTGGGTATGGCGCGGTCCGAGTGTCGACTCGGGGGCGCACGGCCGCCTCCAGCTCCTGGCCGACCAGCGGCTATGGGGGTCTCTGCGTGGGTGGTCTTGAGGTACTGCCCGCGCTTTGGCAGCGCCGGCGTCGCCGGGTTTCTAGGTTGTGGGGGTTGCGGTGCGGTAGAACTCGGCTGCGGTGAAGGTGGCGGGGACGCCGAGTTCGTCGGCGACCGCGGTGATCGCGCTGTTGCCGACGGTGAGGTCGGCTTGGCCGTCGGTGGTGACGTACGGTGCGATGAACCTCTCGTAGTGGGCTCGGACTTCATCCTCGGTCTGTCCGCCGAGGAACGTCCGCATGTGCCGCACCGTGGTGTCGGGGTCGTTGTGGATCACCTGCAGGGCGCGCCGGTGGGCTCGTACGACGGCCTGGCCCGCGGGGTCGTCCGGGGAGATGTAGGTGGGGTCGACGGCCACACCCACGGTGGGGATCTGGAAGTAGTCGCCGACCCAGGCCAGCACCTGCCAGCCGTGCTCGGCGGCGACCGCCTCAGGTGCCATGGTGCTGCCGATGTAGGCGGCGTCGATGCTGCCGTTGTGCAGGTGGCGCAGGTCCATGCCGTAGTCGCCGGGATAGCGGACAACGGTGCGGACGTCGTGGTCCGGGTCGAGGCCGGCCTGGCGCAGCACGATCCGGGCGAAGCACCCGGGTGGGGTGTGGGGGGCGTGGACCGCGAGCCGTTGGCCGGCCAGGTCGGCCAGGGAGGTCAGGCCGGGGCGGGCGAGGAACCAGAACAGCGGGTGGTGGGTGTTGACCTCGAGTGCGACCCACGGAGTGCCGTCGGTCAGCCGGGACAGCAGTGCCCTGCCGAGCCCGATGGTGGCGCAGCGGCGCAGGCGCTCAACGTCCCAGGAGCAGCCGTCGCGCAGCGCGACGTGGACATCCTCGTCGGCGTAGAAGTCCTCCTGGTCGGCGATGTAGGCGGCCAGTTCCTCGTGCAGGCCCCGCCCGACATAGGCGAGATCGATCGTGTACATGAAGCTCTTCCTTGATCGTGTCATCGCCGCTCCGTCCCGCGCGGGCGCGGCACGGCGCGGCGTATGGTGCCGAGGTGACGGTGCGGCGGATACCGGTCGGGCTGTCAGTCCATCGACATTCCGCCGTTGACCGCGGCCGTGGTGCCGGTCATGAAGGTGTTGTCCTCGCCGGCGTAGAAGGCGACCGCTTGGGCGACATCGGCCGGGCGTGCCAAGCGGCCCACGGGGGTGAGGGCCACCTGCCGCTGCTTGATCCTCTCGTCGAGAGCGGACCCCATGCGGGTGTCCTCCACCGGGCCGGCTGCGACGATGTTGACCGTGATGCCCTGCGGGCCCAGTTCCTGGGCGAGGTAGCGGGCGAACTGCTCCAGGGCGGCCTTGGCCGCGCCCAGTGCGATCATGCCCTGGCGGGGCCGGTGGCTGAGGCCGGTGCTGATGTAGATGATGCGTCCCCAGCCCTCTTCGCTCATGGCGGGCAAGACGGCCTTGGTAACCGCGAACGCCGCATGCATCTCGGCGTCGATCTTGCCGCCCAGTTCTTCCCACGTCATGTCCTGGAACGACTTGACCGCATACGGGATGAGCGCGTTGTGCACGAGCACGTCGATGCCGCCCCAGGTCGCCTGGACCTGCTCGACCATGCTCTCGATCGCCGCCGGCTCGCGCACGTCGGCCTGCACGGCCATGGCCTGGCCGCCTGCCGCCTCGATGTCGGCCACGACCTCCTCGGCCGCCTTGGTGTTGCGGAGGTAGTTGACCACCACGCGCATCCCTCGCGCGGCCAGAAGGCGCGCGGTGGCCGCGCCGATTCCGCTGCTGGCCCCTGTCACCAATGCGACTCTGCCGGTAGCCCCGGTCACGGGCCCACCTCCTGTTCGTCGTCGCGGGCCATCGGAATGACCGCCCGGAGTCCTTCGCCGTCGGTGCCGGGGTCTGCGGAGCGGAAATGGCAACGCGAGTACGGCGCGGGCTTCGGGCCGTGAAGGCGGCCCGGGGAGCCAGGCGTCCGCGCGCCCTGCTGCCGGTTATCCGCCGTCCATGACCCGGATGATGGTCTTGCCACGGGCGTGGCGGCCGGGGGCGAACGCGGCGGGTGCCTCGGTCAGCGCCTTGACCTCGCCGACGATCGGCTTGAGCCGTCCGTCCCTGAGTCGCTGGACCAGGTCCGCGAGCCGGGCACGGTCGGGCTCGACGACGAAGAAGATGGCCCGGCCGTCCCGCGGACGGACCTCGGGCGGCGAGGCGATGGTGACCAGCGTGCCGCCGGCCCGCACCAGCGGGGCCGAGCGCTCCTGGACCTCGCCGCCGATCACGTCGAGGACCAGGTCGACCTCCCCGACGCCGTCCAGCCGATCGGCCTGCAGATCCACGAAGGCATTCACGCCCAGCCCGACAGCGGTGTCCCGGTCGCTGGCCCGGCCCGTGCCGATCACCCGCGCCCCCGCCTCACGCGCGAGCTGCACCGCGATCGACCCCACGCCGCCCGCGACCCCGTGGACCAGGACGGTCTGCCCCGCGGTAAGCCGGCCGTGGTCGAACAGGGCCTGCCAGGCGGTCAGCCCCGAGATCGGCAGTGCGGCGGCGGCCGTGTGGTCGACGTCCGCCGGAAGCGGGGCCAGATTGCGAGCCTCCACCGCGGTGTACTCGGCCAGCGAGCCGTCCCGGGTCCAGTCGGCCAGCCCGAACACCCGCTGGCCCACCGAGAGACCGGTGGTGCCGTACCCGAGTTCGGCAACGACGCCCGACAGCTCGTGTCCAGGCACGCTCGGCGTCCGGTCGCGCCCGGCGCGATCCGTCCACGTTCCCGGCCAGGCGAGTTCCCCCGGGGTGAACCCAGCGGCATGCACGCGCACGATGACGTCGTTCTCGGCGAGGTGGGGGTAGGGCACCTCCGTCAGCGACATTCCCTCGACACCGGCGGCGCGGTCTCGAACGGCGACGGCCTGCATGCCAGGTCCTCTCTCCAGTGGTGAGCCCCCTTCGAGCAGTCGGGAACAGGCTGCCACGAACTCCCGCAGCCCGCCTGCTGCCGCTTCTGACGGACTGCCGTCTGTGACGCCCGATCAGGCCACGTTTGGTGCTGGACGTCACAACTGCCCGAGCTGCCACGCACCCGCCAGCAGTGCCTGCCGCACTCGGGGCGTCCTGCAGCGCTCGGAGGAGGAGTAGCAAGCATGATCAATGTCGGCGCCAGCCACGCTTCCGTGTCGGGTCCGCGCAGCTGTCACCGCCGACGAGAGAGCGGAGTACCGCCGTGGCCGCGCACCCCATACCCCGCCCACCGGCTACGGCTGCGGCCGCACCCGGGCGGCGTCGGCGGGTGCGAGGTGCACGGTGACCGCCGCCGTCGAGGCCCCGACGCGGCTTCCGGTCGCCGACTGGAGGACCTCGAGCGCACCCTCGCCTGGTGGCACACGGCGGGCGAGCCCGGGGTCGAGCGCCGCCAAGCCCTGGACGAGCTCCTGCACGCTGCTGGCGTCTTGACCATCCGCCGCCGCGAGCTCGCCGAGCGGCTGCTGGCCGCCCACCCCGCCCAGGCCGCCCGTACCTGGCGATACCTCCCCGGAGCCCGTCGTTTCACCCCGAGGGGGGAACAGATGCCGGGCCGGATACCGATCCGACCGCTGGGCTGGCCGTACTGCCCCCGCCCCGTTATGCCGAGGCCGACGCTGGACCGGCCACCGCTGCGCCCCGAGGAGAAACGACCCCGCCTGCAGCCGCCGTTCCGGCCGCCGACCAGGTCCGCCCGGAACCCGTTGTTCCTCGGGGAGAAGCGGCGCCCGCCGCCACGGCCGACGCCGCCGATTCTGCTTCCCCTCGGGGGACACCCCCCCACCCCGACCGGCGACGGTGCCAGGCTGCGCGAGTTGGTCGACCTCCATCTGGCTCAGCAGACTGCGCCCGGCCCCGATCCGACGGCCGCGCCCAAGACTCCCAAGCCGTCGGTCACCGAGGACACCGCCCCCGCCGACCCCCGGCTGCGCGGCCTGCCGGACACGGACGTCTGCATCGGTCTGGACTATCGGGTGTTCGGTGACTACTGGTCGCTAGCCGGTTGGACCGTCAACCCGGACGTCTACCTGGTGCTCGGTGAGGGGCACCAGGTCGGCTGGGCCGAGCGCGGCCTGCCCGGCATCGGCGACCGGGCGTGACCCGTTCTGTCGTACGACGAGTCAGGACCTGCGTTCGCCTCCGCCGAGGAGAATCCGTGACGGCCGGTTGTCGTGACTTCCCGCTTTTAAGGGAATCCAGTCATTGTGAAACATTGTTAGCATCATCGGATTGACGTTGCGCAAGGCGAAGGTGGTGGGCTCATTTGCGCAGGCGATACGCATCGATAGGGCGGGCGGGAAACTCTGCGCGCTCCGCCCAATGAGTGAATCGCCTTGCCGCTCCCTTGTAGTATCGACCACTCGGATGGGTTACTGATTGTGCAAGAAACGATCGAGCGTGTCGGCCTTCGAGGTCGAGAACTGTCGACAGTGCCGACCCAATACTGATCTCCGGCCATGAATGCACCGTCAGGTGCGAGCCGGTGAACAGTTGATGTCCATCGGGTGAGGCATTCTCCGATGGCTTCGCGGCGGTTGCGCTCATCTGCCGCATACCGACGTTCACAGCGGGCACCGGCTTGGGGCGAGCCGGTGGGGTTGTCGGACGTTACGAACTGCGGTCACCGAGCCGGACCGGACGTCATTCGGGTCGTATGCGCCCGCAGGTGCCGGACCTTCAAGGTCGACGGTCTAAGGCTCTTTCCCACCCCGCGGGCCGGCATTCGGTCCTGCACGACCCATTACATGCCCACCCGGGTGTCGTGGTGCACCCACACCAACGCGCAAAGGCCTCGCTTCTTCTCGCTGCAGCCGAATGCTCATCGCCCTCGGTTGTCCGGATGCAAACTGGCCGGCGATCAGAGCGTGGTATCACGCTGCGCCGGCATCGGAGAGGCTGTGCCGTTTTCTTCCACATCACACGGAGATCAGCGAAAGGACGCATCATGGCAAGCATCACCTCGTTCAGCACCGGCAACCCCGGTTCGGCCGGTCAGACCCTGACGATCAACGGCAGCGGCCTGTCGAGCGCCAGCAAGGTGAACTTCGGCAACAAGTCGGTCACCGCCACCGTCGTCTCCAGCACCCAGATCACCTGCGTCATCCCGTCGCTGTGCGTCGGGCAGTACAACGTCAACGTGACGGCCGGTACGGCGACCACCAACTCCCTGCCCTTCTTCTACGCCGCCACCCCGGTCGTCTCGGTGGTGAACCCCGACACCGGACCAAGCGCCCCCGGCGCCATCACCCTCAACGGCAGCGGCTTCCTCAACGCCGCCGCCGTCACCTTCGGCACCATCGGCGCGGGCACCGGGCTGGCCGTCGTCAACGACACTCAGATCACCATCACCCCTCCTCCGCACGGCACCTTCACCGGCGCGCTGGACACCGTCGACGTCACCGTCACCGGCCCCGGCGGCACCAGTGCCGCGAGTGTCAACGACGAGTTCACCTACTACGCCGCCCCCACCGTCACCGGCATCAGCCCGGCCAGCGGAGCGGCCGGCACCAGCGTTACCGTCACGGGCACCAACCTCGCCAGCGTCAGCAACGTGACCTTCACCCTGACCACCGGAGGCACCCCGATCTCGGCCAGCAGCATCAACCCCGTCTCCGAAACCCAGGTGATTGTCACCGTCCCCTCCGGCCTGACCGCGGGCTTGACCTACGACACCCAGGTCGTGACCCCCGGCGGTACCAGCGCGACCAGCGCGGCCGACGTGTTCACCGCCGCCTGACCCTCCACCACACTCGGGGGCTCTGCGCCAACAGGCCGCCCCCGGGGGGCACACGCACCGCGCTGTGTCCGGGTGCCGCACAGCACTCGGACACAGCGCGCTCGGCCCGTAACGTGGAAAGGATTACGTCATGGCGCCGATCATCATCAGCATCAGCCCCAACCAGGGCCCGGCTGCAGGGGGTACGGCCTGCACGCTCACCGGCAGCGGCTTCACGGGCACAACGTCGGTGAAGTTCGGGACCGCGCCGGCTCAGTTCACCCCGGTCAGCGACACCAAGATCAGCTGCACCGCCCCCGCGGGATCGGGCTCGGTCGGCGTCACAGCCACCACCCCGGGCGGCACCAGCAACAGTGTCACCTACACCTATCTCCCCGCCCCGGCCATCAGCTCGATCACGCCGAGTCAGGGCCCCACAGCCGGCGGCAACACCGTCACCATCGCCGGCACGAACCTCTCCGGCGCCACCGCCGCGATGTTTGGCAGCCGCAGCGCCACCATCACCGGCAACACCGGTACCCAGATCACCGTCACGGCCCCCGCCGGGGCGGCTGCACCGGTCACCGTCTCGGTCACCACGTCCGGCGGCACCGCCACCGGATCGTCGTACTACTACATCCCCCTGCCGACCGTCACCAGTGTCTACCCCACACTGGGCCCCACCGCCGGCGGCAACATCATCACCATCACCGGGACCGGCCTCACCCTCACCAGCGCCGTGAACTTCGGCTCCAGCGCGGCTACCGGCGTCGCCGTCCTCTCCGACGGCCAGGTCACCGCCCAGGCGCCCGCAGGGTCTGCAACCGTCACCGTCACCGCCACCACCCCGGGCGGCACCAGCCTCCCCGGAGTCGGGAACCCCTTCTACACCTACGTGGCACTCCCGGTCATCACTATCCTCAGCCCCAGCCAGGGACCGGCCGCCGGCGGGACCAGCATCACGATCACCGGCAGCAACCTGACCTTCGCTGACAGCGTCACCATCGGTGCGACGCCGGCCGCCTTCGTCACCGTCTCCGACACCAAGGTCGTGGCCACCGCCCCGGTCGGCACACTAGGGACCGCCACCGTCCTCGTCCACACCCCCGGCGGCACCAGCAACGCCGCCGACTACCAGTACACACCGTGACCCCACACCGGCGCCGTCGGCTGCGATACGGGACGCCGCCGGATACGCCCCGTTCCTGCCCGCCTCCACGCTCCTGACCGAGATCGCCGAACTCGATTATCAGGGCATTTGTTCCACCTGTGCCCAGATGCTGCGTCGTCACGGTGCGGCGCTTCGGCCGAAGCGGCCCGCTACATGTTCGCGAACTTCTCGCGCGGGAACAGCACCTCCCGATGTTCGGCCAGGAACGCGAACACACTCCCCGTCGGGATCGGCTACCGGCAGGTCTCTCACACGTCCGGCCCGACCAGCTCCCCAACCCATTCCCCTGTACACGCAGGAGTCTGGCCTCACACCGCTCGGAGCGAGGCCAGAACCTGAAAGACTTTCAGTGGGCCCCTAGGTGAACGCCGACCGGAAGGCGCTGAGCCGAAGCCGGGCGGTTGCCGAGAACGCGACCGCAGCCCGTCTGGCCATACAGGAGGGCGGCAGCTGATGGCGCATCCGAGGAATCCGTACGCGGTTCACGGCGCGCATACCGCGTAGGGGGTGACGGTGGTGTAGTTGGTGCTCTTGTTGTCGACGAGCACTTGCCAGGTGTTGCCGACCGGCCGGCTGGTGACCTCGCCAGGTGGGACGGCGCCGCCGCTCTGCTGGTACCCGCCACCGGTGATCACGTGGCCGGTCGGGCAGCTGGCAGTGGCTACCGCCGGGACCCGGGCCGTGACCACCCCGATGGGGCCGGTGCCGACGGTGACGCTGGTGGTGACAGTGTCCGTGGTGGTGTTGATCACCGACACGTCGTTCGAGCTGAAGTTGGTGATGTAGGCGGTGGTGCCACCCGGGCTGACCGCCACTCCGTTGGGGTTGGTGCCGACGGTGATGGTGGCAGTGACGGTGTTGGTGGTGGTGTTGATCACCGACACGTTGTTCGAGCCCTCGTTGGTGATGTAGGCG
>NZ_BAAATR010000049.1:0-40645 GCF_039533515.1 Kitasatospora cystarginea | reverse complement strand
GCGGTGGTGCCGTCCGGGCTGACGGCCACGGCGAACGGGTTGGTGCCGACGGTGATGGTGGCAGTGACGGTGTTGGTGGTGGTGTTGATCACCGACACGTTGTTCGAGCCCTCGTTGGTGACGTAGGCGGTGGTGCCGTCCGGGCTGACGGCCACGGCGAACGGGTTGGTGCCGACGGTGATGGTGGCAGTGACGGTGTTGGTGGTGGTGTTGATCACCGACACGTTGTCCGAGCCGTTGTTGGCGACGTAGGTGAAGGTCCCCGATGAAGCGGCCTGGGCTGGGACGGCCGCGGTCACCGGCAGTGCCAGGCCTCCCAGCACAACCAGTTCCGCCACCAGGGCGCGCAGCCACGCCCCACAGCGTGAGGCTCCACCGGCGCCCGTATCAGGCTGGTCCAGGCCCCGCAACCATCGTCTTCCGCAACCTGGCATTGCCGTACCTCTCACTCGAAGAACCGGAAGAAGGGCCGCGGCGTGGGGCTTGGGGTGGAACGGGCCGTGCGATGGCGGCTGGCGCGGCCGCCACAACGGGCCTCATCATGGCGATCGCCCAGGCCCCCGGCCGCGGCCTCGGGCCGTGTGCTCTCGCACCTCATCACCGACGCACCCACGCCTCACCGGCCGGGTGGTTGCGCCACCGCGCTGACAGGACCTCAGGCCACCGCCTGTCAGCGTAAGCGCCTCTGCGTCAAATATGGCGATTCGACACTTATCGGGCGCGCCGCACGCTGAACCACCTCGTCCAGCTCCCGAGCGATCTCGGATGCGCCCTCATCTGCCGGAGCCGGCTCGCGTCATTGCCTTGGCAGTTCCAAGACTTCGGCGTCTGGCCGGCCGTCATCTCCTGCATCGAACGCGGAACCCGCCGCGACGACGCCCTCGCCACCGCCTACCGCGACTGGCTCACCGCCGCTTGACCCGAGTTCGACAGTGTGTGGGCACATACCTGGGACGGAACGCCGACAGATGATCCAGCGTCGGCCGGGGTCGGAGTCCAGGTGGACCTCCTTGACCCGCAGGTTGTCGCGGACCTGCTGGTAGCGGCCTTGGCGCGCGAGGGCCTCGGTGGCCTTCGTCGATCCCTCGCGCATCTTGACGCCGGTGATGTAGTGGCCGCCGGCCTTCTTGAGGCAGACAAGGTTGGATTCACCGGAGAAGCCGGAGTCGGTGACGGTCACCACCCGCCCCAGCCGCCAGGCCCGCAGGTCGGCCTTGACCTGGGCGATGACCGTCTGGTCGTTGGTGTCGCCGGGCCAGGTCCAGATCCGCACCGGAATGCCCTCGCGGGTGACGGCCAGCTCGATCACGATCTGCGGATGGTCCTCGCGGTGGTCCTTGGAGTGGCCGTAACGGCGAAGCGCGTCGTCGCCATCGTCGGCCTCGTCCCGTTCGAAGTAGGTGCTGGTGGTGTCGAAGAAGATCAGGTCGACCTCGAGATCGGGGAGGTTCGCGGCGGCGAAGAACACCGCTTCCTGCACGGCGGCTTGGGTGCCCTCGTCCACCAGCGAGTCCATTGCTCGATAGGCATGTTGCTCGGCGAGTTCCCCGATGCCGGGCACCACCGCGTCCTTGCCGGCCCACTCGGCGGCGGCCCGCTTGGAACTCGGGGCGACGGCGCGGTTGGCGACCAGCGCGAACAGGGCCCGCTCCACATCGGTGCGGAACTGCCGCGCGTCCAGCACCTTGGCGATGCCCAGAAACCTCCACAGGCCGTCCAGCAGCCACACCGTCCGACGGCTGCCTGTCGGTGGGGCGGGCATCGCCAGCGCCTGGTGGTGGCTTGGTGGGCTGCCAGACAGCCCCGAACTGGCTTCGGGTGGCTGTCGCGCGCCCGTCGCGTCTGCCTGTTTGAGCTTCCCCCTGTGTGTACGTAGAAAGTGCCTTCCTGCTGGGCTGATGGAGACCTTAGACAAGCCTCATCATCCCAGTTCAGAAGGCACTTTCGCGTTCCCGATCACGATCCGGACACCGACGCAAGTGAAAGCGCAGGCTAGATCACCGGGTTCGGCGGGACCACCACCGGGGTTCCTGTCACGATGGTGGTAGTGGCAAGGCCGCCCGGCCCTGTGGCCCCGGTCGCGCCGGTCGGGCCGGTAACACCAGTTGAGCCGGTCGCTCCGGTCGGGCCGGTTGCGCCGGTTGAGCCGGTTGGCCCGGTCGCGCCGGTCGGGCCGGTTGAGCCGGTTGGCCCGGTCGCGCCGGTCGGGCCGGTTGAGCCGGTTGGCCCGGTCGGGCCGGTCGGGCCGGTCGGGCCGGTTGAGCCGGTTGGCCCGGTCGGGCCGGTCGGGCCGGTCGGGCCGGTTGAGCCGGTTGGCCCGGTCGGGCCGGTCGGGCCGGTTGAGCCGGTTGAGCCGGTTGGCCCGGTCGGGCCGGTTGCGCCGGTTGAGCCGGTTGGCCCGGTCGCGCCGGTCGCGCCGGTAACACCAGTTGAGCCGGTTGGCCCGGTCGCGCCGGTCGCGCCGGTAACACCAGTTGAGCCGGTTGGCCCGGTCGGGCCGGTCGGGCCGGTTGAGCCGGTCGGGCCGGTCGCGCCGGTAACACCAGTTGAGCCGGTCGCGCCGGTCGGGCCGGTCCTGCCAGCAGGACCGGTTGCACCAGTTGAGCCGGTCGCGCCGGTCGGGCCGGTTGAGCCGGTCGGCCCAGTCACGCCGGTCGCACCAGTGGCCCCGGTCGGGCCGGTCGGGCCAGTACGGCCAGGCGGGCCGGTCGGGCCAGGCGGGTCGTGTGGACAGCGCGGGCCGTGGCAGCCGGGACCTGGCGGTCGGTCAAGACGCTGCACGGCGCTGACCTCCGGGCTGATGACACCGGTGAGCAGCACAGCGATCAATGCCGTCGCGCTACCGACAGTCCGGTGCAGGTTGTGCCGGGGAAGAGGCCCTAAGGGTCGAAATCTCATAGTGTTTGTCTCCTATGTTGTGGACAGGTGAACGGAGGCCGTCTGGCCATCCGCCCGGATGAGGGCGACGGCTGATGCCGTGTCCTGGGGAATCCGTGCCTGCTTCAGGATGCGCATACCGCGTAGGGGGTGACGGTGGTGTAGTTGGTGGTCTGGTTGTCGGCAAGCACTTGCCAGGTGTTGCCGACCGGCCGACTGGTGACCTCCGTGGGCGGAACGGCGCCGCCGCTCTGTTGGTATCCGCCACCGGTGATGACGCTGCCACCCGGGCAGGTGGCCGTCGCTACCACCGGGACTCTGGCTGTCGCCACTCCGATGGGGCCACTGCCGACGGTGACGGTGGCGGTGACCGTGTTGGTGGATGCGTCGATCACCGACGTGGTGCCCGCGCTGTTGCTGGTGACGTAGACGCGGGTGCCGCCCGGGCTGACCGCCACCCCGTCAGGGTTGGGGCCGACGGTGATGGTGGCGGTGACGGTGTTGGTGGACGTGTCGATCACGGACACGGTGCCCGGGGTGTCGTTGGTGACGTAGACGCGGGTGTTGTCCGGACTGGCCGCCACCGCGAAAGGGTTGCTGCCGACGGTGACGGTGGCGGTGACGGTGTTGGTGGACGTGTCGATCACCGACACGTTGTTCGAGCCCCCGTTGGTGACGTAGACGCGGCTGCCGTCCGGGGTGACCGCCACCCCAGTGGGGCCAGGGCCGACGGTGACGGTGGCGGTGACGGTGTTGGTGGACGTGTCGATCACCGACACGTTGTTCGAGGCCGCGTTGGCGACGTAGACGTGGGTGCCGTCCGGGGAGACCGCCAGCAGTTGAGGGTCGGAGCCGACGGTGATGGTGGCGGTGACGGTGTTGGTGGACGTGTCGATCACCGACACGTTGTTCGAGGCCGCGTTGGCGACGTAGACGCGGGTGCCATCCGGACTGACCCCCACTCCGAAAGGGGAAATGCCGACGGGGATGGTGGCGGTGACCGTGTTGGTGAACGTGTCGATCACCGACACGGTTCTCGTGCTGGCGTTGGTGACGTAGACGCGAGTGTTGTCCGGGCTGACCGCCACCCCAATGGGGATGGTGCCGACGGGGATGTTGGTGATGACCGTGTTGGTCGCGTCGATCACCGACACTGTGTTTGAGAAGGTGTTGGCGACGTAGGCGAATCTTCCGCTCGCCGCGGCCGCGGGTCCCGCAGCGGCAAGCGGCATGGCCAGGGCGCCCAGGAATACCGCCAGTGCCACCCGGATCCAGGATTGCCTCCGCCACATGCCGGGCAGAAGTACTCTCTCGGGTTTCCACCGTGCAAACGTCCTTCGGGCCGACATACGCCCACTGAGCATGAATCCCTCCTTGAAGGTCAGGTCAGTTCAATCACTTTGATCACATTCCCGGAGGCGCGAGACGGGGCCGCCGGTGATCGTGTCAAAGGGGGGATCACTTCACTTGACGTCAGGGAGGCACAGCGCGTCAACGAACACGCCGTGTGGATCAAACATTGAGCTGGAATGGCTCGGTTTCCTGCACGATCGAGTAGCGGACGTACGGGGCCCTGAAGTGCCCGCAGACGACATAGGGCTGGCGCTGTCGTCGGCGAAGGAAGCGGTGGGTCTCGTGGGCGAGGTCGTCAGCTGATCTGGCTCGGGCTGCGCTGACGTGCCGCTTCAGATCGGTGTGGGGTCTGAAGTTGTGTCGGGAGGGCACCCGTTGGGCCTTCGTGATCTCGTCGTCGATGCCTGGTCGTGGTTGAACTACAAGCCGGTGATGGCTGGGCCGCCGCCCCGGCTTCGGCCCGTTCGGCGAGCTCGGCGCCGGTGGGTTCCGCTGGAAGATCTGCGTCGACTGCAGGCGTACAAGTTGCTCGCGGCTTACGACGGTAATCAGGCCGGACAGTTGGCCTCGACGGCTGGCGATCAGACCAGCCTTGAGCGTCGCGAGCTCGGCGATGCGGCGAAGCTCATCGACTTTGCGCTCGGCCACCTGCTCGGCTCGGAGCAGAGCATCGTTGTGCTTGGTGCAGGGCCTGGTAGGCCCGTCGGTGTCGTGGGGGAGGGCGGCGGGTGCCTGGCGGCCGATCGGGACGTGTTCGCGCGGTCCTGCGGTCCCGTGTCGGGCTCGGCGCAGGAGGCCGTCGAGGGCTCGGGCGAGGTCGGCTTCGTGCCGGTCGCGTTCCCTGCGCCGGGCGACGGTGTCCTTGAGGTGCTGCCACAGCTGGTCGCCGAAGGGCTGGTGGACGTGGTCGGCGTGGATCCACGGGATCGGCGTGAAGCCGCCGTTGCCGGGGCGGACCCAGATCCGGCGGGCGTCGTGGGGGTGGGTTGGGGTGGTGGGCGGTGCTGGGTGGTGAACGACATTTAGGTTGCAGTGTCTGGGCGCCACTTGCTTTCGGTGTTGTTCCGGTTTGGCGCTGGTCTGGGCTCTGCGTTGCCGAAGGGTGGTGTCGTCTTCGTACCGAAGAGATGATGTCGTGGATCGGTGAAGCCGTGGGGGTAGCCGCTATAACGGCGCACCGAGCGGGTTGAACAGTGGTGTTTTTGTGGCCCCGCCGCGGCGCGGCGGCTGCTGCGGGGCCGCGGGTGGGTCAGGGTGTGCAGACCGCGTAGGGGGTGACGGTCGTGTAGTTGGTGGTCTGGTTGTCGGCGAGGACCTGCCAGGTGTTGCCGACGGGCCGGTCGGTGACCTGGGTGGGTGGGACGGCGCCGCCGCTCTGCTGGTATCCGCCGCCGGTGATCTTGCTACCGGTGGGGCAGGTGGCGGTGGCCACGACCGGGACCCTGGCGGTGGCCACCCCGAAGGGGTTGGTGCCGACGGTGACGGTGGTGATGAGGGTTTCGGTGGCGGTGTTGATCACCGACACGTTGTTGGAGTTCTCGTTGGCGACGTAGGCGCGGGTGCCGCCCGGGCTGAACGCCACCGCGATGGGGCCGGTGCCGGCGGGGATGGTGTTGGTGACGGTGTTGGTGGCGGTGTTGATCACCGATGCGTTGTTCGAGGTGAAGTTGGCGGTGTAGGCGGTGGTGCCGTCGGGGCTCATCGCCACTGCTTCGGGGTTGGTGCCGACGGGGATGGTGGTGGTGACGGTGTTGGTGGCAGTGTTGATCACCGTCACGTTGTCCGAGAGGTCGTTGCTGACGTAGGCGGTGGTGCCGTCGGGGGTGAACACCACCCCGTCGGGTTGGGTGCCGGCGGGGATGGTGGTGGTGACGGTGTTGGTGGCGGTGTTGATCACCGTCACTGCGTTCGCGCCCTGGGCGGTGACGTAGGCGGTGGTGCCGTCCGGGCTGACCGCCACCGCGCTGGGGCCGAGGCCGACGGGGATGGTGGTGGTGACGGTGTTGGTGGCCGTGTTGATCACCGACACGGTGCTCGAGCCCACATTGGTGACGTAGGCGGTGGTGCCGTCCGGGGTGAACGCCACCCGCAGGGGTTCGGTGCCGACGGGAATGGTGGCGGTGACGGTGTTGGTGGCGGTGTTGATCACCGACACGTTGTTCGCGAAGGCGTTGGCGACGTAGGCGGTGGTGCCGTCCGGGGTGAACGCCACTCCTGCGGGGTGGTTGCCGACGGGGATGGTGGTGGTGACGGTGTTGGTGGACAGGTTGATCACCGACACGCTGCTCGCGCCGACGTTGGTGACGTACGCGAAGGTCCCGGACGTCGCGGCCTGGGCCGGGGCGGCCGCCGTCACCGGCAGTGCCACGCCCCCCAGCACGACCAGCCCCGTCACCAGGGCGCGTGACCGCGCCGCCCACCGCGGAGGTCGACTCGGGCCCTTATCCGGCTGGGCCGGGCCGGGCAGCCGTCGTTTCCCACAACCGATCATCGCCGCACCTCTCGCTCGAAGAACCCAAAAGGGTGGCGACGCAGGCCCCGGGCCGAAACGGCCCGTGCGATGACGCTCGACCGTCACGGCCGGCCCTGCGACCGCGACCACCACCTGGGCCCACGGCCGCGGTCCGCGGCCGGGCCGCGTGCTCTCACGTCTCATCACCGACGCGGCTCCGCCTCACTGGCCGAGGCGGTCACGCCACCGCGCCGACCAAAGGGCCACAGGCCACCGCGGGTCAGAGTAAGTGTGTTTGCGCGAAATATGGTTGTTCGACACCTTTTAACCTAGTTGGTTCGGTCGCGGGCGGTGTGACCGGGGACCGCAGGCCGAGCCGCTGTTCGGCGTCCCAGGCCTGGTACCGCTCTACCTCGGTGAACCCCAGCTTTGCCGCGAGGCGCATCGAGCGGTCGTTGGCGGTCTGGGGGAGTGTTGGGCCATGATCACCATGCCGGTGGTGGGCCGGCCGCACGGGGTGAGCGGCCCCGGCTGGGGTCTGACCTGGGAGTTTCCGGCAGGCGGTCCCTGAGCTCGGTGAGTCTCATGACTGCCACGACCGGAATCGGTACGTCGGCGGAAGAGCGAGTCACACGATCATCGTTTGCCCACACCGTGGTCGGCCCAGGGGCACCGGGCACGTCCGGGTCGCTCGGCGCCGCATGGACCTGACGAACAGCCATGGGCTCGACCGGCTCCTCGCTCGCCTGGATGACCCGCGCGTCGGCGGGCTTCATCAGCTCCAGCAACGCGATGACGGCAATGGCTCCACGGTGCGTCGCGTCGTCCACCGGCGCACCCGCAGCCAGGCCGGACCGTAGCCTCGTCCGCCATCGTGATCACCGGCATCGTCCGCCGACCGATCGGCTCGCAGGTCACCCCGACCGGCAGCGCGTTGAGCGAGAGCGCCAGGCTGCCATAAACGCAGCCCGCCCCGCGCTCCAGCCGAAGGCCGGCTCCTGGCGGCGCCGCTCCTGACCCATCGCCGGTAACTTCGTGCGGCCATTACGCGGGTCTGACACGAGCGGTGGCGGCGTCCTGGCTGTCGACCGGACGCCGCCAAGAGCCCGGGTCTGCTCGGTGATCGATCGTTGAGGCGGGGCCTCAGCCCCAGTGGCCTGCGGCGGCGGCCTTGGTGTCGAATGCCTCGAACGACCTGGTTGGGCGGCCGAGGGCCTGCTCCACTCCGTCGCCGACTGAGCCGCCCGCGCCGTGGCCGACGTCCACCAGGAGGCCGGTGAGCAGACGGGCGACGTCGGGTGCGACGCCGGCGGTGACCTGCCGCTCGACGAAGGCCTCCGGGGCGATGTCTACGTGACGGACCGTACGGCCGGTGGCGCGGGGGATGAGGTCGGCCGCTTCGCCGAAGCTGATCGCCCGTGGGCCGGTCAGGTCGTAGACCCGGCCGCTGTGGCGGTCTTCGGTCAGCGCCGCCACGGCGACCTCGGCGATATCCTCGGCGTCGATGAACGGCGTGCGCCCGTCGCCGGTGGGCAGGTCCAGGGTTCCGGCGAGGATCCCGGGTCGCCAGGGGCCTTCGCTGAAGTTCTGCGCGAACCATTGCGGGCGCAGGATGGTCCAGTCGACGCCACAGCCGCGTACGGCCTGCTCGGCGGCGTGCAGGGGATGGCCGTCCTCGTCCGCGCGTGGGGCGGACAGCAGCACCAGGCGGCGTACGCCCGCGGTGACCGCCTCGGTCACCAGCCGGGGGATCCGCGCCTGATGGTTTGTGCTCGCGGACAGGCTCGGCTCCACGAGGTAGGCGGCGGTGACACCGTCGAGCGCCGGCGCCCAGGTTGCCGGGTCGTCCAGGTCGAAACGGGCCCGCTGCCGGTGCGGGACGCCGCGCGGACCGGGCGGCCGGAGGCTTCGAGGCGCCGGACGTCGTTTCACATCAGGCCTCGCCACCGGACGCCATAGCCGCTGGTAACACTCGCTGGTGGCACGTGGGCGGCCGACCGCGACCGCCTGCCGTGCGCCGCCGCTCGCCGTCCCGTCGTGCAGCCCCCTCGGACAGGGCTGAGACTCGGAGGCATGGACACACCGGACCTGTCGCCGAGTGCCTCTTCGAACCGGTGCGGGGCACCGGACGCGGACGTGCTGGTGGTCGGGGCAGGCCCGACCGGCCTGCTGCTCGCGGGTGACCTCGCCGGGTCCGGAGTCGACGTCACACTGCTGGAGCGACGCGATCACGAGTCCAACCTGAGCCGCGCCTTCAGCCTCCATGCGCGAACCCTGGAGCAGCTCGACGCCCGGGGCCTGGCCGACGAACTGCTCCGTATCGGAACCCCGACCCGGGCGCTGCATCCGTTCGGCCGCCTCAGCATCGACTTCTCCGGGCTCCGAACGCGCTTCCCCTTCATCCTCACCATTCCTCAGTGGCAGGTCGAGCGCGCCCTGCTGCGCCGGGCCGAGGAGGCGGGAGCCAGCATCCTCCGCGGGGCTCGGGCCACCGGGCTGCGGCAGGACCCGGACGGTGTCGACGTGGACGTGCGCCATCCGGACGGCGCCACGGCGACCCTCCGGGCCCGCTACGTCGTCGGTACGGACGGGGCGAGCAGCACCGTCCGGGAGAGCCTGGGCATGCCGTTCCCCGGCAAGTCGGCCATCAGCTCCGTGATGCTGGCCGACGTGCTGCTCGACCACGCCCCCGACGAAATCTTCAATTTCGCCTCGAACGAGGACGGTTTCACGTTCTTCGCGCCGTTCGGGGACGGCTGGTACCGGATCATCGGCTGGGACCGGCGCCGGCAGGTGCCTGACGATGCGCCGCTCACCCTGGAGGACGTCCGGGACATCACGAAGCGCACGATCGGCAGTGACCTGGGGATGCGCGACCCGCGGTGGCTCTCCCGGTTCCACAGCGACGAGCGGCAGGTGCCCCGCTACCGGCAGGGAAGGGTGTTCCTGGCGGGCGACGCCGCACACGTCCACTCGCCGGCCGGCGGCATGGGCATGAACACCGGGCTGCAGGACGCCGCCAACCTCGGCTGGAAACTGGCGGCCGTTGTGCACGGTTGGGCCGGTGACGCCCTGCTGGACAGCTACCACGCGGAGCGTCACCCGGTGGGGCGGATGGTCCTGCGCGTCAGTCACGCACTCCTCACGGCCGTCACCACCGGGTCACCTCTGATCCGCGTGCTGCGGGCCGCGCTGGCCACGGCCGTGCACCAGTTGGTCGTGGTGGAGGCACGCGCATCACGCGGCATCTCCGGCATCGGCATCACCTACCCCGCACCCCGGGGCTCGCATCCGCTCACCGGCCACCGGGTACCGGACCTCCGCCTGGCCCAGGAGCCGGCTCGGCTCTACGAGGCGCTGCGGGAGGGCAAGTTCGTGCTGGTGGGCCGCGATGTCGCCGCGGTTGCGGCGCCGTGGGCGGAGCGGCTGGTGACGGCCTCCCCGGCGACCAGCCTGCGCCCGACCCTCCTGGTCCGGCCCGACGGCTATGCCGCGTGGGCGGCCGAGGACCCCGACCCGGACGAGGTGCGCAAGGCCCTGACGCTATGGCTGGGCGCGGTGGACCGCCGGGCGGCGTGAGCGGGTCTCCCGGTCTCGTCGGTCTTTGAAGCGGATCCCGCCGGCTCCGCAGCACCCCGGGCGGACCGAACTGCCGTACCTGGCTGGGCGTCAATCGACGAGGGTGCTGTTGTCTGCTGCTGCCGGCAACCGCGCCGTGCCGCAGTGCGGCGCTGCCGACCACTCGCCCCGGTCGCGCGGCGGTGGCGGCCGCCGCCTCCATCTGAGCGACGATCCGGTCCGGGTCCGTTGGGGTCGTAGATGCCGGAGTCCGGGGCGGCCGCCGTTATGCCTCCAGCATCAGTTGCAGCAGGTCGCACGCCCACCGACACGCCTGCCGGGTGATTTTGGACGGCTCGCCCCGCCGTCCGGCGAAGACCAGACCACACGGCCGACCGGGCAGGTGGTGAGCGCCGGAGCCATGTGATGTGCGTCATGGGAACTGGCGTGAGTCGTCGCACCAGATAGTGGGCGTGGACTATTCAGATCCAGACATGCGGACTCGGATACGGGCCGGCGACCGGGACGCGTTCGGGCAGCTTTTCGACGCGTACGCGCACGCGGTGTACAACCATGCGTACCGGCTCACCGGGGACTGGTCGACAGCGGAGGATGTGATGTCGCTGACGTTCCTGAAAGCATGGCGTCAGCACGGCCGCGTCAACGCCGAGGGCGGGTCACTGCGGCCCTGGCTGCTGGGCATCGCCACCAACCTGGTCAGCAACCAGCGCCGGGCCGCCCGGCGACACCGGCAAGTGATGGCCCAACTGCCGCCCGTGCCCGAGGACGTCCCCGACTTCGCGGAGGAGGCGGCCGGGCGGATCGACGACGCGGCGCGGATCGCTGCCCTTCAGGACGCGTTGGCGCGGCTGCGGCGCCCCGACCGCGAGGTGCTGGCCCTGTGCGTGTGGGCCGGTCTGGACTACCTGGAGGCCGCCGAAGCCCTCGGCGTACCGGTGGGCGCCGTCCGCTCACGGCTTTCCCGCGCCCGGGCCAAGCTGCACCGCTTCACGGAGGCAGCCGCCCACCGGGCGCACCGAAATAAGCGGGAACTCGGCCGCGACCCGCACCAGATAGAGAGTGGGCCCGCGACCGCGGCCCCGTCCCCCAAGGAGGCACACCAGTGAACGCCGACCAGCGGCCGGATCCGGTCGAGCGCGCCGAACCGCTCGGGCAACTGCCCCTGCCGGCCGAGCGCGACCTCCCGCCAGGACGCCACGCCCTACATCGGGAGCGCCTGATGCGCCGGATCGACCTCGACACCCCCGCCACCTCGCACACCAGGCCGCGCTTCCGGCGTCGGCTGGTCTTCATGCTCGCCGGCGCCCTCGCCGCGGGCGCGGCCGTGGTGGGCGTGACGCTGTACGACAGGGCGAACAGCGGGCCGCTGAGCTCCGCCGAGCTCTCCAGCTGGACCAGCAACCCGACCCCCGTGGACACCTCGAGGGGCCCGGGCGCCACCACCCTGAAGTGGTGCCTGGACGGGATGCCGGGCGCCGGCGAGCCCGTCACGATCACCAACGCGGACCTCCGCGGCAAGGTCACCTCCATGGTGGTCGCCCGCGGCGGCACCGTCATGCTCTGCTACGTCGCCTCGAAGAACAGCGGGCTGTCGATGTCGATCGGTGCTGTGAAGCCCGTCGCGCACGATGTGATCACCTACGACACGGGTGGCTCCCACGGCAGCGGCTCGGCCACGTTCAACTACGCCGAGGGTCTCGTCGGGGCCGACGTCAAGGCGGTCACCATGAAGGACGCCGGACGAACCTTCGAGGTCACCCTGGACAACGGCCGCTGGACCGCCTGGTGGCCCGGCTCCGACCACGACAACGGTGGCGTGCCCGACTCGGTGACCCTCACCCTCGCCGACGGCACCACCCGCACCGTCACCGGGGACTCGCTGTTCCCCAGGTAGGCCAGGGCGGCCGGTGGCCCACCGCGCGAGGGCGGGCACCGTGGTGGTGGTCGGTCGGCAACGGTGATCACGTGGCAGGGGCAGGGCCGGTTCGTGTGGCCATTACGCGGGTCTGACACGAGCGGTGGCGGCGTCCTGGCTGTCGACCGGACGCCGCCAAGAGCCCGGGTCTGCTCGGTGATCGATCGTTGGGACGGGGCTCAGCCCCAGTGGCCTGCGGCGGCGGCCTTGGTGTCGAATGCCTCGAACGACCTGGTTGGGCGGCCGAGGGCCTGCTCCACTCCGTCGCCGACTGAGCCGCCCGCGCCGTGGCCCACGTTCACCAGGAGGCCGGTGAGCAGTCGGGCGATGTCGGGTGCGACGCCGGCGGTGACCTGTCGCTCGACGAAGGCCTCCGGGGTGATGTCGACGTGACGGATCGTGCGGCCGGTGGCGCGGGGGATGAGGTCGGCCGCTTCGCCGAAGCTGATCGCCCGTGGGCCGGTCAGGTCGTAGACCCGGCCGCTGTGGCGGTCTTCGGTCAGTGCCGCCAAGGCGACCTCGGCGATGTCCGGGTCGTGGGAGCGCCCCACCGCGCACGGGGGCGCACGATCGAACCGCCGCCCTCGACAGCTCCCAGGAAACTCCCAGAAAAGGGCAATCGAACGGCTGTTCCAAGCTGTCCCCCATGAGACCGGGCACACGGGCCCGGACGGCACAGAAACAAGGCACGAACGCAATGAACCTGACCGGTACTCCCTTCCTCGTCCTCACCGTCGCCCTGTTCGCGGCCTCCATAGCGCTGGCCATGGCGCAATGGCTGGGCAGAGTAGCCCTCTTCGGGCCGGCACGGACCGTGCAACGACGGCGCACGCCGCTGCGCGCACTCTCGTACCTCGGCACAGTGCTCCTCTGTCAGTTCACCGCCGTGGCCATGGTCTTCGTGATCGTCAACAACGAGAACCAGCTCTACGACAGCTGGGGCGACCTGCTGGGCAACTCCAGCCACGTCCGGGCCGTGCCCGTGCCCCCGAAGGACGAGGGCCTGGCCGGCGACCGGCATGCCGCCCCCGCCGGCCCGTCCGACACCCCCGCGCCGAAGGTGCCGCAGGCCTTCCACGCACCCGACTCGGACGCGGTGCCCAGGAGCGTGAAGCAGGCCGACCTCAAGGGCCGGCTCTCGGGAGTCGACGGCGAGGTGCTGGTCTGGACCCCGCCGCAGTACGACGACCCGGCCTACAAGGACAAGACCTTCCCGGTGGTCGAGCTGCTCGTCGGGTTCCCCGGATCGTCCAGCGCCTGGTTCGGCGATGCGATGGAGGCGACGAAGCAGCTCGAACCGCTGATGAAGTCCGGCCAGGTGACGCCGTTCATCCTGGTCGCACCGCGCGTCACCATCCTCGGCAACACCGACACCGGGTGCGCCGACGTCCCGGGCAAGGTCAACGCCGAGACCTGGCTCTCGCGGGACGTCCCGCAGATGATCGTGGACAACTTCCGGGCCGACACCACGGCGGACCACTGGGCCCTGTCCGGTTACTCGGCCGGCGCGCATTGCGCCCTGCGCCTCGCGCTCGCCCACCCGAACCGGTACCGCGCCGCGATCAGCATGTCCGGCTACAACGACCCGGCCGGCGAACCGGCCTCACTGACCGCCAAGGACCCGAAGCTGCGCGAGAGCGCCAATCCGCTCTACATCCTCACCCACGCCCCGACCCCGCCGAACGTCGCGCTCTACGTGACCGGCAAGCGGGGCGACGGACTGGAGGACGCGACCGTCCTCCAGCAGGCGGCGAAGAGCCCGACCACCGTCACTCCGTTCGAGACCACCGGCGCGCACCTGACATCGACCTGGAAGCCGCTGGTCGTCCCGACCTTCAAGTGGCTGACCGGGATCATCCCGCCCCGCTGACGGCGCCGTCCTGAGGTTGGGAGGAGCGCATCCCCGGCAGCCCGCCGCCGGTACGCCGGAACACTGCTCGCGACCTCCTCAGTGGCCTCACGCGGGACCACTGCCCGGTTCCGTCCGGCCGGGCGTGATATCGATCGAAGATTTTCACCATGCAGCAGCCACAGTCGCAGCCCACCCGCACCCGTGCGGTCCTGGTCGGTATCACCGCGCTCGCACTGTCCGCCACAATGGCGGCCTGCAGTAGCGGCAGCAGGCCGGCCGCCGATCCCAAGGTGGGCGACAACACGGCGGCGGGCACCCCGTCCACCCCATCCGCCGCGGCGAGCAGCGCGCCGACGAAGGACTCCAAGGTCGTGATGCCGACCGGTCCGACCACCGACCTGAAGAAGTCCCGTGACACCAAGGCCGGGCCGATCATGATGACCACCCTGGCGGGTAAGAAGTCCGGCGTCTCCGCCCAGGTCTGGGTCTGGCTGCCGCCGCAGTACAGTGACCCGAAGTACGCCAAGTTCGGCTTCCCCGTGCTCACCCTCTACGCAGGCGGTCAGAGCAACGGCTACAACACCTGGACGGACAACCAGCTGCCGATCCAGGAGATCGACACCCAGCTCGTCCAGGAGCAGAAGGCGCACCCCTTCATCATGATCATGCCGGTGCAGAACCTGACGGCCGACGAGCACCGGTCCCTGGACTGCTCCGACATACCTGGCCAGCCCAGGATGGGCACCTGGCTGTCCCAGGACATCCCGGACTTCGTCCGCGCCAACTTCCGTACCCTCAAGGGCCCCGACAGCTGGGGCCTGATGGGCGCCTCCAGCGGTGCGGACTGCAGCGCCAAGCTGGCCATGCAGCACCCCGACATCTACAAGGCTGCCGTACCGATCGACGGCGACTTCAAGGCGGACTCCTTGCTCTGGAAGGGCCACGAGGCCGAGCAGGCCGCCAACGGCTCCGACAAGCTGATCGCCACCAGCAAAGCCGACGTCAAGATGCTCGCTACCGCCGGCGGCGGCGTCTCCTACGAGGTCAACGTGGTCAAGGGCTGGGTCGCCAAGGCCGTTCCCCCGACCACCGTCGAGTACTACGAGCAGCCCGGCGGCAGGCACAAGACCGTGGACTTCGAGAAGCTGATCCCGATGGCCCTGGAGTGGCTCACCAAGAACCTCACCGGTCCACAGAGCGACAGTTGACGACTCGTGAAATAGCACACCCGATTCCCGGCACTTCCCCGGGCGCGGACAGGAAGGCCGGGCCCGGCCGCCGCGTTTCCTCCAACGCGGCGGGCATGCGCGGCCTGGAGCGCTTCTCGGCGGGCGCCGGGTCCGGCCAGCCGCGCAGCGGACGGCCCGCCCCGCGCAGTGTCCCTGCACGGGGCGGGCCGTCGAACACTCGCTACAGGAACCGCACCTGTGGCGGGTTGCCGGTGGAGATGGAGAGCTGCCCCTGCTGGATCTGGACGTCGCTGCCCCTGAACAGCACCCCGTTCTCCTTGGTCATCGAGACGCCGCCGGTCTGGAAGGAGACCGCCATGCCCCGCTCCAGGCTCACCCACTTCTTGAACTCGTTGATCCCGTAGAAGATGATCCGGTCCGGCAGGGTGACGAACATCCGCTCACCGTCGTGGCTGAGCTTCATCCCGCCGCCCACGGTCAGCAGCCCTTGCACGTGCGCCTCGCCGGAGACCCGGGCCTCGACCGTGTGCAGCTCGTTCAGGTTTGCCTTGTCGGCGGTGACGGCGCCGAGGTCGTGACCACCGTCGCGCAGGACGCGGACGCCTTCGGTGGGGAACTCGATCCAGCCGTCCCCGGTACCGCGGCCCTGGACCCACTTGGTGTTGATGCCGTTGAGGTCGGCCTTGTCGGCGGCGACGTTGCCCCAGGCCTGGCCGCCGTCCTTGCGGACGTTGATGCCGGACTGCGGGAACTCCACCCAGCCCTTGCCGCCGTCGCGATCGCCCACCCAGGTGGTGTTCAGGCCGTTGACGTCGACCTTGTCGGCGGTGAGGGCGCCGAGCTCCTGCCCGGCGTCCTTGTGGAGGGTGGCGCCGGGCTGGGTGAACTCGATCCAGCCCTGGCCGGCCTCGCGGCTGCCCACCCACTTGGTGTTGACGCCCTCCGCGTCGACCTGGGCGGCCGTGAGGATGCCCGGAGTGCTGTCGTGGCCGTGGTAGACGTTGACGCCGCGGTCCGGGAAGGTGATCCAGCCGGCGCTGTCGGTGCGCCCCTGGACCAGACGGGTGGTGACGTTGTCCACGTCGGCCTTGTCGGCTCTCACCCTGCCCAGGTCCCCCTTCGGGTCGCGGACCTCCACGCCGTCCGTGGCGAAGGTGACCCGGCCCCTGTTCGCCGTCCCCTCCACCCACGGGGTGCGCGTCCCGCTCTCGAACTCGGGGACGACTGCATGGACGGTGGTGGTGAGGAAGTACCCGCGCTGCTGCCCGGCGCCGGGCGCCTTCGCGACTAGGGTGTAGGTGGTGCCGCGCTTCGGGGCGGAGGTGCTCCAGGAGTACTCCTGGTGGGCCGGAGCCGCGCCCCGCACCGCCGGTTCGCGGTGGACCTCGGCCCCCGTCTGGTCGAGGATCGCGTAATCGAGGTCGTTGGGCCCGTCCCACTGGAGCACGAGCGGCTCGTTCGCGTCACCGTTCAGCAAGGACTTCTGCGGACGGAAGTTGCGCGGGACCCGCGGCGTCTGCTTCGCCAGGCCGAGGTGGGTGGTGTAGTGGTCGTGCCGCATGGAGACGTTGTCGTCGCCGCCGCCGGCCCGCTCGCGGATCTCCAGCAAGCTCAGGCCCGCGCCCTCGGAGACCGGGATGTTCTCCAGCTTCAGCACCAGCGCCCCGTGGGCGTCCAGGAGCGCGTTCCCGCGCGTGTGAACCTGCGTGCGGGAGAGCTGCGCCCGGAAGCAGTCGTTGCCGCTGTCCCACGCGAACTCCAGCGCGTCGTCGTGCGCGTTCTGGTACGTCCGCTCGATGCTCGCGGTGACCGCCGAGGGATCGTCCGTCAGGTTCGAGGACAGGGCGAGCAGTGGCATGGCCACATCGATGTAGTCCCACTCCACCGGGGACTGGTGGGTGTTGGAGACGATCACGTACATCGTCCCCAGGGACGGTTCGTCCGTGAGCGACGCTCGGAGCGATGTCGGATTCGTCACGATCTCGTAGTGCAGCAAGGACGGCACGGTGCGGACTCCCTACCTCGACGTTTCACGCGATGCGGGCTGACGACAACGGGCGCCAACAGTCCTGTCGACGGTAAGCACCGTCCCGTCGTCCGGGAGCCGCGATTGCCCGGAGCTGGCCCGAACCGATCCCCGGTCTGGCCGGAACGTCGGTATGAACTCCGCTGGAAGAAACGCGCGGCGTCGAGCCGGGCGGGGAGGCAGCCCCCACCAGTCGGATCGAGCAGCCACGCGACCTGTTCGTCCCACAGCAGATAAGCCATCCCGTCATCCTGCCCTCCGAGGCACGCCAGGCCGACTTAGTTCCCCAGATCCCTCAACGCCTGTCACTTGGATCCTTGCCAAGCCGCAAGACTCCACAAGAAAGGCCCCAGGTCAGCGCCAGTCGAGCCCGGACTCGGTCAGTTGATCTGATCCGTCGCCGTCGGGCTGGCCTGTTGTTCGGACCCGGGGGAGGGCCCCTGGGCGAAGAGGTCAGTTCTCGGTTGGCGGGGCGGCGGTGAGGAGCTCGCGCTTCACGTGCTCGTAGTCGGCCAAGGCCTGCGGGTCACCGTGGGCGTAGTCGGTCCAGAAGCCGGGGCGCTGCCAGCGGGCGTCGGCGAGACGGGTGCGGCCGTCGGCGATGACTAGGGTCCAGCCGGGCGGTATCCGGGTGTCCACTGTCTCGAAGGAGCAGTCCGGGGTCGGGGGTGCCAGGGCCGAGCACGCGGATCTGGCAATCGATGTCGTCGGTGACCATCTCCAGAACCGGGTAGACATCGCCCACCCGGATCCCGTCGAACTCCGTGACGGGGACGTCGCCGTCGGGGTGGATGATCTCCAGACATCTGACTCTCATGGGTGAGAAGTATCGCCCTGGCCGATTCCCGGTTGCTGTCCGGGGCGCCGCGAGAGATCCGGCGAGGCGGCCGTTTCCGGTCGCGGGAGATGGCAACTCCCGGTGCACCGGACGCTGCGCCCGCGCCCCGGACCCGGGACGCGTACCTCGTCGGCACGTGCCGTCATCGCACGGTCAGGCCGTCGCGCGGGCCGCCTCCCGTACGCCGACGGTGGCCTCGAACCGGTTGTCGACAGTCCTCCAGCACGGGTGGAAGCACGGTTCGGCGCCAACCGAGGCGAACGCCTCCTTGGTCTCCTCACACGGGTTGTCCATCCAGGCGGCCTCGGCGGCGGCGTCGCCGGAGTCCATCACGATCAGGATCTCGGGATCGCCCGGCCGCCAGTGCTCGGCTTGTGTCAACCGCTCGACGACGTCGCGCAGTTGGGCGGCGGTGACGGCGGTCGCGTCGTCTGCGAGGCCCAGGCGCACGGCGTCCGGCAGCGCGCACCAGGAGGTGCGGCCGGACTCCAGCGCGGCGACGAAGGAGTACGGCCAGCCAGGCACGAGCTGGCCCGTCTTGCGGTCGACACGTCCGTAGACATGGCAGAACAGCCGCTCGTCGCTGGTCGGAGCGTTGGGGGCGGAGCCAGTTGCTCACGTCCACGGCCAACACGATCCGCCCGTCGGCTGCCTTCTCAGCGGCAGGCCGGCCAGAGCGCGGCGCAAGCGCGTTGGTTCGAACCAGCCCCGGTCCAGGGCGGCGTACAGGGCACCATGCCCGCGTCGGTGCTCAACCGCCAGCGACAGCTCGACCAGGGTCTTCACCGGCGCTGAAGGGTGTCTTTACTGCCGTAGGGTGGCTGATCAGGGGTTTTGCGCGCCTTCGTGTCCCGGACATGATCCCAGCTGGTGGGTCTACGACTGCTGTACTTGATCTTCTGTCGACTGATGGGCTGGCTCGTCATGCCGGGCCGCTCCTCCGCCGCGAACAAGGCCGAGATCCTCGCCCTACGCCACGAGGTCGCTGTCCTCCGCCGCCAGGTCGGGCGGCCACGGATGTCGTGGGCAGACCGCGCCGTACTCTTCACTCTCGCGCGCCATCTGCCGCCCGCCTTGCGCCGACACCGGCTGGTCACTCCGGGCACGCTGCTGGCCTGGCACCGGCGCCTGGTCCGCTGGAAGTGGCGCCAGCCACCGGCCAGGCACGGCCGACCACCACTCTCCGAGGAGATCGTCGCGCTCATTCAGCGCCTGACCACCGAGAATTCGACCTGGGGGTACGTCAGGATCCAGGGTGAGCTGCGGCGACTCGGTCACCGGGTCGCCGCTGCCACCATCCGCCGGATCCGGCGCCGCTCCGGCTTGCCGCCCGCACCGCAGCGCGCCTCCCGGAAGACCTGGTACACCTTCCTCCGCAGGCAGGCCCACACGTTCCTGGCCTGCGACTTCATGCACGTCGACACCGTGCTCCTCAAACGTCTGTACGCCTTCTTCGTCATGGAGATCAAGACCCGGCGCGCCCACGTCCTTGGCGTCACCGCCCATCCGAGCGGCGAGTGGGTGGCCCAGCTCGCCCGGAACCTGCCAATGGACCAGGGAGACAGAGCCGGGGGCTTCCGGTTCCTCATCCGGGACCGCGATTCCAAGTTCACGGCCGCCTTCGACGCTGTCTTCGCTGGCAACAACACCGAGGTCATCCCGACGCCGCCACAGAGCCCGCGCTCGAACGCCTTCGCGGAGCGGTGGATACGCACAGTGCGCGCCGAATGCACCGACCGACTGCTCATCACCGGCGAACGGCATCTGCGCGCCGTCCTCGCCGAGTACACCGAGCACTACAACGCCGGCCGCGCCCACCGCAGCCTGGAGCTGTGGGCCCCAGACGACGAACCCAACGTCATCCCGCTGCCCACCGCAGCCATTCGGCGCCGTCGAGTACTCGGCGGACTCCTCAACGAGTACGACGGCGCCCCGGGCCAGTCACCTCGCAGCCCGTAGGAAACCCCCAGTTCAGCGGCCTGATAGGAGTTTTGACACCCTTCAAGCCGGTCGCAGACTCCCGCTCCGCTCCCTTCATCCCGCCGCCGAGTGATCACCGCTGAGAAGACCTCAATGGCTGCGCTGATCAAGTACTTGCAACGGCCGCATCATTTCATTGTCCTCATGGTCCGTAATGTGACAGTGCCAGACGTACCGTCCCGCAATGCCAAAGCGGACCTTGACTCGGGTGATATAACCTGGCAATGCGATCACGGTGTCCTTATATCCGCCTTCCCCTGGCTGTGGTGGTGACAATGCGCCGCCCGTGATTGCTTGGCGGTCGAGGACCTGGAATCCGATCTGATGGATGTGGATAGGATGTGCGTCACTGGTGAAGTTGTACAGCTCCCAGATTTCGGCGTCGCCTTTCATTGGCGTCTCGGTGACCGGGTCTGACCACAGGAGCGGGGTAGATGAGCCACTTGGTGTAACTGTGCCAAGTGTGTCCATCGTGGGCGCGTCGGTGAAGTGCGCGGAGTCCTCCTCATTGAGTGATAGCTTTCGGACCGTCCGGCTTTCGGGAAGCGCCGGGATCGGAGGAAGCGCGATCTGTGACGGCGGGACACTGGTGTCGGTGGAGCCAAGGGAAATGACAGTGAATTTCATGACCTGCCCTGTGGTCGTGATATTCGCTGGCATAAAGTCGGTGACCGGTGCGCCGCCGCCGTACGCCTCGTCCGGGCCTTCGTTGATCAAGTAGAGCTCGGTGTCAACTGGGGTGCCGGTGAAGTCGACCACCACGTCAGCGCGCTCTGCGGGGGCCAGTAGGAGTTGATCCAACTGGACCGGGGTCGGCAGGAACCCCTGGTCGTTTCCGACCTGCCAGAAGGGCAATGCGGGGCTGACGGGGCGGGGGGCTGTGGCATTAGCCACGATCTTCAAGATGAGAGTACGGGCGTTGCTTGCGTTGAGGATGCGCAGGCGGTACCGCCGTGGTTCCACGTTGAGTACCGGCCAGGTGTTCCCGTTGACGACCATCGTGGTGCCGAATAACTCCGGGTTCCAGATGGGCGGAACATCGGTATAGGGGATCCACGGACCGTCCGATGGGGTGTCTCCGAAGTATCCGCGGCTGCCGGGAAAGAACAGCGACCCGTCCGCATTGAAGGACTTGTCCTGAACTGCTAGGGGGATTTCGTACGGGTGGCCGTGGGCATCGTCCCACCCCGATGCCGGCCCAGGGAGTACTCCTGGGAGGAGATCAGCAGGTCCGCCTCGCAGCAGGTAGAAACCGGCAAGGCCCGCGTAGACATTCACCCGAGTCATGCCCAGAGTGTGATCGTGGTACCAGAGAGTTGTGGGACGCTGATCATTGCTGTAGGTGAACGTTGCCGACCCGGTGCGCCAGCGGACGCCGTAACGGTCACGGAACTGCTCGGCGAACCGATCGTAATAGGTGCCTACGCGAGCATAGTCACGAGGAATATCACGAGATGCTGGCAGGTACCATGCCTCGGGGTATCCGTCACTCTCTTCTCGACTATTCCCACCGTGCAGATGGGTCACGATGGGCACCGGTCCTGTGTATGGCCCGGGAGTGGCTGAGAAGGTGGGCCGCGAATCACGCCCGGCTCTTCCGCCAGGAGGGTTGGCCCAATGCAACGTGGGGTCCACGGCGCATAGATGGGGCAGATAGAAGCCGCGCGAGGTGACGAGGTCGTTTACCCATGTCACGGAGATCGGCCGATCCACACGGGCTTCAATGGTCAGGCCCGGCGTATGAAAGGATTGCTGGTGGCCAACAGCTCCGTAACCCCAGACCGCGGTGGCCGGCATCCCGATTGGCAGCATTTGCTGTCGGAACTGACGGATTGCGATATGGTAGGAATCTCGGCCCTTGGCGGGCATTCTATCGAGAAGAAATAGCGGCGTTCTGTACTTGGGTACAGACGACGGATCGAGTGTGCCTCCTGATGTCCGTGAAGGATGCGGGTGGTGTCGACCGCGTCGAAGAGTACCCGACCCGGATGAAGAAGCGACTGCGTAGGCATGCCCGCCCGCAAGTGCGCTGGCGAAACCTACGGCACCGACCGCCGCAACCGTGGTTCTGAGCAGGTTGCGTCGATTCGGCAGAGAACTCTCGGGGACGTCGGCCGCCTGCGAAATATCCAGAGGATCGGTATCCTTGATCACGCTCGAATGATATGTGCACGACATGGAGCGTGGCGTTATTTCTGCGAGTCGACACGTCCCACCCCATAAAGTTCGATCAGTAGACTATCTCTACAGTAGTAGATCTTCCTTTCGGTGGCCGAAGCTGATCTCCCCGCATTGCCCGTGAACCTCTAAACCCGAAAACGGTTGTCCAGCCAGGCAGGCGGCAGTCCCCGGCGGAGCCGGGGGAGGTCCCGTGCGGCTGTGTCGGTTATGGGCCGGCTGGTGCAGGGCCGAGGGTCACATCGTGGCCGAGGGCACGAAGCTCGCAGGTGGGCCGGGCTCGCGGCGTGCTCGGTGCCCAGCACGCGGATCGTGCCGGAGGCGCGGCCGACAGCGGGCCGAGGACCTGCTCGCCGCCGAGATCACCGTGATCCACCTCGCGTCCAGGGACGCCTACGGCCTCCCGCGCGTGCATGCGCAACTGTGCCGCCAAGGGCATGCCGTCAACCGGAAGAAGGTGGAGCGGATCATGCGCGAGCGCGGGATCGCGGGCGTCACCCGCCGCCGGCGCCGCGGTCTGACCCGCCAGGCCCGCAGGCTGGTGTTCGCCCCGGATCTGATCGGGCGCGACTTCACCGCGCCCCGCCCCGAGACGCGGTTGGTCGGCGACATGACCTGCCTGCCGACCGAGGAGGGCTGGCTCTACCTGGCCACCTGCATCGACCTGGCCACCCGCGAGGTGGTCGGCTACGCGATGGCCGACCACCACCGCGCCGAGCCGCCGGTGGCCGCGCTTCGGATGGCGGCCGGCCGAGGCGGCCTGGAGCGCGGCTGCATCTTTCACTCGGACCGCTGCGGCGATTACACGACGAATGAATTCCGCACCGAGCTACGCAAGTTGAAGATGAGGCAGTCGATGGGAAGAGTAGGCTCCTGTTACGATAACGCCGCCGCCGAGAGCTTCTTCGCCGTCCTGAAGGAGGAGATCGGCACCCGGATCTGGCCGGACCGTTTCGGCCCAGACAGCACCGAGACTGCTCCCTCCGGGTGGCGGCGGGGTTCGCCGGAACGGCGGGACGGGCAGAGCCTTCGGCATGACGACACCCCAGGCCAGCCGCCGCCGTCCGGACGCTCCCGCCGTCTCCGCTCCCGCTGCCCCGGTCCGCACCGTGAGGCCGGCCCGGCCGGGCAGCGGGTGCTGCCGCACGTGGACGAGCGAGCACATCTCCCCGGGCGGGATGGTCGTCCGGAGGACCTGGCACGAGCCCGCGTGCAGGACCTGGGGCCGACCGTGACCGCCCCGCCAAGGGCGGCCCTGACTCACTGTTCGCGCCCGGCGCCACGGTGGTCCGCCGTGTCCACGCGGGCAAGGTTTGGTCCGCGCAGCCGCACCGGGAGATCTCCGACACCGGCACGGTGCTCGAGCTCGGCTACTGGCCGGGCATCCGCTCCCTTGCCCCGACCACCCGGGCCGCGGCGCTGCGCACCGGCGACGACGCCATCCGCAAGAGCGGACCGCAGAACCTCGCGGCCGGCACCCGGGATCTCGGCCCCTGGGCCTGGCAGCACACCGTCGTCCGGTCCCGCTTCGAGACGGGCGAGTGGTTCTCTCTGCACTATTTCCAGGAGCCCCGGGCGGGGGAGCCGCTGCGCCTGTACGTGAACTTCGAGAAGCCGGCGGTCCGGACGCGGATCGGGATCGACACCCTCGACCTGCTCGTCGACCTGGTGGTGGAGCCCGACCTGTCCGGCTACGCCTTCAAGGACGAAGACGAATACGACCACGGCCGCCGCCTCGGCTTCATCACCAACCACGACCACCGCCTGGTCGAGCAGGCCCGCGAGCGCGCTCGCGGCCTCCTCCAGACCCGCTCCGGCCCCTTCGCCGACCCGTGGCCCATCTGGTCACCGGACCCGGCGTGGCCGGAGCCCGAGGTGCCCGACGGCGTCGACCACGTAGCCGCCGGGACTGCGGGGTGACGACAGCGGCAGTGGCACCGGTGAGGGTGTGTGCTGGCCGAGGGCCGGGTCACCCTCATCGACGGCCTACTGGCCGCGGCGGTCCTGCTCGGCCTGGTCCTCAACAGCACCCTCGGCTGGTGGTGGGCCGACCCGGCCGCCGGCTACGTGCTGCGGCGGCGATCCGTCCGAGCAGGCCGGTCTTGCCGCGGACCTTGGTGAACTCGGCGACGAAGGCGTCGGGGACCTTCTTCTCCGCGCGGGCGTTGATCCGGTGCACGGTGGAGTTCAGCAGCTCCACCAGGGCGTCGGTGATCTCGCGCCGGCGCTGGAACAGCAGCGCGGCCAGCAGGACCTGACGCACCGCAGCGTCGAAGCGCCGCAGAAGGCTCGGTGAGGCGGCCGACGCCCTCGCCCGCCAGGCGCTGACGACCTGCACGCCGATCCCGGTGAACGCCTTCGCCGGGACGCCCACGGCACGAACCTGCTTGAGCTTGGATATCTCCTCCAGCAACGAGTTGAGGCTGTCGTTGCAGGGATGGGCCTTGATCTGCGACGGCACCGCCTCGATGTCGTCCTCGTCCTGGTCGCTGTCACCGCCCTCGCCAGCAGGCTCCTCGGGCGCGACGTACTCGCCCTGGGCGCCGGGCAGGTCGGTGAAGACCAGCGCGTCCAGCCGCTGCGGCAAGCCGCCGGCGGCCTGCAGCTTCAGGGCGACCTCGGTGACCGCCCGCTCCTCGGTCTGGTGCAGGGCCGAGCGGACGATCAGGTGAGACGGTCCGTCGTCGGGGGCTCGATCCGCTCGGCCCGCAGGTGCCGGTGCAGCTCGCCGCGGACTTGCTCCCCGCGGCGCTCGTCGTGCCAGATCAGGTCCACCAGGTGCGAGGTGGCCTTGGTGGCGTCGGTCCGGCTGCACTCGCGCCAACCGGTCAGCTCCCGGATCTCGCTGCGGTGCCGCTTGGCCGTACGCGAGGTGAAGTCGTGGGACGCGAGCTCCACGGCAGGCACGCCGACCTGCTTGGCGACGTGCTCGACGGCGTCGGGCGGCAGTTCCAGGCGGTTCTTGGGGAACCGGCCGCGCCAGAGCAGGAATTTGAGCTGGACGCCGAAGCCGATCCGGGTCGCCCCGGTCTTGTTCCGCAGCCACGTCACCTCGTCGCCGATCAGCGTGAAGTGCTCAACGACCTGGTCCAGCCCAAGATCCCGCCCCACCGGTGTTCCCCTCCCACGAAGACCGCTGGTCGGCGGGGACGATAGTGACCGCCAAACTCACTGGTGGCGGATACTGTCGAACCGCTCCGCCGGGTCCGATCGATCTGGTACAGCCGCGCGCGCCGAAGGGCGGCCACCGGCTTGGCGGGCTGTCACCGAGCGGCTGGCGCACCGGCGGTGTGGTGCACGTCCGTGAGGGTGGAGGTCAGGCGGGCGGAGCCGACGGTGGCCGCGAGCGCGGCGTGGTGCTCGGGTCGCTTCCATACTCGCTGGTGAGGCAGTGGTGCGATCGAACGCGGGTCGAAGGCCACTCCCGGTGGCTGATCCTGACGCCGCCTCAGCGGCTGTGGTGGGGGGCCTGGTGGACTCAGTGGAGGCAAAGGCAGAACGGATGGCCGGCCGGGTCCGCGTAGACCCTCCAGTTGGCCTTCGGGTGGAGCTGGTCCGTCCGCTCCAGCACGGTCGCGCCAAGGGCCAGCGCCCGCTCTTCCTCCCCGTCGAGGTCGTCCACATCGAAGTCAAGGTGGAGCTGCTGCGGGTGCTGCTGGCCGGGCCATTCGGGCGGACGGTAGCCGTCCACCCGTTGGCAGGCCAGCGGCGTTCCCTCGAACCCGTGCACCTCGACCCAGTCGGGATCCTCCAGGTCCGCGACCACCCGGCCGCCGAGCAGATTCGCGTAGAACGCCGCGAGCCGTACCGGATCGGCGCAGTCCAGCGCGACCGCCTGCAGCTTTCGAATCATTTCCGACACCCCTCGTTCCTCGGCCGCTTCCGCGACTCCCCCGTACAGGAGGGGTCGTACCCGCCTCCGTGGCGGGTACGCGCGGCAGTGCGCCGGCGGTGCCGTGCATGACCAGCCCAGTCCGGGCTGTGGGGGCGGGAGCGGGGACGGGCCGGTCGTACTGGGCGAGCCTGGCGAAGCTCCCGCAAGCCGCTTGATCACACGATCGCGGACTCCGTCAACGCGGGCCCTCTTACTGCGAGTGTTTACGGCAGCGTGGTGGCGTCGACTGCCTGGATCTGTTTCGAGTCGTGGTCCGAGACGAGAAGGGTGGTTCCGTCGGGGCTGAGGGCGAACTCGCGGGGGAAGTCTCCGGTGGGGACGCGTCCGAGGCTGGCCGCCGGGTTTTTGGCGAGGGCGGCCCGGGTGTCCACCACGGTCAGTCCGGTGGCGGCGCCCGGGGTGTGGAACCGGTTGGAGTCGGCGGTGATGATGCGGCTGCCGTCTCGGGTGAGGATCATGCCGACCGGGGCGGTGCCGACCTGGACGGAGGTCAGCAGGGCGTGCTGGGGGTCGGTGGTGAGTCTGGTGGCGTCGAAGGCGAGCAGGGCGTTGCTTCCCCGCGCGGTGACCCACACGGTCCGCCCGTCCGGTGACGGGGCGACCCGCACCGGGTTGCATCCGGCGGGGACGCTGCCCAGCAGGGCCTTGTCCGGAGTGGATTCCAAGGTGGTGAGGTCGATGACGCTGAGCTCGCCGTGTCCTTTGCCCGCTGCCTGCTTCTGGCCCGGGGTGACCTCGCTGGTCGCGTACAGCAAGCGCCCGTCGGGGGAGAGGGCGGTGCCGACCACGGCGTTGCCCAGGGGGAGGCTGCCGATGACGGTGCTTGGGCCGAACCCGTCGTGGAGTGCCGTGCGCAGGTCGAAGACCTCGATGTCGCCGCGGTGGCCGGTCTGCGCGTCGCCGTACTCCTGGCTGACGAAGGCATAGCGGTCATCGGGTGAGACGGTCACCTCGATCGCGCTGGTCCCGGCCGTGCCGGTGAGCGTTCCCAGTACGGCCCCCGGTGATCCGTTCGCCGCCTTGTCCGCGTCCACCACGATCGCTCCGCTACCGGCGGCGATCAGCAGTTCACGTCCGTCGTGGGTGAGGGCGACTCCGGTGGCGCCTTCCTTCCCCAGGCTCGCGGCCGGAAGCGGGACCGTGCGCACGAGCCGGGGCGGGGTGTCCTCGGTGGACAGCACCCCCAGTTCCGATTGCAGCACGACGAAGGCGACGTGGCCCGTCCGGGCGTAGACCAGCCCGAAGGGCCGCGCCGGCACGGTCACACTCGTGGTTCGGACACTGTTGAGCTGGGACTGTGTCGGCGCGGGTCCGGTCTGGCACGTGGGCCCGGACGGGGATGCGGCTGCCGCCGGGGCTGTGGCGGAGGACGGCGGTGAGCCGGCGCGGCCACCCGGGGCGCTGCCGTTCCCCTGGCACGCCGACGCGGTCAGGCCCACAGCCAGCGCCAGCACCAGCGAGGAGATTCGCTTGCCCGAAAAACCCATCAACGCGCCCCTTCTCCATCTGTCGAAACGATGGCGACGGTAGCGGGCAACCTTGTGGAATCCATGAGAGTGGGCCACGGACCGCCACACGGTCGCAGATCAGTCCGGCCGAGTTCGAACGCCGCCACGTCGCCGAGGCACCCCGTAGCGTGCTCTACGCAGCCGCATAACTCGCAAACCCACCGCTGTCCGTCATACCGGGGCAACTCAATCCTTCTCCTTGGCCCGCCATGGGATGAGTGCTCGTCGCAGCCGCGACGGGGTTTACGGAGAGCCCAGTGCCACACCGGGTTCGGGAGGCGGCCCGGAGAAACCCGCTGACGGTGACGTCAGGCAGGGAATCGTACGTGCGACCGGATCCGCACTCGCCCGCGCCGGGCCGATACCTTGATGACCGGGGCGGACACCTTGATGACGCCCGCCCTGGACCGCCCGCTGCGCCCTACAGCTGCCAGGCCCCGCACCGTGGCCGCCGGGGGCGGTGAGGGTGTGCCACACCGCCCCGCCGGGCCCGTCCTGCTCCAGGTCGTCCAGCCGGGCCGCACCGGCCCGAACAGTCGTCAGCATCTGTTCCACCATCGAGTGCAGGCCGGCGAGCGCCTGCAGGTCGCGGATCCGGTGCTGCGCGGCCTGCTCACCGGTGTCGGCCAGGACGAACAGCAGCCGGGGGAAGACCACATAGTGCTGCTGCCACACCGGCAGGCCGCTCTGCGCGCCGGCGGTGCGCCGCAGGTGGGCGGGATCGGGTGGTGGTCGTGGAAGCGGTCGTGGCCGATCAGCGTGGAGGCGAGCTTCTCGCTGGCCATGGTGCCGCGGTCGGCCTCGACGAACGCCCGGAACAGCCCGACGGCGTCGAAGGTGAGGCCGCCGACGGGACCGATCTGGCTGCGGGCCATGCGGACCGCAGCCGGGACCATGGCCTGTACGTCGCAGAGCGTGGTGGTCTCCAGGTCCAGCGGTTCGCCGCTGCGCTGCCGGGTTCAGGCAGTGGGCTGCGCCAGCGGCTCGGCTTCCGCGTCCCGCGCCCCGGCAGCGGCGCTGTCGGCCATGACCGCGCCCGCCGCGTCCGCCGCGTCCCGTCGTGGTGCGAGCAGGATCGCCAACGTCGCGACGCCGATCACCGAAGCGCCCACCCAGAGCGCCGGAGCGAGGCCGTCGACGTAGTGCTGGGCGCTGCTGTAGCTCCCGTGGGCTGTGAAGACCGCGGTCAGGACGGCGACGCCGAGTGCACCGCCCACCTCGCGCAGCGCGCTGTTGGTCCCCGAGGCGACGCCCTGCTCCTGCGGGCGGACCGAGCCCATCAGGAGGGTGGCGACCGGGGCGAAGAAGAGCGCCATACCGACCCCGGAGAGCACCAGCGCGGGAGCCTGGGCGGCGTAGCTGACATGGGTGCTGACGACCGCGGCGAACCAGCCGAGACCGGCCGCCTGCAGGGCGAGCCCGGCGGCGATCACGTTGCGGCCGCCGATCCGGCCGGCCAGCAGACCGGCCAACGGGGCGACCAGCATCGGCATGCCGGTCCACGGCAGCATCCGCACGCCCGCCTCCATCGGGCTGAAGCCTTGGACCGCCTGCAGGAACTGACTGAGCAGGAAGATCGACCCGAACATGCCCAGGGACATCAGCACCGTGGCCGCGTTGACCGCCGAGAAGGCCCGGCTGCGGAACAGGCGCAGCGGCAGCAGCGGCGCCGGGCTGCGCCGCTCCCAGGCGAGGAAGGCGAGCAGCAGGACCGTTCCCCCGATCAGCCCGGCCAGCACCGGCCCGCTGGTCCAGCCGTCGTCGTTGCCGCGGATGACGGCGTAGACGATGCCGAAGAAGCCGGTGCTGGCCAGGGCGGTGCCGGGGATGTCGAGTCGGCCGTTCGGGCCGACGCTCTCGGTGAGCCGCAGCCGGGCGAGCGGCAGCAGAATCAGGCCGAACGGGACGTTCAGGGCGAATATCCACTGCCAGGACAGGTGTTCGACCACCGTCCCGCCGATCAGCGGCCCCATGGCTACGGCCATGCCGTTGACCGCCCCCCACGCGCCGAAGGCCATCCCGCGCTTGGCCGCGGGGACCGCTGCGGTGAGCAGGGTCAGGCTGACCGGCGTGAGCAGGGCCGCGCCGACGCCCTGCACGGCTCGGGCGGCGACCAGTGCGTCGATGTTCGGCGCCAGGGCGGCGGCGAGCGAGGCGAGCGTGAAGGCGCCGAGCCCGATCGTGAAGATCCGGCGGCGGCCGAGGCGGTCGCCGAGCGCCGCGCCGAGCAGCAGCAGGACGGCGTAGCTGAGGGTGTAGGCGTTGACGGTCCACTCGAGGTCGCTGATCCCACCGCCGAGGTGCTGTCTGATGGCGGTGAGTGCGGTGGTGACGACCAGGTTGTCCAGCGCGGCCATGAATCCGGCGGTGCTGGTGATGACGAAGGCCCAGATCGCCGGGCTACCCCTGCGCATGACGGAACTCCTCATGAGGTACGTGTGGTGCGGGAACTAGTTAGTTATTGCTCAATAACTTTGCGCGGCATGAAGAACCGGCCGCCGCGCCCGGTGGGGCAGCCGGCCTATGCGCCGCCGCCCTTGACCCCGATCCCCTCCCAGAGGCGGTGGTCGGGCGGGAAGCCCATGGCGAGGAGCGTGTTGATCAGCATGCCGCGGGCGAAGAAGTCCGTGGCCTCCTGCGCGCTCATCCCACCGGCCGCCCGCACGGAGTCCCACAGGTCGACCCACAACGCCCGGACGGCCTCCCCCACCTCCGCGTCCCCCTGCGCTTGCGCGACGGCGGTGGATGCGTACATCTGCATCTGCAGGAGCAGCAGGCTGCGGTCGGCCACCAGGTCGACATAGGCGTCACCCATGGCCGCGACGCGCTCCGCCGGATCGTCCAGGCCTTCGACCGCCTTGAGGAACGTCGCCTTGACCTCCTCCATGCAGCGGCGCACGGCCGCCTCGAACAGCGCCCGCTTGCTCGGAAAGAGCCGGAACAGGTAGGGCTGGGACACACCGACCCGGGCGGCGATTGCCTGGGTTGAGGTGCCGTTGTAGCCGCGGTCGGCGAACTCGATCACCGCCGCGCGAATGACACTCTCGCGCCGTTCGTCCGCTGACATACGCATACTCGTCCTTGCCATGGCGCCAAGTTATTGGTCAATCACTAATTTCGTCAACCCTGGCCCCACGACGACCTCGGCGTGTGACCGACCGCTCTTCCTGAACTGGCGGGAGGAGCGGCGTCAAGGGGGGAAGCTGTCTGGACCACCGTGCCCGCACCGGGTCCCCGCACGCCGCGATCCGGTGGCGCTTCGGCAGCCACCAGTGGCAGAGCCTCACCGACGCGCTCGCCACACGGCCGCCCGCCCCGGGAACCGAGCGGGTGCCAGACAGGGGCCGACGGCCCCGCTGGATGAGGTCCTCTATCCGGGCGGCGCCGGCCGGGACGGTGGCGAGCAGTTCGGCGGTGGCCGGGCTCTCCTCGGCGGCCAGCCGCAGGTCCGCCACCGCCCCCGCCGACGAGACCCACACCTCAGGCAAGCCACGTGCCCGAAGCCGCCGGATCCGTCCGGCGGGACGGAAGTCGGAAGGCCGCCACCCCAGCGGGTGACGGCCTCCAGTGTCTTCTCGGGGCCCCGGCAGCGTACCGCTGGGCAAGGACGTCGGCCCCCGCCCAGCCGGGTCTACCAGGCGACGCCGAGGGCTTCCAACTGCCCGATCTGCTCGGGGCTGAGCTTGTCGCGGTGGGCCTTCTGGTTGTTGAGCCAGGTACCCAGCGACGTCCCGTGGGAGCGGGGTAACTTGGCAGGGCCCTCCCGCTCGACGAACGCGGCCAGCGCTGCCAGGCCGGCGCCGAACCGGTCTGCCCGGGACACCTTGGGCTTTGCTGCGGCCGCCGCCCGAGCAGTGGCCAGGACCTGGTCCTCGGCGATGTCGAGCGCCGCGAGCAGGTCCTGCTGCTCCTGGTCGAGTTCGGCCCATCCGGCCCGCTGCGCCCGGACCCATCGGAGCGCCTCGCCCTCGAACGCCGTCTCCAGCGGCAGGGTGGCCCAGTCGACGCGGCCGTCCGACTCCAGCCACCACACCCTTGCCACCGAGTAGGTGCGCTGCCAGGTGATCGGCCAGCGCGGCGCCCACCACGGGTCGATCTCCTGCAGCGCGGCCCGCCGCTGCGGGTCGAGGGCGCCCGGTTCGCCCGCTGGCACCTCGGCGGCGGCCCGAAGCCCGGCGAGCCAGGCCCCGATGGCGTACCCGCCGATGGCCGCCCGCGCGGGTGCCGCCAGCGAGCCGCCGTGCTCCCTCGCCCACACCCGCGCCCAGTCGAGGCCGGCCTCGAACCTGGCGTCCGAGACGGACCGGGATGTTCACCACTTCGGGAGGCAGTTCCGAGGGCCGCTGTGTTCGAATTGTTCACGAGCATCGGCAGCACCGGTTGCCGGCGCTCAGTGACGGTAGGCGGCTGTCGCGATCTCGATGAAGGATCGGATCAACGGGTTGGTGTCACCTTCGTTCCACACCGCCACCACTCGGCTCGGCGTCATGTCGGTCAGCGGTACCACGGCCAACTCCGCGGGCAGGTCGTGTCCGAGCGGGGCCAGGCCGACCGTGCCGTTCCACAGCACGGCGTGCAGGCATTCCTGAACGGCGCGCACCACTGGGCCCTCGCGCGGCGTGCCACCGTTCCAGTAGGACTGCCAGATGGGGTCGGTGCCCTGCGGGAACTGGAACCAGCGGCGGTCGCTCAGCTCGGCGAGCCGCAGCCGGTCGCGGCGGGCCAGCGGATCGTCGGCGCGCAGGACCACGCCGACCGGATCGGTTCGCAGCGCACGCACCGTCAGGGCGGTCTCGTCGAACGGCGCCCGGGTCAGGGCGACGTCGACCAGTCCGGCGCGCAGCCCGCACGTCGGGTCGGTCAGATCGGTGTCGCGGATGCGGATGTCGATGCCGGGGTGGGTTCGGCGGTAGGCGGCGGCCAGCCTGGACAGTCCCGGGTCGGTGCCGTCGCCCAGGATGCCGACGGTGATGGTCGCGGCGCCGGCTGCCGCGCTCACGCGGACACGGACGCGGTCGGCATGGTCGAGCAGGGCCCGCGCCTCGTCGAGTAGCACCGCGCCCACCGGAGTGAGCGTGACGCCGGTGGGTGAGCGGGCGAAGAGCAGGGCCCCGACATCGGCCTCCAACTGCTTGATCGCCCGGCTCAGCGGCGGCTGACTCATGTGCAGTCGGGTGGCTGCCCGGCCGAAGTGGAGTTCCTCGGCGACGGCCACGAAATAGCGCAAGGTCCGTATCTCCACGCTGCAACGATATCCACGGGGTATCGGCTCTGCGGGATTGGTCTTGGACACTGGTAGGCCCCCGGCGGTGCACTTGTGAGCATGACCGAAGAAGCAGAGGCCAACGCGCCGAAGGCCGACCCCGCCGTATCGGTGGTGGGTCCCGGCGACGGCGAGACGATCGTTCTGGGCACCACGCACATGCGCGTCCTGGAGGACGGCAGCCACACCGGGCACCGCCTCGCGATCGCCGAGTCCGTCCTCGCCCCGCACACCCAGGGACCGCCGCAGCACCGCCACTCCCAGCACGACGAGGGCTTCTACGTCCTCTCCGGCACCGTGCGGTTCACCGTCGGGGACGAGGACCACGACGCCACCACGGGCACGCTCGTGATGGTTCCGCCCGGTACCCCGCACACCTTCGCCAACCTGTCCGACCAACCCGCCGTCATGCTCAGCACATTCACCCCCCACCTGTACGTGCAGTACTTCCGAGACCTCCAGGAGGTGCTCGCCGGCGGCCAGCCGTCGACACCACAGGCCAACATCGACGCGATGAGCCGCTACGCGACCGAGCCCGCCACCGACCTCGCCTGAAGCCGACGGCGCGCCACGGCCCGGCCCGGCCCGGCCACCCGCCTTTCGACCGGCAGGGCGGTGGCGCTGCCGCCTTTGGGCGTCCGGGTCCCTCGAACAACGGACCGGGCCTTTACCAGGGCTCTTCCGGCAATCGACGCAATCGACGGGTCCCCGTGAACCGGTGGCCCATGAACGGAAACCATGAACATCGCCTATTGGATCATCGCGGGACTGCTCGCGCTCTTCTACTTCTACGCAGGCACGCTGAAGGTGATCCGCAGCCGCGATCAACTCCGCCCGATGATGGCCTGGGTCGACCGCATACCCTTGCGCGCCCTCAGGGCGCTGGGGGCGGTCGAAATACTCGGCGCGACCGGCCTGATCCTGCCGCCGCTGACCGGCATCGCTCCCTCGCTGGCGCCGGCCGCGGCCATCGGCTTCGTACTCCTGCAGACCGGCGCGATCGCCGTCCACCTGATGGGCGAAGACCGCCGGATCGCACTCAACGCCGGACTCACCGCTACCGCGGCCGTGACCATCTGGTTGGCCATCAGGCTGTGATCGAGCACAGTCCTCGACCGGCGGATGCGACGACAGGGCCGCCGTCCCACAGCCGCTGTCATTTCTCAGACTCCGGCTCAACTTCGTGGTGCAGGGCCCGTGGAGGCTGGCGCCCGACCGCAGGCGATCCGCCGACCTGCCCAATCACCCACTCGTCGAACCCTTACCCGAGGAGCCATCATGCACACCCCCGCCACGATCATCGGCGCCGGACTCGGCGGCCTCACGCTGGCCCGTGTCCTGCACGTTAACGGAATCGCGGCCACTGTCTACGAGGCCGAGTCCTCCCCGACGGAGCGCACACAGGGCGGGCTGCTCGACATCCACGACTACAACGGGCAACTCTTAGCAGGACTGGTGTTGGTCTTCGCGTAGGGCGGTGGCGATACCGGCGAGGGGCGCCAGCCCGCTGTTGGCGAGTTGTCCGAGCCAGTCCGGCAGCGGTGTGGGATCGCGGGTGTCGAGCATCGCGGCAAACTCGCGGACCAGGTCGTGGGTGCGCCGGAGTGCTGGGCAGTGTTCGAGCAGCCGGCGCAGACGCTCAGCGGTTTGCGGGCCGTGCCGGTCGGGGGCGGTGATGATCCAGCGTGCGGCTTCGCGTGGGGAAGGCGGTCGTTCGCGGGGCTCGTCCAGGGGCAGGCCACGCCTGAGGGGTGCGAGGGCCATCTTCACGCGCTGGTAGTGCCCCAGGTAGCCCTTGCCCAGGAGTTCCTGATGAAGGATCTTCGCGTTGTGTTCGCCCTTGTCCCAGCGTTGCTGCAGGTAGTCGAGGTAGGGATCCAGGGTGGATGGGCGTCGGGGAGCGCGGCGCATGACCTCGTGCCAGGTGCGGGCCCGGGCGTACTTGCGTACCGTGCGGCGGTCCAGGCCGAGCTCACGGGCTGCGGCGTTGTAAGGACGACCGGCATCGGTCAGTGCGTGCACGGCTTCGAACAGCCGCCGTACGTGTCGGCCGACGGGAGTGTCCACCGGCTCGGAATCGGCGCCCACTGCCTCAGCGGGCTCCGGCCCGGCAGGATCGGGGGCGGGGAGCGCGGCGGGCAGGCAACCGCGGTGGGATGCAGCGACTTCCTGAACGCGCCGGGACAGGCCCTGCCACAAATGGAAGCGGTCGCTGACCTGGACAGTATCGGGGGCACCGTCGGCAATGCCCTGCCGGTAGGTGAGCGAGCCGTCGCGGCAGGCGATCTCGACACCGGGATGCCCGCGGAGCCATCGGCTCAGCTGTTCGGCGTCCCTGCCCTCCCAGAGCGTCAGCGGGAGACGGGTGGTGGCGTCGACCAGGAGGGTGCCGTAGGTGTCGCCGTAGAGCGCGAAGTCATCTACCCCCAGTACCCGGGGTGCGACCAGCGGGGGCAGTGGCACCCGCATCAGCTGGGAGAGCACGGTGCGCCGCGAGAGCGCGACGTTGAGGACGCGCAGCACCCGGGCGCCACCCCGGCCGGCCAGCACCACGCCGACGGCCTCGACCAGGTGCTGCAACAGCGGGGTGCGCCGCTGGTAGCGCACGGTCAGTCCCGGCACCTGCTCGGCGAGGGTCACCTTCGGGCAGGCCGAGTTCTCGCAGTACAAGCGGCGTACGGATAAGTCGATTCGGAGAGGCCGGCCGCCGAGCGCGACATCGGCGAGATGCCGCACATAGCGGCTGTCGCACCACTCGGTCAGCTGGCCGCATCCCGTACACGCTGCTGGAACACCGGACCGTGTGCGGGCGCGGACTGCCACGACAGCATCGGAAACATCGACCGAGACAACCAGCACATTGGCCAACTGCGGTAACAGTATGGCTAGTTCAACAGAACACAGTCAGAGGTTGCCCGCTGGCAAACCAGTCGACCGTTGGCCCGGGATGATCTCCGGCTACGAAAATCTTGCCAGAGCCACTTTCACACGAACGCTGATACCGTGAAGAGCCGCTGGAACTCACCAGGGCGGGTGACATCACCGTGCCGTTGCTGGCCGACCCGTTCACGGCAACGAGTCTGGTCCTCGATCACCTGATGACACTGCTGCCCTGGCCTGCGAGCGTCCGCGCCCGAGCACGTTCCTATACCTCGGGTGGGCAGCGCCGCGCGCACGCGCTTGCTGATCAGCTCGCCTCGGCCCTGACCCGGCCCGCTGCCGCGATCCGGGCCTGCCCGCCCCCGCCGAATGCGCCGATCTGGCCGATGACAGCCCACCAGGAAACCTTGTGGTGAACGAGTACTCCACCGTTGGCGGACCAGCCGTTCCCCCGGTCGGTCATGCTGGGAACCCGGCTCGCTGGGACGTGAAGCCGAACTGAGTGGGCAACGTCAGGCTCAATTCGCTGCCTCGCCGGTCGCCCAGGCCAGCCACCTTTCCGCTGAGGCGAGACCTCCGACGGGCTGCCCACGGCCTCCCAGGCCCCCGGATAGACCTCGGCATAGCGCTGGCCCCATGCGGAGGCGAGGTGCGGTGGGTAGAGCAGCCACATGGCGGGCACGTGGTGGATCTCCAGGTTGGGGAAGATGGCGTCGGGGTCGTCGAGGGCGCCGTGGATGATGCCCTTGGCCGGCAGACCCTTCCAGACGGCGACGGCCTGCTGCTCCTCGTCGGGTCCGACTTCGCCGGTGCGGACGTGGAAGGGGCTGAGCGTGCCGGGCAGCGGGATGCCGTCGACGCAGGCGAAGAGCTTCGGCAGGTCGAGGACGCGCCAGAGATGGGTGCGATGACAGCCGTTGCTGGAAACCTCGTAGAGCGGCCGGCCGGCCCGGGAAGCGGCGGAGTGCGATGGCGCCGGTCAGGAGGCTCTCGCGGAGCTTGGCCGGGGCATCGTCGACTGGCAGGTCGATCCACTCGTGGATCGCCGCAGGGATCCAGACATGGCCGGCGCGGGGCCCGTCGCGGTCGATCGTTCCCCATGCCTCGTGGTCGGGGGTTCGCACGATCTCCCGCGGGGCGACCCAGGTGTGGGCGCAGGCGTAGGTGTACGGGTCGGCGCTGCGGACCGGAAACGCGTCCAGCTCCGGCAGTTGCGGAGCGGAAGCGTTCAGGGAGGCGACGCGCTCGGCGAAGAACCGCTCGACTTCCTCCCTCGTCAGTTCCTGGGCCAGGCCGACGAGCGCCTTGGCGACCTGGTCGGCGTGGCCACCGGCCTCGAAGTCCGCGCAGATCCGTTCGAACTCCTCGTAGTCGCCGTCCTGCGCCGAGGGGAGCTGCCACAGTTCGGACTCGGTCATACCGAGCTGCTCGGGAAGTCGCGTCGGGGGTTCGGTGAGGTAGCCCACGCGGATGCCGTCAGGTGATGCGCTCCAGGCGGCCAGCTCATACTCCAGGGCCGTGGCAGCGCGGCCCACGCCCGCACCTGCAGTCCGTCGTCCCTACTGACTTCGGCTTTTCGAGGTGATTCGAGGACGACCCGCCTCTTCGCCCGCGAAGGGCCGCTGCTACGCTGCGTCAGCTCCTAGGGAGGGAACGAACGAAATGAGTACTGCTACCGTCCGTGCGGCCGGCGTTTCTCCGGACCACACATCGCGGTTACCGTCGCTGACCGGGATGCGGTGGGCGGCGGCCATGATGATCTTCTGCTTCCACGTCATGATCGAGTCAGGGTTCTTCGGTCAGGAGCGCGCTCAGAGCACCATGTGGTGGCTCTTTTGCGGTGGTAGATCGGGCGTCTCGTTCTTCTACGTCCTTTCAGGATTCGTTCTGACGTGGTCGGCGCGCCCCAAGGACCGAGTCGTCTCCTTCTGGCGCCGCCGCTTCGCTCGGATCTACCCGAGTCACTTCCTCACCTTCCTGGGCGCCGTCGCCCTGTTCAGCTGGGAAGGGCTGCACCTCAGCGGCCGGGTCGCGGCGGCGAACCTGACGCTCACGCAGTCCTGGTTCGCCTTCGCCCCTCGGTACTGGTACGGCTACAACGGCGTTTCCTGGTCGCTGAGCGTCGAGTTCTTCTTCTACTTCATGTTTCCGTTCCTGGTGCCGCCGATCACGCGGATGGGGGCCCGCGCCTGGTGGGCCATCGTCGCGGTCGGCCCCGGACTCGTCATCGCGATGCCCTTCCTGATGGACTGGGTCGGCGAGAAGACCGGTATCCAGCCGCTGTTCCTGGTGTACCAGTTCCCGCCGGTGCGGCTGTTGGAGTTCCTCATCGGCATCGCTCTCGCGCTGCTGGTCAGGAACGGTCGCTGGCGCGGGCCCAACATGACCGTGTCGGCAGTGGTGCTCGTCACCGGGCTGCTCCTCACACAGAAGCTCGTGCTCTGGGCGGAGAAGCCGCTGATATCCGCCTCGGCGACCGGCATCATCGGCTGTGTGCTGCTGATCCCGGCGGCGGCGCGTGCCGACGTGGAGGGCACCGCGTCGATCTGGCGGAACCCCCGGATGGTGCGTCTGGGCGAGATCTCCTTCGCCTTCTACCTTGTCCACGAATTGGTGATCTTCACTGCGATGAAGCTGTTCAACGGCCCGCCGCGACTTCCCACCGTGCAGGCGCTGGCCCTCACCATCGCCTGCTTCTCGGTGGCGCTGGTTCTCGCCACGATGCTGCACGACATGGTGGAGAAACCATTCGTCAAGCTGCTCAGCCCGAAGCCGAAGCCGAAGCCGAAGTCGAAGCGGCAAGGCAGCAAGAACGCTGGCACTGATCTGCCAGGGCCGCGAAATCGGGAACGGTCCGACGACGCGACCGCGCCGATCCTGGCAGGAAGCTCGTAAGAGCGGACCCTGGGGGATTGCCAGGTCGATTGTGCCGAGCCTGGCGTCCCACTCCTGATGCCGCCGACCGCACCTTGTGGGGGAGCGAGTCATGGCTACCACGTCCGAGTGGTTGTCAGCGTCTCGCGCGTATTCTCCGCACCGTGCGGACGGTCACTGGTGGGACCGCGGCGAAGAGAGCGCTGGTGGCGGAGCCGACGGCGGACGGCCCGTCACCGGAGTCGGCAGTCGCGATCACTGGTCGCTGGCAGGCTGGACCGTCAACCCGAACGTGTTCCTCGTACTCGGCGAAGGCCACCAGGTCGGCTGGGTCGAGCGCGCCCTGCCCGGCCTTACCCGGCTGTGTCACCGGCTGCGACGCCGCACCGGCCGCAAGGGCGAGCGCCGCAGCCTGTCCGAGCGCGACTACATCGGATTGACAGACGGGGTCCACCAGCTGGTCAAAGCGCCGATCGTGCTGGTGTGGGACCGACTGAACACCCACGTCTCCCATGCCATGCGCGACCTGATCGACGCGCAGGACTGGCTGACGGTATTCGCCCTGCCCGCATACGCACCCGAGCTGAACGCGGTCGAGTACCTGTGGGCCCACGTCAAACGCAGTCTGGCGGACCTCGCCAACGTCGCCCTTGACCGACTCGAGACCCTCGTCCGCAACCGCCTCAAGCAACTGCAGTACCGCTCCGACATCCTCGACGGCTTCCTCACCGGGACAGGACTCTCTTTCGACCTCCCACCCGTGCCACCTTGAAGCGCCGAGGTCAGTAACGGCAACGTAGCCACGCTCCGGCCCGACAGTGACCGTCCACCGGGCCCGCAGGCCCTCGCCCCAGTGGGCCTTGCGGGCGGCGCGGGAGTGTCATGAATTCGGCTCTGTCCCGTAGTCGGTAGTAGCGCTGTGTAGTGGTCACTGGAGGAGGATGCGGTGGCGGAGTAGGGGGAACCCGGCTCGGCCGTGCATCTGCCTCATGATCCGCTTGGTTCGCGTGTTGACGCCCTCGGTGCGGCCGTTGTGGTAGGGGAGGGTGAGTCCGGCATCGACGGCGGCGCGGTCGAGTTCGAGGCCGTTCGCGAAGGAGTGCAGGGGGGCAGGTCGGCGGCTCGAACCGTGGTGATCCAGTCGGTGAGCTTGGCGTTGTTGCCTCCACTGGGGTCAATAGCTGAGCGAACTCGCCGGTGAGGCGGGTGAGTTCGGTTATCTCAGGGCAGGCTTCGGTGAGTTCCCGCAGTAGCGCGGTGTCCTTGTCGCGCAGGTTCTCGGGGTGGGAGAGCAGGAGGCGGGCGAAGCACTGCGGGGTGGTGACCGGCTTGTCGCCCTCGGCACGACGCTGGGTGATGTAGCGGTAGAGCAGGTTGAGGCTACCGGTATAGCCCAACTCCTTGATCTCCCGGAAGAGTTGGATGACGGGGGCGGCCGGGTCTTCCGCGCGGCGGGCGCGCAGGTGGTCGCGGTAGGGGTCGACGAGCGTGGGTTTGTAGCAGGGTGCGCGGCGGTCGCCGGTGGGCTCCTTCATGCGGGCGTACCGCTTGACGGTGTTTAGGGGCTGAGGTGCCCCCCGGAATGTGGACACAGGGGTTTACGCCGCGAGTGAGAGTGTAGCTGTCGTACGTTGCCGCTGTTCGAACTCCATCGGGGACAGGTAAGCCAGGTGCTGTGGCGGCGCGCGTTGTAGTACGTGAGCCACCGGAGGATCGTCAGTCGGGCCTGCTCCATCGTGGAGAAGAGCGTCTTGTACGGGGCTTCGCGTTTGAGGCTCCGCCACAGGCTCTCGGCCTGGGCGTTGTCGTAGCTGGAGCCGACTCGGCCCGTGCTGCGACGTATCCCGTACCGGCCGCGGACGTTCGCGAACGCCGCTGAACTGTATTGCCCAGGTTCAACCCGTCGTTGCAACAACACCGTCCTGTTGGATCAACAGTAGCTGCTCGTTGAAGACTTCGGCGGGTGTCCTCCACCCCAGGGTCTT
>NZ_BAAATR010000048.1:0-56625 GCF_039533515.1 Kitasatospora cystarginea | reverse complement strand
TCACGACGAAGACGCCGAAGAAGATCAGCGAGGTGCCGAGGTCGCGCTCGAAGATCAGCACCAGCAGGCTGACCACCCAGATGGCGAGCACCGGGCCCGCGTTGCGTCCGCGCGGAAGGTTCATGCCCCAGACCTTCCGCCCGGTCAGCGCGAGCGCGTCCCGGTTGGCCATCAGGTACCCGGCGAAGAAGACGGTGATGGCCACCTTGACGAACTCGTCCGGTTCGACAGTGATCCCGGGGAGCTTGATCCACCGCTTGGCGCCGTTGACGTCACCGGGGAAGAAAGCCGGTGCCGCCAGCAGGATCAGCGCCCCGGTCATCAGCAGGTAGACGTAGCGCTGGAAGATCCGGTGGTGCTTGATGACGACGATCACGGCAGCCGCGGCCGTGGCGGCGACCCATACCCACATCACCTGGTCCGGGGCCGCCGGGCTCTTCTGAATGTCGCCCTTGGCGGCGTGGAAGAGCGCGTAGGACTGGTCCAGCCGGCTGAGCAGCACCAGTCCCAAGCCGGTCAGGAAGACGGCCAGCGGCAGGATCAGCGGGTCCGCGTACGGGGCGAAGCGCCGGACCGCCAGGTGCAACCCCAGGGCCAGCGGTGGCAGGCTGAGGCCGTAGACCAGCAGGCCCTTGGGCAGCGCGTGGTTCATCGCCTCGTTGGCGGTCACGTAGCCCACCAGGCAGACCAGGACCGCCGCAGCCAGCATGAAGAGTTCGAGGTTGCGGCGCCGGGTGGCCAGCCTGCGCCCGGAGCTTCGTGGGCTGTCCTTCACAGGATTCCCTATCTTGGCGGCTTCGACAGCGATGCGGTGGACGACGACTCCTGACGCGGGGTGGGCACGAGCCGATCGTGCCCGTTCATCACAGGCTCGACCGTCTCGCCGCCCCCACGGAGGGGAAGTCCGCGGTCGTACGGGGAGGCCCCTGACCGGCACCGCTCAGACCGTTCGTCCCCCGGCGATCGAGACGCCGAACGTGACGGCACCGACGAGCAGGGCGCTGACGAAGACGAATGCTGCGAGCTGGGCGAGCGGGTCGAGCTGGGTGCCCTGCCCGACCAGCGTCCAGATGGGGTCGCGGAACGCTCCTGAGACCGCGATGGCGAGTGCCGCCGCGTTGACGGCGTGCCGTGACGCGCGACGCCGGTTGCCGCTCTGCGGACGCCGGCCATCGGCCTCGCGGCGACGAGGAAGAGCGTGAAGGACACCGCCCCGATCGTGTGGCCGTGGCGGCCGGGGCGGCACTGGTGTTGCTCGCCTGGGCACTCACGGCCACCCTGCGCGACCTGCGCTCCGTGCCGACGGAACTGGCCTGACCCTGTCGTACCACGTTGCCCACCGGCCGTGGCGAGGCGGTTCCCGCGAGCTGGAGGTGTACCGTGCCGGCCTTCAGGAGCTGCGCGGGTAGGTCCGCGTCACGTTGCCCTTCGGGTCCGCCTCCAGGTAGCCGCTGCCGTAGTCGTCGGAGAGGTAGACCTTGACACTGGGCGAGCCGTCGAACATGTCGGCCTCGATGATGAGGTAACGGCTGGTCGGATGGGCGACGTTCAGGGTGTCCTGGGCCTTCTGCAACAGGGCCGGCAGGACGTCCCAGTCGAAGTCCTGCAGACCGATGGCCTTCTCGTCGGGCGTGAGCTCACCGCCCACCGAGCGGACCGCCTTGCCGTCACGGTAGTTGACCTCGTCGTAGAACTTGGCGCCGGCGGCGGTGGGCACCTGGGCGATGGCGTAGTCGGGGTAGACGACGAGCTGGTAGGCCTTGCCGCCGGAGAGGTACGGGTGTAGCGCGTCGATCGTCCGGCGCACACCGCCCGGCGTCAGCAGGTTCGCCCCGCCCGGGGATTCCGACGGCGGCAAGGCGGCAGGTGCGCCGGCGCCGGCCGGGTCCGGACTGCTGGTGACCGTGGTCGTCGTACCGGTCGTCGAGCCCGCGGTGGTGCCGTGCGCCGCTGTCGCGCCGCCCTGATTCAGGAGCAGGGCGACGACACCGGCCAGCACAACGGCGGTGACCACCCCCGTGGCGGCGACCGTCCGGCCCCGGCGGGCGGCCGCCGAGGGCTTGGCGGGGGTGCTCGGAACCGGCCGGAAGTTCTGCGCCGCCGGGTCGGGCGGCGGCGCGGCGAAGCCAGGCGGCATCCGGTCCGCAGGCAATGCGGCGCCACCGGGCGGCGGCGCGGCGACGACGGCCTGCGGAACGCGGTCTTCGAAGGCGGCGCGGTCTTCGAAGGCAGCGCCGTCGAACTCAGCCGCCGCGAGCATCCGGTCGAGCTGCTCGGCGTCCGGGCGGGCCGCCGGGTCCTTGGCGAGCAGCGCGGTCAGCAGCGGGCCGAGCCGCCCCGCGCGAACCGGGGGTGGCAGCGGCTCATCGAGCACGGCGGCGAGCGTGGCGAGCGTGGTCGCCCGACGCAGCGGGTGGCGGCCCTCGACGGCGACGTACAGCATCATGCCGAGCGACCACAGGTCGGAGGACGGATTTCCCTCCTGGCCGCGGATCCGTTCCGGCGCGATGTACTCGGGTGAGCCGATCAGCGCGCCGGTCGCGGTCAGGGCGGTCGCGTCCTGGATCGCGGCTATGCCGAAGTCGGCCAGCACCGGCGTGCCGTCGGGGCGCAGCAGCACGTTGCCGGGCTTGACGTCCCGGTGCTGGATGCCGCCGGCGTGCGCGGCCCGAAGCGCGGACAGCACGCCGCGGCCGGTCCGGGCCGCCTCCGCCACGTCGAGCGGCCCCTCGGCCAACCGGTCGGCCAGACTGCCGCCGGCCACCAGCTCCATCACCAGCCAGGGGTGCGGGTGTTCCGGGGTGTCCACGATGTGATGGATCACCACCACGTTCGGGTGCTGGAGCCGGGCGAGCGCCCGCGCCTCGCGCAGCACCCGTTCGCGCAGCTGCCGCGCCTGGGCCGGATCGGCCGCCGCCATGGCCGGGTCCGGCGGGCGGACCTCCTTGAGCACCACCTCACGTTGCAGCGCGTTGTCGCGTGCCCGCCAGACCAGGCCCATGCCGCCGCCACCGAGCTGTTGCAGCAGTTCGAACCGCCCGTCGATGAGGCGCTGCTCCGCCCCCGCTGTGTCCATGGCGGTCATCGTAGGAGACGCCACCGACTGCGCTGACCACACCGGCAGCTCCGTCGGCGGACGGGTACGCACCATGGCCCGGTTCCACTGCCCTCACCCCGTGACCGGCTCCGTCCCCACACCCGAGGGCCCTTCCTCGTTCCGCACACTGGTGCGTGAACGGAGTGTGGTGGCCATTCCGCGCGTGCCCCGGTGCGGAGGGCGCGGACGTCAGGGCACTGAGCGGCCACGACCGCCTGCAGCAGTCCGGTGCGGGCGGTCGGGGCATCGGCGGTCGGGGCATCGGCGGCCGGGGCATCGGCGGCCGGTGACTCAGTGGCAGGTGTAGGTGAAGGAGGCCGAGGCAGTACGGGAGTCCGGGGAGAGCACCTCCAGGGTCGCCGTGGCCGCCATGGTCCCCTTTCCCTCGAAGGTCCAGCGGAGCACCACGTCCGTCTGGTGGCTGCCCTTCGGCACCGGCTGGGCGATCTCGGCGGAGACCGTGCCGTCGCTGCGGCGCCAGCGGTAGGAGACCGTGCCGGCCCGGCCCTTCGTCCGCAGGGTGCCGATGACCGTAGCGGTGCCGTCGCAGGACGGACCGGCCGGGTCCGCGCGGACCGAGACCGCGGTCACCGAGAGCGGCTGCGCGGAGCCCTGCCAGGCCAGATAGCCCAGCACGGCGAGCAGGACCAGCAACGGCAGCAGCCACCCCAGGCGCCTCCGGGCTGGCCGTGGGGCTTCCGCGGCCGCCGGCTCGCCGGGCCGGGCGGTGCCGTGCCACACGGCTGCGGCGAGCGCCGGAACGTCCGCGGTGGCGCTCGGCACACCGGGGCCGAACCGGCGCAGCCCGTCGGCCCGAGGTTCGCCCGTCGGCTCCGACGACCCCGCCGGTGCCGGGACGGTCGCTTCGAGAGTGGCCTCGAGGGGTGCTTCGGCCGTCGTCTCGACGGTGGCGGCCGACAATTCGACCGTGGCGGCTGGGGTGGCCCAGGCCTCCTCGTCGAGCAGCGTGGCGCTTTCGGCTTCCTCACCGACCGCACGCACGTCAGCAGACGCGAGCCGCACCGTCGCCGCAGCAGCCGACGGCTCCAGCTCCACAGTGGCAACCGTATCGAGCTCGACATCCTCACCGACGCCGCGTACATCGGCAGACGCGAGCCGCACCGTCGCGGCGGCGGCAGGGTCGGGCGGGGACGGTCTGTCGAGGCGCATCGTGCGGTCCGGCTCCGGGACGGTCTCCGTGGCCGGGCGCTCCTGAGGTGTGGTCATGGTCTCTTCCTGGCGGGTGGTGCGGTGTGGTCTGCGGAGGGGGTGTCAGCGGGGCGGGTTGCAGAGGTAGGCGTAGACCTCTTGGTAGCTGCCCTGGCCCCGGAGTGCGGCGGGGGCGGTGCTGACCTGTAGGCCCCACGCGGTCGCGTTGTCCGCGAAGGTGTGGCTGACCGGGAACGAAGCGTTGGTCTGGCCCTTGGCGAGTGTGAGGCTCTGGGTCGCGACGACCTTCCGGGATGACCCGCCGTCTATCCAACTTACAGCAAGGGTCCCGGTGTTGGCGCCGTTGGTGGTGACGTTGACGGTGCCCTTGGTGCCGTAGTTCCCGTAGCAGCCGTACGAGGAGATGCTCACCGAGATGACGCGCAGCGGCGTCGGGGCCGGCGAGGGCGTAGGCGGGCTCGGCGGGCTCGGCAGGCTCGGCGGGGTCGGACCCGTGGTGGTGGCCGTCGGGTCCGTCACCGTCCCGGGGGCCGGCGCAGGTGGGTCGGTGGCGGCCGGGCCGGCAGTGCTCGATCCGGTCCGGGTGGTCGCCGTAGCCGTCACTCCGGGCGTGGCGCTCGTCGAGGACGACGGCGACGTCGACGCGGTCACCGAGACGGAGGGTGAACCGCTCGCGGACGGCTCGGTCGAGGACGCGCTCGCCGTAGGCGCCAGCGAGGTCGTCAGTTCCGGTGCCGGAGCAGCCACGGACGTCACGTGCGCGGCATCCACGCTGCCTGCGACCGCGACTGCGGCCATCGTCCCGGCCACCAGCGTGACGCCCACGGCACCCGCCGCGAGGCTGGCCCTGCGGCTCAGCCGAGGACGCCGAGCGGGCTCGACGTCGGCGGCGGTAGTCGCGGCCGGGTCCGGGCCGCCGTCCAGCACGGTGGTGGCCAGCGTGGTGCCTCCCGCACCCGTGCCACCGGCGGAGGGGAGCAGCAGGGGCAGCAGTGCCACCAGCGCCGCGAGCACCCCTCGCCCGCGCTCCTCCCAGTCCTCGCCGTACTCGGAACTGGCCACCCGTTCGAGCTCCTCCACCAGCGCGGCCGCGCTCTGCGGGCGTTCCCCGGGTGTCTTCGCCAGGCCGGCCCGGATCAGCGGCCGGACCGGCTCCGGCGCCAGCTCGTCGGGGATGGGTGCCTCGGTGTGCTTGATCGCCAGCTCCGCCAGCGTCGTGCCGCTGTAGGGCTTGGTACCGGTGAGGCATTCGAAGAAGGTCGCCGTGGCCGCGTACACGTCGCCGGACGGCGAGGCCGGCTCGCCCGCCCACTGCTCGGGGGCCATGTAAACGGGGGTGCCGGCGACGCCCGGCCGTTCGCCGCTGCGTACCGCGATGCCGAAGTCCACCAGCTTGGACGATCCGTCGGCCGCGACCAGCACGTTCTCCGGCTTGTAGTCGCGGTGCACCACACCGGCCGCGTGCGCGGCGGCCAGGCCGAGCAGGGACCCCTTGAGCACCACCAGCGCCGCCTCCGGCGAGGTGGCGCCCTCCTGGCTCAGCAGCCCGCGCAGCGCGACGCCGTCCACCAGCTCCATCACGATCGCGGCGCCCCGGGGGCTCTCCACGTACTCGTACAGCGCGGCCACCTGGGGCGAGCGCAGGCCGCCGAGCAGCACGGCCTCGTTGCGGAAGGAGGTGGTGTCACCGACCGCCGCGCTCAGGTACTTGACGGCGACCCGCGTGCCGGTGGCGTCGTGCCGGGCCAGCACCACCCGCCCGCTCGCCCCGGCGCCGAGCTCGCGCTCATGGGTGTAGCCGGGCAGCGTCCACAGGCCGTCGGCCTCCGCCGCCGTGCCCTCGGTCTGGCCGTTCATCCTCAGTCTCTCTCTTGGTCTCTCTCGGATCCGGCGAGCAGCGCCGCGCCGTCCGGACGGACGTCGGGTGCGCGGCCGCCGCGACGTGCCACGGCGTTGTCGGCGACGTGAACGTCAGGGCCTCGGGTTCCCGCCCGAGACGGATCGCAGGTCACGATTCGGATGCTTCGCATGCATCCGCAAAACCCTTCGCACACAGGCGAGTTCGCTTTTCGGGTAGACCGGTCGTCCGGATGCGCAGCCACCCGGCGGCGAATTGTACGACGCGCGCCGGATCCGTCGCGCCGTGCGCCGACCGGACGGAGGAGTCGTGGAGGAGCTGTGGTGTGCCGAGCGGGACCGGCGCCGTGTGTGCTGCCCGGCGGTGAGGTCTGGCGTGGTCCTCGCGGGGTGGCGGATCGGTCGGGGCCTGCCACGTCCGCTGCCGCGTCACCTGCGCGGCCGCAATGGCCGGCAGCCGATCGGACTGGGCGGTCAGCCGGCTTCGACCGGGGCCGGTGGCCGTTCGTCCGGCGCGGTGGCGGTGTGGATCGGACCGTCGGTCCGGGTGAGCGGCCGGCCGGTGCCGCCCCAGCGGGCGGCGATGATCTCGGCAGCGATGGAGACCGCCGTCTCCTGCGGCGTGCGGGCGCCGAGGTCGAGCCCGGCGGGAGCCGACAGCCGGGCCAACTCCCGTTCCTCCAGGCCGGCTTCGCGCAGGCAGGCGAGCCGCTCACGGTGGGTGCGCCGGGAGCCGAGCGCGCCGACGTAGGCGAGTTGCGGCAGCCGCAGCGCGGTCGTCAGCAGCGGCACGTCGAACTTGTGGTCGTGGGTCAGCACGGCCACCACCGTGCGGTCGTCGACCCGGCCCGCCCCGGCCTCCTCGGCCAGGTACTCGTGCGGCCAGCGCACCACGACCTCGTCCGCGTGCGGGAAGCGGGAGGCAGTGGCGAACACCGGCCGCGCGTCGCACACCGTGACGCGGTAGCCCAGGAACGACCCCAATTCGGCGACCGCGGCGGCGAAGTCGATCGCACCGAACACCAGCAGGCGCGGCCGCGGGACGAAAGACTCGACGAACACGGTCAGCCCGCCGGGCTCGGCCCTCTCCGCGCCGTCCAGGCATCGGCCCACGGTGTCGTAGTGGCGCAGCATGGTCGTGCCGTGGTCGAGCAGGCCGCGGACGTCGAGGCCCACCGCGCGGTCCAGCGCGGCCGACCCGAGGGTGTCCGAGGAGCGGTCCGGCCAGACGACCAGGCGGCTCCCGAGCGCGCCCGCCCCGTCGTCCGCCCCGGTCACCACGGTGGCCACCGCGACGGGCTCACCGGCGCTCAACGAGGCCACCACGTCCGGCAGTTCGGGAAAGGTCCGGCGGGACACCGGTTCGACGAAGATCTGGATCGTGCCGCCGCAGGTCAGCCCCACCTCGAAGGCGTCGTCGTCGCTCACCCCGTAGGTACGCAGCACCGGGCGTCCCGTAGTCCGGGCCGCCTCGGCCTCCTCGTACACCGCGCCCTCGACGCAGCCGCCCGAGACGCTGCCGACCACGGTGCCGGAGGCGGACACCGCCATCGCCGCACCCGGCCGGCGCGGCGCGCTGCGGAAGGTGCTGACCACGGTGGCGAGCCCGAAGCTCTCGCCCGCCTGGTACCACGGGTAGACCTTGTCCAGGACGTCACGCATGGTGGCTCCTCACGCGCGCCGGCAGGTCCGCCGCAGTCGGCGCACGACGCCCAGCAGGACCGTGACGGCGAGGACGACCGGCACCAGGCGCTTGACCACCGGACCGCGCGCCACGGCGAGCAGGTCCAGCGGCTCGCTCCCGGGCGTCTTCGACGGGGCGGCCGCGGGCTCCGCGGCCGGCGCGGCCTCGTCCTTGGCCCTGTCCTCGCTTCCGCTCCCCCGCTCGGCGGCCAGCCGCTCCTCCAGGCAGGCCACGAACTGGTCCGGCAGCTTGCGACTGATGTCCGTGATCACACCCTTGCCGAACTGGGCCACCTTCCCGGTGACGCTGAGCCGGGTCTCCACCGTCACCCGGGTGCCGTCGCCGTCCGGCGCCAGGGTCGCGGTGATGTGCGCCTCGGCGTTGCCCTGGCCGTGGGTGTCGCGTCCGGAGGCGGTGAGCCGCGCGGTGCGGTTCGCCCCGTCCAGTTCGTCGACCGCGGCCGTGCCCCGGTACTGGACGGTCACCGCGCCGACCCGCACCTTGACCGTGCCGTGGAACCGATCGCCGTCGACCTCGGTGAGCTCCGCTCCCGGCATGCACGGGGCGATCCGCTCGACGTCGGTGAAGAGGTCCCAGGCCGCTTCCACCGGCAGGCGCACGCGGAACTCGTTGGTGAACTCCATGTGGACGGTCCTCCTTGCCCGGACCTGCCCGGTGCCCCGGGGAATCCGGCGCTCGACGTACCTTCCAACGGTTCCCGGCGACCCGGCGATTCCCGGTGGGGCGGTGCCCGGTCAGCTCCACAGGCTCACCCGGACGGTCGGCCGGTAGTGGTCCACCGGCACGCCGGTGGCCGGGTTCAGCAGACTCCGCACGGCGGCCGGCGTGGTCAGGAACCGGCACAGCGCGGAGGCGGCCGGCGAGCGCCGGTCACCGCTCAGGGCGGCGGCCCGCAGCACGCCGTTGACCGGGGTGCCGGGGACGGCGACCACGGTGAGCGTGCCGTGGCGCAGCTCGTCGCGGACCAGGTGGAGCACGGCCAGCGACAGCCCGTCGCCGGCCATGACCGCGCTCAGGGCCGCGCTGGCGCTCGGGAAGATCGACGCGTCGGCGTCGCCGACGCCGTGCCGGGTCAGGAACGCGCCGCCGGGCGTGCCGGGGTCGAGCCCGCCCGGCCCGAGCAGCCAGTGCTCCCGGGACAGTCGGCCGATCGGCAGGTACAGCCGGCCGCCCGGGGCACGGTCCAGCCGGGCGCCGGCGTGGTGCGGCGCAGCGACGACCACCAGTTGGAAGCCCAGGAACGGGATGTGCTCGAGGGTGTCAGGACCGGGCGGTGCGGCGATCGGGCCGGGGCGCGCCCGGTTACGCCCCGCTCGCTGCCGGGATCGCGGCCGCACTGCCGCACTGCGTCCCGCCAGCCGATGCGACCGGTGTCAGCTCAGCGCCCTGGACTGCCAGTAGCCGAACTGCCGGAGCGGGTCGCCGTCGAGCACCCACGGCCAGGCGGTGACCGTGTCACCGAGCAGGCGGAAGGTGTCCGTACTCTCCTGCACGCGGCCGGCCTGTGCCAGGGCGAAGGCGAGCAGGTTGAGGTCGGCCAGGGCGGCCGCGTGCCGCAGGTGGCCGGGGCGGGGCCAGACGGCCACAGCGGTGTTCAGCGCGGCGGTGGCCCGGTTGCTCGCCCACTGGCGGCGGACCAGCAGCGCCTCGACGCCGCCACGCGCGGCAGTGCGGGCGTGCTCGTCGACCAGCGCGGTCAGTTCGACACCTACGGCCGGTGCGGCCGGCGGTACCGCGCCCCGCACGGCGTTCACGAACTCCAGCTGGCCGCCGCGCGAGCCGCACTCCTCCGGCGACAGGTAGCGCAGCATCTGCAGATGGGCCTCGCGGTTCCAGGGGTCGCGCGAGGTCACCTCGTGCCAGACCGCGAACAGCTTGCGCGACTCGACGCGCGCCAGGCGCAGGATCCCGAGCAGCACCACCCAGGGCGTGGGGTCCTCGGGGCGGGCGTCGGCAGCGCGGTAGCAGTTGTCGGCGGCGGCCCGGACGTCCTCCATCCGTCCCGCGTGCCGACCGCGGACCAACTCGACCCACGCCTCGAATACCAGCGGGTCGGCGCCCCGCGACCGGCGCATCCGCCAGGAACGGGCCAGCGCCGACGGCGCGGCGGCCTCGGCGAGCACGGCGAACCGGTGCGCACGACGGTCCCAGTCCGTACCGGCCTCCTGCAGAAGCCGCTCGACCTGGCCAATCTGAATGTCGTACTGGCCCGGCATCCCGGAGGAATTCAACTGTCGCCGCACGCGACCGAGTTCGACGTCGTCGAGTTCCGGCAGGAGGCGCGGGCCGGAAGCGCGAAGTCTTCGAAAGATCGACACGCGCCGCAGCCTAGGCCCCCGGCAGAATTTCAGACAGCCCTCGAAAGGGAATTGTTATTTCCCGGCGATTTTGGTGACCCTACTGTCTCGTACCGCAACCGGAGGAGGCCGGCGACCGGCGAAAACGGTCGCGAAAGGGAAGGGATTGGGGATGTGGAAGGACAGGGAGATGGAGTATGGTCTGCGAATCCGACGCGCACCACGGGAATATGGTCATGCGTTCGCAAAGCCGGGTCGCGGATAGCGCGGGCCGGTGGAGTGGTCCCCCGCGGTGTGGAGGATTCCATCGTCCTGCTCGTTTCCGGAAATGTGACCACGCGTCAGGAACGCGCTTTCCGAACGACGGTATTTCGCGCCGTCCGGCCGCCGAGGAACCGCACGCCCCCGGAGCGGACACCGTCGGCCGCCCCACGAGGTCCGGACCACGGAACGTCGAGGACGGTCGGCCGGGCAGTGCGCGATCCCCTTGACGGCGGCCGGAGTCAGACCCCGGGCGTCCCGGCGAGCGTCCTCGTCATGAAGACGCTGTTGGGGTCGGGCCGGTAGTCGGCGAACGGCTCGCAGTAGTCGAAGCCGAACTTCTCGTACAGCTTCCTGGCCGGCAGGAAGAACTCCTCCGAGCCGGTCTCCAGGCTCAGCCGGGTGAACCCCATCCGCCCGGCCTCGGCGACGATGTGCCCGAGCAGCCGCGAGGCGATCCCGCTCCGTTTGCGCGCCGCGTCCGTGCGCATCGACTTGAGCTCCGCGTGGCCCGCGTCCAGTTGCTTGATCGCACCACAGCCGACCAGCGCATCCGCGTCCCTCACCGACCAGAACGTGACCTCCGGCCTGCGGAGCTCGTCGAGATCCAGCGCGTGCACACTCTCCGGCGGCGAGATCGACCGCAGCTGCCGGAGATGAGCGTCCAGGAACCGCGCGATCTCCGGCCCGGAGAGGTCGTCCACTACGATCTTCATGCCCTGCGCCATTCCTTCCCACCCGGGCCAGCCCGGGAATCCGTACCTCGGCGAACCGTCCGAGACCCCCGGAAGCCATGATCGCTCCTCGCCCCGTGCCGCCCGGCCAGCGGGGTACCGCACGGGCTGACCACCTGATCCAACAGTCGTGGAAGCGATGACAGAGCACCCGGCCAACCCCTGACCAGCGGGCTCACACCGGAAACCGTCCACTGCACGATCCACAACACGCTGATCGCCGAAAGCACCACCGACACCGCCCGTCGCGGCTGGTGCAGTTCAGCACCAGCCCCGAGCGTCACGGCGGACGAGCAAGACGGGTCGACGGCGGCCGCCGAGCGCGCACGGCGGGGGGCACCGTCCGGATCACTGTCGGAGCCCCTCGCCGTACACGGTTGCCGGCCTCTGTCACACCGGCCGCAGGACGGCGGCGAACTGGGGTAGCGCGAGAAGCAGCAGAGCCGTTCCTGCCTCGATCCAGCGGTATTTGGCGCGAACGATCGCGCTGGTCCCGATAAGGGAGGCGAACAGCGGGCCGACTGGGTCGCGTCCGGCATCCTCGAAGGCGCGGTTCAGTCGGACGTGGCCCGACTCAGGCGTGATGTGCTCGAAGTAGCTGGGGCCGGCCGTCGCGTGGCGTCGGCCCTTGCGGTGGCGCGGGGCGATCGCGGACACGAAACAGACGACAGCGAGCAGCGCGCTGAGGACGGCTGTCCACCACAGCAGGTGGGCATTCCAGGCGTGGGAGACAACCCCGGTGCCGTCGTTCCTGGTCAGGGGGATGAAGGCGCCGAGGGCCGCTCCGGTGAAGCCTAGAAGTACGGCAGCCTTGGTGTCCGCCCGGGTGAGTTCCGCGCTGTTGGCGGCCATGAGGCGCTCCATCGCCGCGACAGTCCGCGGGTTCGGCGTGGTCGGAGGGGCGACCGCGTCGCGACGCCGGCGCAGCGCCCCGTGTGGTGACCGGCCGCAAGGGTGCCGGGACAACAGCAGCCGAAGCCTGACGTGCGTACCCCGTGGCCTCCCCCGTGCCACGCTGCGGGCTGAGGCCGTCGGCGTCATGCCGGCCTCCCGTTCACCACGCCTCCCGCCCAGCCGTTGGCCTGGGAACGAATCTTCCCGAACTCCACTCCAGGGCCCTGCGGGCCGGGCACGGACCGCCCGAGCGCGACGAGCCGATCGCGCAGCAGCCGGGAGAGTTCCTGCTGCTCCTGCGCCGTCAGCTTTCCCAACAGGCCAGCCACCGAGTCCTGCCAGGTGGTCTCGCCGCGGAGCAGGTCGGCGTGGTCGACCGCCCAGTTCAGCACCTGGCTGACCTCGTCCGGGTGTCTGGTGAGCCAAAGCCCCGCGAGTGCCACCGGGCCGTCCTGGACGGCGCGCTTGCAGAAGTCGTACTCCTCACGGCTCTTGTCGGTCCAGGCGTAGGGCAGGCCCACGCCGTCGGGCTCTCCCAGTCGCAGTTCGGTGTCGTTCTCCCGCGCGGAGACGTCCGTGACGCGGTAGGTGAGACCGCAGTCCGGCATCTGGTGGGGTGCGGCCAGGTGTTGCATCACCTCGGACGCACCGAGGCCGTGCCCGGCAGCGGTGTAGCGGTCCTTCAGGTGGCGCAGGCGCCGGTCGAGGTCCTTGCGGACCGGATACCAGCCGCGCGCGGTCCGGGTCTGCACGGCCTGTACAGCGTCATGGACCCACCACAGCACGTGGACGTCCAAGGCTTCGGTGCCGTACCGGGTCGGGAAGGCGACGGCCCGGGTCCCCGGCCGTTCGTCGAGTTGGACGAGGTACGCGGAGTCGTATCCGCGCAGTCCGAGGCGGCCGGCCCAAGGCCCGTCCTGGCCCAGTTCGAGACCTTCCGCGGCGGGCGTGCGGCGGCGGTTCCCCAGCAGGTGGTGGTACCCCTCCCGGTCCCGCAGCACAAGGGCGCGGTCGCGCCGCCCGGACCAGCGCTGGCGCAGGACCTCACGCCAGGGGGCGTATGCGGCGCGAGTGTAGACGGGCTGATCATTCTCGGCGGTCATCGGGTCCTCCGTGCAGGTACGTGGGGGTGTACGGCTGTGGATCGCCTCGGCGCCAGGCCTCCAGTGTGTGGCGGGCGATGTGCCTTCCGGGGAGTTCCGGGTTCTGGTCTCCCTCGATCTCGACGAACAGGCGCAGGACGCCGAGGCGCAGGTCGTGGGCGAGCGCGATGAGTAGTGTCTCCAGGGCAGTGCGGAGCCGTTCGTCCCAGGCTGCCAGGTGGCACCACCCGATCAGCGAGCGGCAGGTCGCCTCGAAGAGGCTGTCGTCGTTGAGGGTCCGGCGCACGAGGTCGATGACCGTCTCGGTGTGTTCGCCGAGGGTCAGCAGCTGTTCCTGGAACCAGGAGGGGTCCTCCTGCAACAGTTTCGGGAAGACCTGGAGCGACAGTTCCGCGTCGGGCCCGTCCGCCCATTCAGCGATCTGGCGGAAGACGGTCGGCTGATTGCCCGCCGCGAAGAGCGCCCGCAAGGAGCGCTGGACGGCCGAGGCAACTCGTCTCTCGTCGCCGTCGGGTCCGTGGTAGCAGCGCCGCAGCAGCAACAGCGCCAGGTCCGGCCGGGATGTCCCGAAGGCGGTGCCGCATGCGTAGGCGACCGTCGATCGCAGCTGCCAGCCGCGGTCGCTGCTCCACTTCCTGAGGTGGTGCTTGATCTCACTGGCCAGGACCGGGTCCTGAGCCGCGATGCCCAGGGCGTACGCGGCGGTGGTGCGGCTGTGGAACCGCTCGGACCGGGCCAGCTCGCGGATGTGCACCAGTGCACGGCGGCCACCGCCCCAGCCTGCGGCCATCCCCATGACGCGACCCACGGGCTCGGCCAACTCGGGCTCCGTGTCAGGGACGTTGTCCATCCAGTCCGTCAGCAGTCTGGACACCTCGCCGTACTGCCGCCATACGTGCCGTAGCACGGCCTCCGCCTGCCGGTGCCGAGTGAAGCGCACCGGCTCCACCGCGTAGGTGAAGCCGGTATTCGCCCGGTTCTCCCGGGGCGCGCACTCCGCGCGGACGGTACGCAGGAGTTCCTCCAGCGACCGGCGGAAGACGAATCGCGGGTTCGGCTGGAGGTTCTCCCGGCGTCCCGGCCGCCCCTCGCCGTCGTCGCCGCCCTCCGGCAGGACGGAGTTCAGCCGCCCGTCGGCCAGCGCGAGGAGCCGCTCGGCCTCCTCCCTGACGATCCGGTGATCGAGCCCCTCGAAGACGCTGGTGGCCAGGAGGAAGGCGAGGCCGTCGGGGTCCTCACGGAGCTTGTCGATCAGTTCCGGCACCTCCCCCTCCGCCAAGAAGCTGAGGCGCTCGCGAAGGTCGCCGGGATCCGGGCCGTCGTCGCCGGCTGTACTGATCGCGGCGACGAGTTCAGCGACCTGGGCGGGGACTAGTTCGGGGGTCAGCAGTGCGTCCAGTAGGCCCGGGTCCAGTCTGGCCAGCAGCCGTGCCCGGCTGGCCGTGTCGGGCACGGCGGCTTCGAGGCGTGCGTCGAAGACCGCGTGGGGCAGCGGGGGCTCGCAGTGCACCGGGGAGACGTGCAAGTCCCGGGAGAGGCTTCGGATGCGCTCCGGATCGTGGGGCAGCACGATCACCATGCGGGCGTCAGCGTCGCTCAACAGGCGGCGTAGGTTCGCGATGACCGCTGGCCCGAGCGGGTGTTTGGGGAGCAAGCCGTACACGAGGTAACCGCGGGCCTCGCTGTCGGTAGGGCGCCACGCCGACAGGTTCTCGTCGCTGTCGAGCGCACGGAGGTTCATGCTGTGGCCACTATGGCGGTACAGCAGGTTCAAGGCCGCGGTGCGCCGTCCGGTGCCGGGCTCTCCGGAGAGGAAGAGGATGCGAGTGTCGAGCTCGGTCAGTGCAGAGCGGAACCACCCGGGTTCCGCGAATCCTGTTTGGGCTTCCATGATCTCCAGCGCGGAGATCGGTCCCTCGTGCGCCTCCACCCGTTGGCCACCGTAGGCGCCGTTGGCTCCGGTGTTCTCGACGTGCTGATCGCCGTGCACGGAACCGGTGTTGATGTTGCCATGAGGGGCGTAGATGACGTTGCGCGGGCCCCCGGTCTCCCTCATGCCGAACAGGCTGGCAAAGTCGTCGTCGATGTCCGCGAGGTCGTCGAAGTCGCTGACATCCCGGGTGCCGTGGTCGTCCTTCTCCGGGCCGGACGCCCGGCCATCGGGCTCAGCCGTGCTCTCGGGCTCACCCTCACCCTTCGCTCCGGCGCCGTTGAGCTCGCCGGCGCTCACGCGCGGCGCTCGTTCTTGTCACCGTGGACCGTGTCACCCTGGTTGCCCTGGACCGTGCCGGCCTTGTTGCCCCCGACATAGTCGCCGCCGAAGGAATTTCCTCGAACGAGGTTGCCGCGGACGAAGTCACCGCCGGCGTTGGTGACGCTCTGACCGCCGTGCACGGTGCCGTTGTTGAGGTTCCCCCGGTCGGCCCTCTGCGTCATGGACAGCTGCGGTGCCCGAAGGCCCGCCTTGCCCTTGGGCGTTCGCCCGTCGGCGTCGGCGGCATCACGCCCCGCCTCCTGGTCGTCGACCACGCGGTCGCCCAGGATGCGGCGGTCGTAGAGATTGCCTGAGGGCGCGGGCACGTACAGCCAGGCCCGCTGGTCGAACCGCTTACCCTCGACGGTGGCCGGCACCTCGATGAAGTGGTCGGGGTGCCGACCGGTGTAGCCGCCGGCCACGGCGTCCTGGTAGCAGCGGTCGGACAGGATGGCGGCGACCTGGGTGATGCTCGCGTTGGAGGCGGCCAGCATGGCCTTGACGGGACGGGAGTCGAGCAGTCGGTGGGTGTCGTTGCGCGGCGTCCCGTTGCCGTCGAACTCCCCGCCCGAATCGGGCAGCGGCCCGACGTGGAGGCTGACTCGCAGGCGGATGCTCACGGTTCCCACGGAGTGCACATTGAACTCGCTGAGCACCTCCTGGAGAGTGTGCAGCCAGGGATGAATCAAAAACGGCATCCACGCCGGTTCGAAGCCGAAGACGTACCCGTCACCCGTGGACGCGGGGAACCTTCGGTCGTGCCAGACCTCAGCGATGTCGGCCCGCTCGAAGGACTGCTGGAGAAGTTGCGGGATCGCCTGGCTGATCAGGCCGTGCTCGATGGCGGGGAAGCCGGTGAAGTCCTTGGCGTCGACGGCCACGATCCCCCGGTACGGCGGGAGGCGCCGGCTCCGGCTGTGGGGCAGCGCGCTGGCTTCGGGTAGTGACTGGCCGAACTGCGGCATCAGGGCTCCTCGGTGTTCCGTACGGACCTCGTGCTCCAAGCTTGGCGAGGACGCGTGTCGCGGTGTGCTCGCTCAGTGCGGAAGCCTGGTGACGGGCGTCACAGGAGCCGAGGCTCTGAAGCGTCGATCAGTGGCCGGGCAGGCCCCCGGAATGGTGCGATCTCCGGTCTCGATGTCAGTGGCGCAGCACCGAGGCCGCGTCACGCAGGGCAGGCAGGTCGCCGATCACGATGTGCTTGCGTCCGCTCTGGACCTGTAGGTGGCCGAGCTCGACGAGGCCCGCAGTCACCGTGTTGCGAGACACCCCGAGGTACTGGGCCAGCTCGTCACGGGTCAGGGCGAGTTCGATGCGCTGACGCTGCGATCCGGGCCAGCCTGCGGAGACATCAGCCAGGGTGACCAGAGCGGCCGACAAACGGACCACGACATCCCCGCCACCACGAGCGAGGTCTGACTCCCTGAGCCTGCCGAGGGCATAGCGAACCATGACGGGAAACAGATCGTGGTCCGTGACGAACCGCAGGAACGCCGCCTTGTTCAGAACCGCGACCGAACAATCCGATATCGCCTGAACACTCGCCGACCGCACCCCGTCGTCCAGCACCGCCACCTCCCCCAGCAGCTCACCGGGACCACGGAACGCCAACAGCGTGCGGTCTCCGCTCCTCTCGCGCCGGATCACTTTGGCAACTCCGCCGAGCAGCGCGAGGACGTGGGTGCCGGGCTCCCCTTGCCTCAGTAGCATGCTGCCGATCGGATGCCGTCGTTCGTAAGCCTCCGCCAGCATGTCGTTCCACACCACCTCACCCATGAGGTGACGCAGCGTCTGGCCCAACTCATCCGGCGTTCCTCCGGCGTGACCGCTCATGCGACGACCTTAGAAGCCGCCGAGGCGTGCGCACAGACGGCCGCACGCTCAAGGAGGCGCGATCCGATGCCAGATACGGCATGCGTTCACCACGACCGTGGGCGTCCGTGGCGCTCTTCAGTACCTCGCGCGCCTGGGCGGCGGACCGCGACCAGACATCGGCGGGCGCGCCGGAGAACGGCTGGTCCAGCAGGACGACCCCGGGGGCTGCGAAGCGGACCAGGCAGTCCACGTGTGCGTCGGTCATGTCCTGGTCGCGCACGCCGGCGAACCAGATCACCTTGGTCACGCCGAGGGCCTTCTTGAGCTCGGCCTCGATCTCGTCACGGCTCTTGCCCGGGTTGCGGCGCTGGTTGACCACCGAGCTCTCGGTGACCAGCAGCGTCCCCTGCCCGTCGGTCTCGAAGGAGCCGCCCTCCGCGACCACCGACATGCGGACCCGCTCGATCCCGTACCTGCCGAGGACAGCGGCGGCCAGCGCCGTGGCGGGCCGTTGAACCATGATGGAAGCCCCGCTGACTGGCGCTTCGTCCAGTCGGCGGGGCTCCGGCCTTGCCGACAGCGCGAGCGGTCAGCACACGGCCAGCTGGCTGGACTCGTCGAACAACCTGTCATCGTATCCGCTCGAGCTCAGCGGCCGGGGGCGTGCCCGTTACCGTCTTGGTCCTGCTGCGGCGTACAGCACGGTACCGGTCGCCAGCAGGGCCCACGCGGTCACGGCGGACGCCGTCGTGGCGGGGGAGATGATCATCCAGTCGCCCACCTCTCCCGCGATGCCGCGCGGAACCGGGACGAGGAGGGTGAACGCGAGCCAGCCGATCGGCAGGGTCCATGCGAACTGCGCCCCGCACAGCACCGCCCCGAGCGCGGCCAGGCCGATCAGCCCCGCACTGTCCCGGACGACGAGCCCGGCGGGGGCGAGCTTCGGCCCCGCCGCCTGGACCCCCAGCAGCGCCGCCCCGGCGACCGCGCCGGCCAGCAGCACGTGCGCCGCCCGCCGGGGCATCCACCGGATCGCGGCCGTGCGATCCAGTGCGGCATCCTGCCCGCCGAGCCCGACGGAAGCGGCCGCCACGTTCGCGGTCAGGACCAGGACCACGATCCCCAGGTCCATCGGGCCCGCGCCGTCGTGCTCGAAGGCCCACGCCGCCAGTGCGACGAGCGTGACCGCGGCGGCCGAGGTGGGTACCTGCCGTGAACGCGCGTACAGCATCAGCCACCTCATCGCGATGCCTTCCCCGCCAGCACCGAAAGCTCGTTGTGCCCCGTGCAGGAGAGGGCGGCGGCATGCACCTCGGCAATCCGCGAGCGCTGCTCGGCCGGTGACAGCGCCATCAGCCGCTGCCAGGCGGTGTCGGCGTCCGCCCATGTACGCTGCGAGTACGCGTAGGAGTCCGGCCTGTGCAGTGGTTCGAACTGGTGATCGCCCAGGGCCCAGCTCGCGGCGATGCTCTGTACAGGGATGTCGACCTGCCCCCCGCCCTCCCAAGTGGTGCGCGGTGCGCAGTTCGGTGCCAGGCCCTGGGCGACCAGGAGGCGGGTCAGTTCCGCCCCCGTCGCATGGGCGATCAGCGGGTCGTCGAAGTCGACCAGCACCGCGTCGCCGAAGAGTTGGCGTTCGTCGCCGAGCGCGCGCAGCTCGGTGTCCTCCCGCACCGAGTTCGGCGCCTTGTCGCCCAGGGCGTCGTGCAGCACGCGCAGCGCGTCCTTGCCGCGCGGCGCGAGTTCGGGCAGGTGTGAGCGGTTCGCGTGCGTCACGCACACCGGTCCGTCGCAGACCAGGGTGGCGGCGGCCTTGTCGATGACGTAGGTGTCGCGCGGAGTGGCCGGAAGGATCAGCAGGGCCAGGGCCGCGCCGGCCAGGACGGGGGCCACCGCGAGCAGTCGGGCCCGGCGGGTCGCGGCCGACAGCAGTGCGAAACCGGTGGCGATCAGGCCGAGCAGCCAGAGCGTCTGGCCGAGGTGCACGGAGCCGGACAGGGTCAGCAGTGTCTCCCGCGGCTCCGCGGTCACCGGGACCAGCAGGGCGAGCCGGTTCGGCGCGACGCTCGACGGCAGTGCCCCCTCATTGCTCTGCCGCAGGAGGAGGGCCGTCAGCAAGAGGAGCACCGTCAGGGCCGGCGGGGTGAGCACGGAGGGCACGGCCCGCGCGACGCCCATGCCGAACACGGCGGCCGCGACGAGGCCAAGTACCGCCACCAGCGAGATCGGCAGCCAGCCGAGGCCCGTGTAGGTGGTCGAACCGAGCGCCACCTGGGCGCCGCCCACGAGGACGAGGAGGCCGAAGCCCGTCGCCAGCGCGAGCGCGATCGCACCGGCCGGCAGCGCCGCACGGCGCCAGGCCGGCAGCGGCGTGGTCGTCAGCAGTTCGGTCATCCGCGAGCGGGGTTCACGCAGCCCGTACACCGCCCCGATGCCGACCGCGAACGGCAACCAGAAGGCCAGCAGGTACCGGGTCCACATGGCCATGGTGGTCCACTGGGCCGTCCACCCCGCGTTGCCCTTCCACCAGATTCCGTCGATCAGGCAGAAGATCGCCAGGCTTCCGCCCAGGACGACGACTCCAGCCCACGGGGCGGCGGAGCGCTTCAGCTCGATGCACAGGACACGTGCGTTCACCAGGTGCCTCCCTGCTGCCCGGAGTTGTGGAGCAGCGCCGAGTAGCCGCGCTCCAGGGGGCTGTCGCCCGGGTACTCGGAGCCGCCCGCGGCGGCCAGGTCGTCCGGCGTGCCCTGGAAGACGAGGCGGCCGTCGGCGAAGAGCACCACGTCGGAGCAGGCGGCCGCGACGTCCTCGACCAGGTGGGTGGAGACGACCACGCAGGTGTCGCGGCCCAGTTCCTGCAGCAGCTCGCGGAAGCGCAGCCGCTGCGCCGGGTCCAGGCCGGCCGTCGGCTCGTCCAGCAGCAGCACCGCGGGGTCGTTGACGATGGCCTGGGCGATGCCGGCCCGCCGCACCATGCCGCCGGACAGGGTCTTCATCCGGTGGTCGGCGCGGTCCGCCAGGCCCACCCGTTCCACGGCCCGCTGGACGGCCGCGGGGACGGCCGCCTTCGGAACCTCCTTCAACCAGGCCATGTACTCGACGAACTCGCGCACCGTGAAGCGCTTGTAGTAGCCGAAGTCCTGCGGCAGGTAGCCGATCCGGCGACGCAGGGCCCGGTGGTCGCCCATCGCGCCCACGGAGGTGCCGAGCAGTTCCAGTTCGCCCTCGGTGGGGCGCAGTACGGTGGCCAGCGTCCGGATCAGGGTGGTCTTTCCCGCTCCGTTGGGCCCCAGGAGGCCGTGGGCGCCGTTGCCCAGGGAGAGGTCGAGCCCGTCGACGGCCATCTTCTTCCGTCCGACGCGTACTCTCAGGCCGCTGGCCCGGATCTCCCAGGCGTAGGTCTTCGGCGCGGTGTCAGCCGCGCTCGTCACGGGTGTCATGCGGTGGTCCCTTTCGAGGGTGGACATGGGTTTCACAGCGTTGAGTACGCGTTTCTGCGGGCGATCACGGCGCCGGTTCCGAGCGCGAGGAGCAGCCCCCACACGGGCAGCCGGTCCGGCTGGAGGACAAGCTGCAGGGCAAGGGGGACGCGGCCGGTGGCCCACGCGGGTACCACGACGACGACGCCCCAGGCGACCATCAGCCCGACGGCTGCGCGGGTCACGCCGACCACGCTGCCCAGCGCCAGGGCGGTGGAGGTGAAGGCCAGGGAGGGCAGCAGCCACTGCGCGGCGGTCATGGTTCCGGTCAGCCATCCCCCCACCAGGAGCCCGGGCAGGACCACCACGAGAACCGCCGTGGTGCGCCTGAGGAGCAGGGGCAGGCCGGCCCGGGCAGTCGAGGCCGTCAGTTCGTGTGCCGGGTCCAGGCCGCGCGACCACGATGCGGCGACACCGCACAGCGGCAGCACGGGCGCGATCGGCAACACGGGAGAGGCGTCGCCGAAGAACGTCGGCGCCGCGACCGCGTCCAGTAGCAGCGCCATCAGGGTGACGACGACGGTCATGGCCAACCACGGGGCCATGACCGGCGTCAGCCAGGCCGAGACCCACCTCGGGCGGTGTCGCCGCGAGGGCGCCCCAACGGCCGCGTCCAGCTGCGGTTCCAGACCGGCCCGGACGGTGTCGAGGAGCGCGGCGATGTCGGGCGCCTCGGTGGCCACGGAGGCCGCCAGGTGACTCCGGCACGGCGCGCACGTCTCCAGATGGGCCTCCAACGCCCATACCGTGTCCGCGGCCATCGTTGCGTCACCACGTGCGTAGTCGTCGATCAACCGCCTAGACGCGTGTTCCCCGCTCATGCGCCCATCTCGCTTCGCTCGGCAGACGCTTCGCTCAACGCGCGCCTCTTGATGGTTCGCTCGCTTCGCTCGCTCATGCCAGCGCCTCCCGCATCGCGATCCGGGCCCGGCGGGCGCGGGTCTTGACCGTGCCTTCGGGCAGTCTGAGCAGGACGGCGGTCTCCCGGACGGAAAGCCCGTCGAGCACCGTGGCCTGCAGTACCTCTCGGAGTTCCGGCGCCAGTCGCCGCAAGGCATCGCCGACGTCGCCGCCGACGGTCCCGGCGAGTGCCTCGTCCTCCGCCGCGGGCACCACCGCCCGCTCGGCGGCGGAGGCGACGACGACGGGAAGTTCGGCGTGGTGGGCACGGCGCCGGAACGCGTCGACCAGGCGGCGCGCCGCGATCGTCCACAGCCACCCGACGGCCGTCCCGCCGACCGCGCTGCCGGAGAACGCGCCGGCCGCACGCCACACCGCCAGATAGGTCTCCTGCATGACCTCGGCGACGATCTGCTCGTCCGCGCAGCGGCGGCGCAACCGCACCGCCAGCCACGGCGACGTGCGCCGGTACAACTCGTCGAACGCTCCGCGGTCACCTCTGGCCACCAGCCGGAGGAGGCGTTCCTCGTCCAGCTCGTCCAGTGCTCTCCTGCGTGATCTCACACCAGCCAGACGCCCGATGCGGCGCGCAGGTTCTACATCTGCCGTGACCTGCGTCACAGTTCTTCCGAGCGCACGCCCACCCGCAGCGCCGCCGCGATGTCCCTGTTCTGCTCCCCGCTCTCGAAGCGTTCCGCGGCTACCGCCGGACCCGCTCCCGCGCAGCCCTCCCGGCGTCGGTCAACCCGCCGCTCCGCGCGTATCTCATGCCCCAGGACCACCGGATCCTGGCTGCCGCTGTTCGGCGAACGGCCAGGGCATCACCCGACCGAAGTCAGTTCTCTTCGGCCAGCTCCCGCAGATGCACGGAAGTCCCATCCTTGGAGATCGTGTACCACGTGCCGCCCCCTGCTGCGCGGGCAGGACCCGAGACGGGAACGGGGTAGGAGATCTCGCCGCGCAGAGTCATCTCGTGCACGTCGACCAACCAGTGGCGGGCTGTTCCATACGGGGCGTCACACTCGGAGGTCCCGGCAACGATGGTGGCCTCATCCACGAAGGCCGCGTCATAGTCCCAGTACACCCTGTCCTCGCCGGTGCTCCCCGGGTGTACCGGCACCGTGTCCGCGGCCTCCAGTTCCCGCAGAACCGAACCGTTCTCCACCTCGTGGAGGGAGAGCGACCACTGCCCGACATCAACGGTCAGGAGGTGCCGGCCGGACGGGCTCACCGCAAGGAGGACCAGCTCGATCCCGATCTGTGCGGCGGTCAGTTGCTGCCCGTCCCAGCGTCCCCACAGCGCAGGCGACCCTTCCTCGCCCTCGCCGACACTCAACCCCGTCTGCGCAGGGTCCGGGTGTGGAGTGTGCTCGGAGTTGGAGGCCACCGTCATGGTGTCCACACGTCCCAGGACCCTTCCGTCCCTGGCGTCCAGGACCACCCACAGTTCCTGGCAGTCCTCCGTGTCCCCGTCGCCGCCCAGCGGAGCGCGGACGTGCGACACGATGCCCCCAACACCTATGTGGAGCCCCGATCTCACTCGTGGCACCTGGGCAGGCAGACCCTTATCGGTAGGTGAGTCGGGAAGTTCGCCCACTCCCCTACCGCGTGAGCCGCGCCCGGTGCGCGGCGATCAGGTCGCGGTACCAGGCATAGGAAGCCTTCGGCGTCCGCCGCTGCGTCTCGAAGTCGACATGGACCAGCCCGAAGCGTTGCCGTCCCAGCCCCTCCGCCCACTCGAAGTTGTCGATCAAGGACCAGGTGTAGTAGCCGCGGACGTCCACGCCCTGGGCGATCGCCTCGGCCAGGGCGTCGAGGTGGCTCGCCATGTAGTCGATCCGGAACCGGTCGTCGATGGTGCCGTCGGGGGCGACCCGGTCGTCCACCGAGCAGCCGTTCTCCGTGATGGTGATCGGCGGCAGCGCATCGCCGTACCGATCGCGCAGGCCGAGGAGGAGTTCGCGCAGGCTGTCCGGGACGACCGGCCAACCGAAGGCGGTGCGCGGGACTCCCTCGATCTCGGCCTCGTTGAACGGGAGTTCGGGATCGGCGGGGGCGGCGATCCGGGTCGGGTTGTAGAAGTTGAGGCCTAGTCCGTCCAGGCCCGGAGCGGAGATCAACTCCAGATCCCCGAGGCGCACGCTGCCCCCGAGGTCCCCGCCGACGCCGAAGGCGGAGAGGTCGGGGTAGCGGCCGAGGAGCAGGGGGTCGGTGAACAGCCGGTTGTGCAGCGCGTCGTACGCGGCCGCCGCCGCCACGTCCGCCGGGTCGTCGCTGGCTGGCCAGACCGGGGTGAGGTTGTTGGCGATCAGGACCTGGTGGCCGCGCTCACGCAGCACAGCGGCGGCAAGACCGTGGCCGAGGAGCTGGTGGTGCGCAACGGGCAGGGCGTCGAGCATCAACGTGCGGCCCGGGGCGTGGATGCCCAGCGCGTAGCCGAACACCATGTGCACGAAAGGCTCGTTGAGCGTGATCCAGGCGGGGACGCGGTCGCCGAGCTGGTCCACGACGAGTTGGGTGTACTCGGCGAAGCGGTACGCGGTGTCCCGGGCCAGCCAGCCGCCGCCGTCCTCCAGGGCCTGTGGCAGGTCCCAGTGGAAGAGCGTGGGCATCGGTGTGATGCCAGCGGCGAGCAGGGCGTCCACCAGCCGGTCGTAGAAGGCGAGTCCGGCCGGGTTCGCCGGGCCCGTGCCGGTGGGCTGGATCCGGGGCCAGGCGATCGAGAACCGGTAACCATCCAGGCCGAGTCCGCGCATCAGGGCGATGTCCTCGGGGTAGCGGTGGTAGTGGTCGCAGGAGATCCGGCCGGAGTGGCCGTCGCGGACGGCACCGGGGCGGGCGGCGAATATGTCCCAGACGGAGGGCCCGCGCCCGTCCTCGTCGACCGCGCCCTCGATCTGGTAGGCGGCCGTGGAAGCACCCCAGCGGAAGCCCGCCGGCAGGTCGAATCGAGTCGGCATGGTCAAGCCCCTCTCCGCTAATGTGAGCTGAGCTCATGTTAGGGAACCGGCCGCTGAACTGACAGACACACCGCGTAGAAGCCGCGATGCCACCGCACTCAAACGGTGCGGAGCTGGCGCCGGCGGGGGCGGGGGCGGACCATCATCTTGTGTCACCGCGGCAACGGGGCGGCGATGCCGTTGAAAACGGCGTCGACCAGCTGCTCGGCCAGCGCGGGATCGTCGAGCGGTGCCTCCTTCCAGAAGACGGTGCGTAACAGGATCGGTCCCATCACCACTTCCGAGAGCAGGTCGGGGTTCAGGTCCGGGCGGATCACCCCTTCGGCCACCCCGCGCCGAACTATCCGCCGGACCAGTTCGCGGCGGGGTTCGAGTACCTGCTCCTGGTACATCGAGCGCAGTTCGGGCCAGTTGTCCAGTTGGCCGAGGGCGGTCTTCAGCACCCAGCGCGAGCGCTTGGCCAGACCCCGGCGGCGCATGAACTCCATCATCGCCAGGAGTTCCTCGCGCACCGTGCCACCGGTGAGTTGCGGCTCGGGGGCCTCCAGTCGGGCGACCACATCGACCAGCAGCGCCTCCTTGTTGGGCCAGCGCCGGTAGATGGTGGCCTTGCCGACGCCCGCAGCCGCGGCGATCCCCTCGATCGAGAGGTCGGCCAGGGCCACACCGTCCTCCATCAGCCGCTCGACTGCGGCGACGATCGCCCGCTCCGCCGCCTCGCTGCGCGGGCGGCCCCGCCGCCGGACACACGGCTCGGCGGCCGCGCAGCGGCTCTCGGGTCGAGGCACCGGGGCCGCGGTGTCGATCTGCATGGCCTTGTCCTCCACAGGCTTTCGAAGCCGTTCGTCCCACCGCCACGGCCAGCCACCGCGGTGGCCTCGCCCTCCTTGCCACAGGCGACGGCGTACCCCCGTCCCGGTCAACCGTCGGCCCTTCCCCCGTTCGCCGGGCTAAGAGCTCGGCGGCCTACCACGGCTCGGCCTCGGTACCGAGGCCGAGGACCGTTCAGCCCGGAGGCCGAACACCCCGGGCGCGCCGGGCAGTCAACCCGACCACGGGGCCTTCGTGCCGCGCTGGAGCGTGAATCGGGCCTGGGTGAGGGTGCCGATGGCAGCCAGGGCGAGGGTGAGGACGGCAAGCCAGGCAACCCAGTTGCCCGGAGTGGCCAGGGTTGCCAGCGCGCCACGATCGGCGGCAAGCGCCGGGTTGAGCACACTCGCCCGCCAGAACAGCCAGGCGAGCGGCGCGATGCCGGCCAGGGTGAGTGCGGCATGGGCGACGACGGTCACGGGCCTGCCGCGGCGCAGGCGCAGGCTCACGGCGCTGACCAGGGCGGCGAGAGCGAGCACGGCACCGAAGTAGGGGATCCAGAAGCTCCAGAGGGCCGGGTTGATGATCGGCACATGCCCACCCGTCGGGGTGGTGACCGGCGAGATCACCCGCTGCGCGAACAACGCCGCGATCAACGCCACCGCCCTGACAATGTCGCGGATCAGGTCGCGCACGGTGACGGCCGGGCTCGGCTGCTCGGCGACGGGCAGCTGGTCGGGGGTCCAGGGGGCGGCTGCCCTGACGGCTTCGGGATGGGCCCTGCGCACGCGGTCGGCGATCACGAAGAGGACGGTCACGAGGACCACGAGGTACATGGCGGCGGTCACGATGCTGCCGAGCGGGCGCAGGAGTGCGACCCAGGTGCTCGCCCCGTGGGCGCGGAAGACGATGGCGAGCACGACGTAGGCGAACGGCAGCACGGTCCAGCAGGCGCCTCGCAGCGCGTGGATGTAGCCGGGGTAGCTGTCGGGGCCGATGAGCGCGACGTCCTGGCGGGCGTACCGGGCGGCCAGGCGCTCGGGATCGCCGAGTTCGGCGAGCGCGGCGTATTCGGCGTCGGCCGGACCCTCGCCGCGTTCGATGCGGGACTCGACGTCGTCGGCGATCGCGGCGCGCAGCTCCCGCTCGATCTCGGCCCGCTGCCTGTCGGGCACGCGTTGCACGGTAGCGGCGATGTACCGGTCGGTTAATGTCGCGGTCACTGGTTCTGCCCTTCCGGGATGGTGGCTGAGGTGGGGGCCAGGCGGGTGAATGCCGTGTCGATCGCCTGCCATTCCCGCAGCAGTGCCTGGGCGAGGAGGATGCCGTCACGGCTGGTGTGGTACGCCTTGCGCGGGCGCGGCTGGCTGGTGTCCCACTCGCTGGTCAGCAGTCCCTGGCCCTCCGGCCGGCGCAGCAGCGGATAGGGCGTGTTTACCGCGACCGGCACGCCCGCGAGCTCAAGCTCGTCCAGCAGGCCGTAGCCGTAGCCCGGTGTCCGCAGCGCGAGCAGGCTCGCGAGCACCACGGAGCCACGACGCAGTTCCTGCCTGTGGGCATCGAGGAGTTCGGAGCCATCCACGCACACACCATACTGTGCGGCACACATTAGGGTCTAGCGGCATCAGTGTGTGACGAGTGACAGTGCGCGACAGCGAGTCCCGCCGGTAGCGGGCAGCCGGGCAGGGCGCGTGGTGGCGCCCGCGATGGTGGTGTTGGCGAGGGCCCGCGTGCGGCCGGGGTCGGTGCCGTGGTCATGGGCGAGGAAGCTGTCCCAGCGTGACGCCCATCGCACCTGACCCCATCGAGGAGCCCTTCATGATCTCGCCGACACCGCTGCCCGAGAACGCGCCGCTCTGCGTGCTGGGGACGGGGCAGTGCCGGTCTCCCATCGTCAGCGCCACCACGACGGTCGGCAGCTACCGTCCCGGAAGGCCGGCAAGGGAGTTGATCGGCGAGGGAGTTGGCCGAAGAGCGCGGTACGGGACGCAGGCACAGTCCAGGCCTCCCGGAGGCCGGCTAAGCCTGGCTGACGCACCGTCAGTGCGCGGCGTCCGGCGGCCACCGCACGATCGCCAGGAGTCCGAATCCCCCCGATGACCGCGCGGTGGCCACGCCTCCTCCCACGCGACTCGACGTTCCCACCCGACGCGACCCCGCGTCGCGAAGTCACACCTGAGTGCTCGCCTACTCGTTGTCGAGCAGCCTCCTGCTCCGCAGGATGCGCTCGGCGCCGGCCAGGGAATCCCGAACGGCCTGGTATCCGTATTCGCGCATGTCCGTCTCGTACTGACCGATCGCCTGCAGCAGCAGGTCGGGGAACTCCGCCACCTCCGCGAGATTCCTCGCCAGTGCGGCGGCATCGCGCAGCGCGACGTTGGCACCCACGCCGCCCACGGGGGTGGTGGCGTGGACTGCGTCACCGAGCAGCGTCACCCGGCCGGTCGGCCATGTCGCATCGGGACGAGACGCCCGTATCGACAGCGGAAACGTCACGGCGACGAGCGATTCGTCCAGGATCCGCCTGACGGCCGGGCCCCACTCCGCCGTCATCTCGCAGGCCTTCGCGTGCAGCCACTCCGGGGAGCCACCGAAGAAAGCCGCCTCGTCGACGCCGAACTGCTCGGCAGGAGCGATGAGATTCCATTTCAGGTAGTCGTCCACCGGTGTGATGTCCGCCTTCGGCGCGAACTCCGCGACCGCATCAGTGATCGGTATCTGCGGCTGGAACGTTCCGAGCGCGAGGGTCCGGCCCTCTGGCCCCAGGACGGGTCGGGAGCCGCCGAACACGTTCGGCGGTATCCACCTGCGGTTCTGTTCGTCCAGCATGAGCTGCCCGTAGATCGACCACAGTCCGGTGTCGATCAGGCCGCTGTCCGGCACAAGCTGCCTGCGCACGGCCGAGTTGATGCCGTCGGCTCCCACCAGTACGTCCGCGACCCATGCGCTGCCGTCCCGGCAGTAGGCCACGACCCGGTCGTCGAGCAGCTCGTAGCGCTCGAACTCCTTGTCGAAGAAGACATGGTCCGATGTCTCGGACATCAGGATCTGCCGGAGTGTGTGGCGGTTCACGACGATGCTTGCCGTCGCCTCGTCCACGGTGCTCTGGGCGGGAACCGCGGAATGCAGCTCGTTCAGGTTCTCGTCCAGCGTCACGCCGCGGGACTGGTAGGGCTTGTTGGCCGTCGCGGCGAGCAGTTGGTAGTAGTCGTCGTTCAGGCAGTCGGCGAGCGCGGATCGGCCGAGTGCGTCGATCTTCAGGCGGAGCCCCTGGGCACGGGCGTCCGAGGCGACGTCCCGTTCCAGCACCACAACGCCGATCCCCCGTTTGCGCAGGCCCTGCGCGAGGCACAGCCCGCCCACACCGGCGCCGACGATCAGTACGTGCATCTCATCCTCCAGGCCGACCCGCTCGATGCGGTCGGCAGTCCTGGTTTGTCCTTGTGTACGACGTGCACGAGACCGAAATCACCGTCCGGTGGCAGGGCGGCCTCTCGCCAGCTTCACTCATCTCGCCGCCTCCGATCGCCGTGCGGCGATCGAACCGCTGATCAGGCGCACGGTCCCGGCGGCTCCGTCCACCTCGACCAGATCGCCGTCCTGCAGCAACCGGGTGGCGTCACCAGCGGCCACCACCGCGGGAATGCCGTACTCCCTGGAGAGAATCGCCGGGTGGGACAGCAGGCTGCCGCCGTCCGCCACAAGAGCCCCCAGGCTGGGAAAGAGCACTGCCCACTGCGCTGTGGTCTCGGGGCAGACGAGCACGTCACCGCGGCGCAGCTTGCCGAAGTCACGCGGACCGCCGACAACCCGGGCGGGTCCCGTGTAGCGCCCGGCGGCGGCGGCGAGACCGCTGATGCCGTCTGTCTCGGCCGGCGCCTGTGGAGACCCGCCCATCATCCGCGTTGTCCACGCCGCGATGTCCATCACGTGCTTTGCCGCCTCGGAGGGTTCGGCCATGCCCGGCCCCCAGGTCGGCGGCGTCGGCGGAGTGCCGTAGAACCTCGGCCCCGGGTTGGCCTTCGCCCAGTTGAGCTGTCCACGGCCGAGCCGCACCGCCGGGCGCAGATCGCATGGGTCCGCGAGTGCCGCCAGCGCCTGGTCGAGCCCGATGAGGAACACGTCCTCGGGCTGCTGGATCAGCGCCGACCCGGCGAGCCGGTTGCCGAGCTCCAGGACGGCGTACCGCATCAATGCCCACAACGACACGGCCAGATGGGACTTCTCGTCCCTGATGGGCGCGCTCAGCTCCGCGGCCGCCAGCGCCGCCTCGAACTGCTGCCGCTCGGCCGCGGGCCTGCCTGCCAGCCTGCGCTCCAGCTCGTCGCGGCGGGGCTGGACCCGGCGGGCCAACACCGCCCGGCGGTCGGCCAGGTCGAAGGGTTCGCCGAGTTGCGCGACCACCATGGTGAGCACCATGGCGGGCTGTTCAGCGAACGTGGGGTCGGTCAGACCGAGTCGGAGAGTTCGATGCCCGTAATCGGCCAGATACCTGTCGAACGCCGCGGCGAACTCCGGTTCCATGTCCCGGAGTTGCCCGACCGCGCTCTGCACGTCGCGCTCCAGCGCCGCGCTGAGCGCAGGTTTGGCCGCCGCCAGCCGGGCGAGGTCGCCCAGGGCCACGACGGCGCCCATGTGCTCCCCGACCAGCCCGCTGCGCAGCGGGAGCAGGTCGTCCGGCGGCCAGTCGAGCAACTCCTGTGCCAGCAAGCCAAGTTCGGCGCCGATGAACATCGCCGCGCCCGCGATCCGGAAGTACACATCGTGAAGTTCGGAGAAGAAGCCCGTCAGCTCGGCGACATGAGCGGCAAGCGCCGCATCGTCCACTGCGCCGAGGTCGGTCTCACGCAACCGCCGGATGCGTGCCACGAAGCCGGGCTTCCACTCGGATTCCCATCGCCTGACGACAGCGAGCGGCGCGCCCTCGGCCACCAGTTCGGCGATGCGCTCCGAACGCCGGATCAGCTCCGGCATCGTGTCGGGCAGCGGGTTGAGGTACACCCAACCGCCGATGGTTGTCGCCGTCAGCGGCGCGCCGGTGGTGAAGTCGAAGAGCCGTTTCGCGGAGGCGGCGAACACCGGCAGGAACACCGAGTTCTCCATCGGAGCCCTGGCGTCGGGGGATCGTACGTCCCGGACGAAGAAGCCCGGCGGGACCTCGATGTCGATCGGCACGAGGTCGTGGTCCTCCACGAGCGTTGTGATCGGGCGTGCCTGCAGTAGCCAGAGTTCCCCCGCCGCGAACGCCCACTCGATGTCCTGCGGGGTGCCGAAGTGTTCGGCGACACGGCCGACCAGCGCCTCGACCTCGCATACCTGGGCCTCGGTGACGGCCTCACGGGACCCGGACAACAGCTGGGCCGTCCCGTCGCGGACCGACCATTCGTCGGCGACGGTCTCCCCTGCCATCAGCCTGTCACCGAGGCCGGTCACCGCGCTCACCATCGTTTCGCCACGGTCACCCGTCACCGGATTCGCGCTGAACGCCACTCCCGCGGCTGCGGCAGGCACCATGGCCTGGACCAGGACGCCCATCCTCATCGGGGCATCCTCACCGTTCCGATAGGCGGCCACGCGGTCCGAGAACGCCGACGCCCAGCACTGCCTCAGGGCGTCGGCAACCGCGTCGGCCCCACGCACGTCGAGGACCGAATCGTACTGTCCGGCGAACGAGCGTCCGGCCAGGTCCTCTTCAATGCCGGACGATCGCACCGCGACCGGACCATCGCCGAGTTCCCGGAGCGCCGCCGACAGTTCCGCGCGGAGCGCGTCCGGTAACTCCGTGCAGCGGATGCGTTCCACGACCGCGTGCGGGTCGGCGGGATCGATGCCGTCGAGCACATCCGTGAGCACCTGCCAGGGAACCCCGAATCCATCGGGGACGCGGAACCCGGTCTGCCGCAGCTCACCGAGTACCGCGGCCTTCCTTCCGACCCGGTCCACGTCGTGAAGGCCGAGCTGAGCGAGTGGAATCAGGTAGGCCATCGGCTCCTCTGTTTCTCTCCTGTCACGGCGTTGCCAGGTTTCCACGGTTCCGTCATGACTGACGGAACCCTTCGTGCGCGGGCGTGTCCGTCCCGCCTTCGGAGGCCGTCGGAATGTCGGTTCCGGAGTCCGCGGACTCAGCCTTGAGCTGTTCGACGATTTCCAGCACGATTTCTCGTGCGGGCATGATCAGCTTTTTGGAGACCACACCGATGACCACGAACAGCAGGATTCCCGCGACGTTCGACAGGAGTAGGGAAACGTCGATCCGGCTCACCGGGTAGACGTAGATGACGAGGACCCGAACTGCGGCATCGACCACCATGATCGTCCCGATCGCGGTCGTCAACGTGCGTTGCTGCTGCCGGTACCTGGCGACGTCCTGCCACGCCTTCTCGAAAGCCCTGGCCCGCAGCGGGTCTCCGAACGTGGCCATGGACGCGGTGGTCACGGCGGTGAACGGTCGGCGACCGAACAGCGTGCCCAGGCAGAACAGCCCGCCGATGAGCACGTACAGGGGCTGTCGGCAGGCCGCGATACGCGCGTCGTTGGTGACGAAGGAAAGCCCGAGCGTCGCGGCCAGCTCCACGAGCACCAGGACACCCACCACATCGAGCTTGCGCCGACGAATGGTACTCAGGACGGTCAGGACTCCGACCACGATGCCCGGGATCGCGAGCGACCAGATCACACTGACGCCCGCCGCCCGGAGAATGAAATATCCGCCGATCGACACGAAGAGATCGAGAAATACGGTTGCCAAGCCGCCGAGCTGTGGCCGCTTCTGTGCCTTGGATTCCATGTGTGCCCCTGGTCCAGCCGTTGTTATCGCAATCATCATCACCAATCAGCCTGGGAGTCGTATAGTGACATGTCTACGGACCTCGGTAGGAGTTTTCTCCTATACCGCGGGGCACCGGCCCGAGCCCACCACCTCAGGCTCCGGCTGCTCGAACCGTCGCCAGTTCGCCGCTGATCAGGTCGTCGATGAACGAACGCACCAGGACGGGCATCACATAACTCCCCGGGCCGATTCCGGCCGCGACCGCATGCAGGAACCGCAGCTGCTTCAGCTGGCTGAGCACATGTTCGGTGCTGGCACGGTCCCAGCCGCACAGTTCTCCGATCCGCACCGTCGTGATGGAACACAGACCGGAGACGGCCATCATGGTCAGGGCCTTCCGTCCCTGGCTGTCGAGCAGGCGGTATCCGGCGGCGTAGGTCTTGCGAATGTCCCACTCCCCGAACCGCATCTCCTCCAGCCGGGCCTCCGGAGCCGCCAGACGCTGCGCCGCCGCCGGCAGCGAGGCGTAGACGCCGGTCGTCACCTTCGCCGCCACGATGCGCAGGGCCACCGGAAGCTGGTCACACACCTTGACGACGTCGTAGGCCACGTCCTCTGCGCCGGCCACCCGTTCCCCGCCGATCATCGAACTCAGGACCGCGACGCATTCGTCGACCGACGGGGCGTTCAGCTGGAAGGAACGCGATCCCTCCAGGCCGCCGATGGCCAGCTGGGAACCGGTGATGAGGACCGCACTGCCCGGTCCGGAGGTCAGCAGCGGGCGGACCTGGGCTCGGGATGCGGCATTGTCCAGCAGAACGAGCACTTGGTGCTGCCTGGTCCAGCTTCGGAACAGCTGCGAACGCTCGTCGAGGTCGCCCGGGATCTCCTCACCCTTGAAGCCCACGCCCCTCAGGAACTTGCCGAGCACCTGGTAGGGCTCAACGGCGCCCCCGTCCAGGTCGGCGTACAACTGACCGTCGCAGAAGCGGTCCCGGATCTCGTGGCACACCCGGACCGCCAGTGCGGACTTTCCTGTTCCCGGGCTGCCGGTCAGCGTCACGATGGTCGGAGCCAAGGCGTTCTGGTTCGGCCTCAGCATCCGGCCCAGTTGTTCGATCTCGGCTGTGCGGCCGGTGAACTCCGCTATGTTTCCGGGCAGTTGTGCCGGCGTGATGGTCTCGCGGGCCTGCCACGAGGACTCGATCTCACTGACGCTGCTGGAGTTGGAGTTCAGCAGCTTGTTCTGCAGCTCCTGCAGGCTTGCCGACGGGTCGATTCCGAGCTCGTCCCGGAGGTTCCTGCGAAGCGTCTGATACAGGACCAGCGCTTCGGAGCGTCGGCCCATCCGCTGCAGACTTATCATGAGCTTCGCGTGCAGGTTCTCGTGGTACGGGTGTTCCGCGCACAGCGACTTGAGTTCGGCGACGAGTTCCTGGTGATAGCCCAGCCGCAGCTTTGCTTCGATTCGCAGCTCCACGGCCTGGAGTACGGATTCGCCGAGCTGGCCGATATACGATTCGAGCAGCTCCCGTGCGCTCACGTCATGCAGCGGAGCCGCCCCGCACATGCTCAGGGCCTTGGTGACAACCGTCAGCGCAGCCTCGTCCGCGCCTTCCTGGAGGTGATCCCGCGCCTCTTCGACAAGGCTGCGGAAGATGTCCACGTCCAGCTCGTCCCGCTTGAGCCGTAGTACGTACCCGACCGGCTTCGTCACGAGCACGTCCTTGCCGTTCAGGCCGTTCGTTGTCAATAACCGCCGTAATTGGTATATGTAGGTCTGCAGCGTGGCCATGGCACTCACCGGCGGCTCTTCACCCCACAGCTCGTTGATCAGTGACCCGATCGCCACCACGCTGTTTCTGCGAAGCGCCAGAAGAGCGATGAGCGTCCGCAGTTTCGAAGCCGTCGGAGTAGCGTCGACACCATCAATCGTGACGGCCAGAGGTCCCAGAACTGAGATCATGATCGGCAACATACCCACTTTCTAACGACAAAGCGCGGTAATGGACCCTGCTTGAGCCTGACTCACCTGCGCCTGCGACCATCTCTGATCTGCCCACCCGCGGGCGAGCGGCGCGCGCTCCAACTCACCTCCCAACCACTTGAACGGGCCATCGCTGAACCTCGACTGACCGGGCGAGCCTTTCCACAACACCCCGACACCCTCTCGGTGGCGGCCAACCCGCATCCCCGCGCGCACCTCCTGCCTGCGGGGCCGCCGGCACCGACCAGCCCATCCTCGGGCGAACAGCCACGGCATCGCCCAATCAAGTCCAGGCAGCACGATGACAAGTCGGTGGGCTTTCGTGCCCGCGCGAGAGTGGGCGTAGCCCCGCCTGGCCTTCTCGGGCCCGTACGCCCAGCCACTTGGTTGCACGCCTGATCCCGCAGCGGCGAATTCCGACGATTGCGGCCGTCCGAGCAGCGACGGATGCGACACAGTGCGGTGGCGAGTTCGGTGGGTCTCCGAACCGGGTCAATGGTCGCGGTGGCTGCATGTGTCGCGTGACAGACCGATCCGTGGAACGGACACCTCGTGCGCCTCTTACCGAAGCAAACAGACTTCCGTGCCTGACGGCAAGTGGTGCACGAATCTCTGATTGTCTTTCATCATGGCCACCTGTCAAGAGCGGCTTGTCGCCGACCATCTGTGGGAGCTGGTCTAGCCATTGCCGTCATCGTTGGCGTCGCGCCGACAGGTGGCGTCGCCTGCACCGCGCTTCCATGCGAGACGCACCCCAAACCCACACCACTACCCACGCCAGCCCCTCCTTCCGCGCTCTCTCACGAAGGGAGCCGGATGAAATTCGCTGCACCGCGGCTCGAGGGCGTCGACAGTCCTCTGCTGCAGTCAGTACTGGTCGTTTATGCCTTCGCAGCTGCCTTGCCTGACACAGGATCGCCAGGTGAGCCGGCCGTGCGCCACGGGGACGCGACTGCTGGCACACGGATTAATCTCAGTTAACATACCGAGAGTCGCATGATCCGCATAGGGTGTCAACTAGGGTTAACCGTGGGAACTATGGGGAGGTGGTTCTGTTGACCGGGACGTTCGAGGAGCGACTGAACGCGCTGTTCGAGACGGTCCATCCGCCCGACCGTGGCCCGTACAGCAACCACGAAGTGGCCGACATGCTCCGCGAACGCGGCAGCACCTCCGTCTCCCACGTCTATCTGTGGCAGTTGCGCACCGGACGGCGGGACAACCCCACCAGGCGGCACCTCGAGGCGCTGGCGACGTTCTTCGGTGTCCCCGTGGCCTACTTCTTCGACGACAGCACTGCCGACAGAGTCACAACCGAGCTGGCCCTCGTCAGACGGTTGCGCGAGAGCGGAGTACAGCGTGTCGCCATGCGGGTGGCAGGACTGTCGCCGCAGAGCCTGGACCAGGTACTTGCCACCGTTGAGCAACTACGCGCACAGGAAGGGCTCACGTCCTGCGCGGCCGACGAGGAAACGGACCCGAACCCATGAGGGACAGCACGCAGAGCATCTGCCGACGCTTCGTGCACGGCTTGAACCTGCCGCGCGTCAGCAGCGTGAGGGAGCTCCTCCCCGTCGTCGAAAGCCGGTCAGGCTACCCGATCCGGCTCGTCCACGCCTCCGGGGACATCGTGCAGGGTGTGTGCGGCCTCTGGATCCGGGTGGAGCGCGCAGACTTCATCTTCGTCCACCAGGACACCAGCCGAGCCCACCAGGACCACATCATCGCGCACGAGCTCGCGCATATTCTCCGCGATCACCAGGGCTCCCCCGTCCTTCCTCCGGTCAAGCCGGTCTCCGACCGACTGGTCCCCGACCTCGACCCGCAGGTGGTGAAGATGATGCTGGGCCGCACCAGTTACGAACACGAGGACGAACGGGAGGCCGAGATGATCGGCACCTACCTGCAGCGTCACGTACACCGTCCCGGCCTCCGCCTCCAGGGCCACGATCCCGTGGCGGAGACCTTACTGCGCGGACGGCGGTGACAGGGATCCATGCAGCAGTTACTGCACCCGCTCTGTCTGACCCTGGCCGTCACCGGCTTCCTCGTACTGCTCTGGCCACCGCGATACCTGCGCCGGGACCGGGCGCTGACCGCCCTGGTCGGCGTCTACGGCCTGTCCGCGCTCTCCTTCCTCGTGTCCATCGATCCGGTCTGGGGGCTGCTGGGCGACGCGACCGGCAACCCGTCCATCGGCATCCTGGCCGCATTCGGCACCGTCACGGCTCAGGTGACGCTGCAGATCGTCGTCCTGGCCGACTGGGTGCTGCCGCACGAGAAGGCCCGCAGCAGGACCCGGCTCTGCCTCGCGGCCGGGGCGGCGGTCATCGCCGCTCTGGTGGTGCTGTTCCTCCTGCTGCCTGCCTCCGGCCGGATCTCCCCGCAGGCTTTCACGGCCAGGTACATCCACGTCGGCGTCTACCAGACGTTCCTGACGCTCTACATCGGTGCCTACACCATCGGGCAGGGCATCCTTGCCGTGGTCTGCTGGAGAAGGGCCGGCGGCACACGCGGGACCTGGATCGCCCGCGGTCTGCGCATCGTGGGAGCCGGGGCGTTGCTGACCTTCGGCTACAGCACGATCCGACTCGTGGACGTTGCGGCCGCGGTCTTCGGCTTCACCCCTCTGTCGCGGTCCGCGGAGCGCTTCGCATGGCTCTGCGCCGACGGCGGCAGCACGCTTGTCCTCATGGGATTCCTCATTCCCACGCTGGCCATCCACATCGTCCCGAGGGCCCGGGCCTGGGGACGCGCCTATCGCGACCACCAGCGCCTGGCGCCGCTGTGGCACGCCGTGTACGAGGCTCTGCCCACCATCGCGCTCCACACGCACCGGGCCGCCTCGGCGCACGGCCCGTCCCTGTGGGGTGCCACCTGGCACCTGTACCGACGCGCCGTCGAGATCCGCGACGGCCAGTGGGCTCTGCGCCACCACCTGGACGAATCCGTACGCCGCGCGGCCGAGGCGCGGTACGCTGCCACCGGGCTGCGGGGTGCCGAGTTGGCCGCCGCGGTCACCGCCGACCAGCTCCGCGGGGCGCTGACCGCCTACCACCGCAACGAATCACCGAAGACCCCGACCGAATACGCCGACGCGGGCATCCGCGACGACGTACGCACGCCAAACGACGACGTTCGCGCGCTGCTGCGCATCGCCGCCCACTTCGAGGCCGTCTCCGAACACGAGGATGCCGCCACTTCATGGACCTGATCCGCCACTCCGCCCGCGAACAGCTGGATGCCCTGAACCGAGGAGAGGTCTCCAGCCGCGAACTGACGACCGCGCACCTGGACCGCATCACCTCCCATCCCGAGTACAACGCGGTGGTCACCCTCGGAGCCGAGGCCGCCCTGGCCGCGGCCGCGGCAGCCGACGAGCAGCGCGCCCGCGGCCGGACAACAGCCCTCCTGGGACTTCCGATCACCCTCAAGGACGCGCTGGAGACCGAAGGCCTGCGCACCACGTGCGGTTCGGCGGAGCTGTCCGAACACGTACCAGGACGCGACGCGGACGCCGTGGCCCGGATGCGCGCGGCCGGTGCGGTCATCCTCGGCAAGACGAACACACCGCCGTTGTGCCAGGGCATCCAGACCAGCAACGAGCTGTTCGGCACCACGCCCAATCCGCACGACCCGCACCGCACCACCGGGGGCTCCTCCGGCGGCTCGGCCGCAGCCGTGGCCGCCGGCCTCAGCCCGCTGGACATCGGCAGCGACCTGGCGGGCTCACTACGGCTGCCCGGCCACTACTGCGGGGTCTACAGCCTGCGGCCCACTTTCGGCATCGTGCCGAACCGGGGCCACATTCCGCGCCCACCAGGCTGGCTGACGACCTCGGACATGCTCTGCATAGGCCCTCTCGGGCGCAGCGCGGCCGATCTCGCGCTCGCGCTCGGTGTGCTGGCCGGTCCGGCACCCCATGATTCCACCGCGTGGCGGCTGGAGTTGCCACCGCCCCGACACGAGAGGCTGGCCGACTACCGCATCGGTTTCTGGGCCGACGACTCCTTCTGTCCGGTGGACGCGGCCACCCGAGCCTTGCTGGAGGAACTGGAACGGACCTTGCGCAACACAGGCGTCCGTATCAGCGACTCGGCGCCCCCGGTCGACATGGCCTCTTCCGACCGGCTGTTTCGCTCCCTCATGCTCGCCGGCAGCGCTGCCAGCGCTCCGCCGCAGGCGTACGCCGCCGAGGTGGAGGCCTCCCGGAAGCTGTCTCCAGGCGATGAGTCGCCCGGGGCCCAGTACCTCCGTGACCGCACGATGAGTCACCGGGACTGGCTGCAGGCCAACGAGGAACGCCGACGGCTCCAGGATCGATGGGCCGCCTACTTCGGTGACGTCGACGTCCTCATCACCCCGGCCGCGCCGACGGCCGCAGTACCGGACCAGACGGACGTGCCCGTGTCCGAGCGCTACATCACCGTCGACGGCCGGCGTCGCGGCTACTGGGAGCAGACCACCTGGCTGAACCTCGCCGGCCTCGTCCACCTGCCGGCCGCCACCGTCCCGTTGGGCCGAACCCGTGAGGGGCTGCCGCTCGGCGTCCAGCTCATCGGCCCGCACCTGGGCGATCGCACGGTCGTCAAGGTGGCGGGACTGCTGGGCGAACTACGGGATACGCAGACGGTGGTGCCGGCCTGAGAAGGGATGGCCCGGTCTGGAATGTGAGCAGGTGTCAGCAGTCGGGCTACCTGACGGATGGACATGACCACCGGCAGGGAGCGCGGACCCGCGGTGCCGCACCCGTCACGAGAACCGGAAGACGATCTTTCCGGTCACGGTGCCGGACAGCATGGCCCGCATGCCTCGCCTGACATCGCGCATGTCGAGCAGATCGGCAACAGTCGGACGCAGACCGGTGGCGACGAGAAAACTCATCAGACTCGTGAGATCCTCGGCCGTCCCCATGCCCGAGCCCAGCAACCGGACCTCCCGGAAGATGAAGTCCCGTACGAGGCTGCCGGCGCCGGTCGGCCCCAGGTCGCCGCTGTCCCGGTATCCCGCGCAGACGATCGCCCCGTTGGGCCGCACGCTGTCGACGGATCCCATCCAGCCCGACCCGCTGATCGAGGCGTCCATAACGGCGTCCACGGGTTGGGGCAGCAGGTGCGACCCGCTGAAGAGGGCATCCGCGCCGAGCCGGAGCGCCAACTCGCGGTCGTCGGGCTCGCCGACGACCCAGACGCGTACCCCCGCCGCGTTCGCGAGCGCGATCGCGGCGGAGGCGATGGTACCCAGGCGGCGCCTGCCGTGGACCACGACAGTCTGCCCAGGTTCGACGGCGGCGGTGACGAACAGCATGCGGTAGGCGGTCAGCCACGCGGTGGAGAGGCAGGCCGCGTCGACGGCGGACAGTTCGGGCGGTTTCGGGAGCGCGTTGCGGCGCGGAACGACCGCGATCTCCGCAAAGGTGCCCTGGTGCTGTTCGGAGAGCACCGTGCGCCCCGGATCCAGATTCTCCGGTCCCGTCCAGCCGGGGGACATGACCGATGAATGCACGACGACCTCGGTGCCGTCGTCGAGCACGCCGCAGCCGTCGCTGCCGAGGATCACGGGATAGCGCTGGCGGGCACCCGCGCGCCCGCTCAGCACCGTGATCTCCCGCATGTTCAACGACGCCGTGAGCATTCTGACGGTCGTCCATCCGACGGCGGGCGACGGCGGGCGGTGTTCGCCGACCACTGCGGCGGCCAGCGGGTCGGCGGCATTCGGTTGGGAGCAGTACACCGCGATCATGGCGCTCCGTTCCTCGGGCGGCAGGTTCTCAGACGGTCGGTTTGCGGCCGACGAGCAGTGTGTCGCTGTGGCCGAGCGGCTGGGCCCGGATGTCGGCGCAGCCTGCCGCAGCGAGCCACTGGCTGCCCTCGCCAACGGTGTACTCGGAGCCCTCCTCAGTCACCAGAAGCATGTTGAGACTGATGAGGATGCGCGCCAGATCGGTGGGCTCATCGCTGAGCATGGCGTCGTAGATCAGCAGCGCTCCACCCGGATTGACAGCCTCGTACGCCTTGCGGACCAGGAACTCCCGTTGTTCGACGGACCAGTTGTGCAGGACGTGGCCGAGGATGAGGACGTCGGCGCGTGGCAGCAGGTCGGTGAAGAAGTCACCGGCGTGGAACCGGACACGTTCGGTGACACCGAGTTCGGCGGCGTGGTCGGCGCACGATGACGCCAGCTCGGGGAGGTCGAACACCGTGGCCCGGAGGTGCGGGTGACGAATGGCCAGCTGTGCGACGAGGTTTCCCCGGCATCCGCCGATGTCGGCGACGTGCTGGTGGGAGTTCCACTCGAAGGCGTCGGCCAGGTGGCCCGCGATGAGCCCGTTGGCCGAGTCCATCATCTGGAGGTACTGATCGCGTTGCCGAGGGTCGTCCAGCATGGCCCGGAACGCCTCCTGGCCGGCGCCGGCAGCCTGTGGCTCACCGGAGGCCAGGGCCTGGGCGAGGTTCTGCCACGCGGGATACAGCATGTGGTCCGCACGGCGCAGGAAGCCACCGACGTAGTCGGCTCCACCGGGTACCAGGGTGGCGGACGCGGTCGCGCTGTTGGCATAGCGACCGTCCCGCAGTTCCAGCAGCTCCAACAGGACCAGTCCGTGCAGGAGTTCACGGGTCCCGCGACGGTTCAGGCCCAGGCGTCCGGCGAGTTCGGCCTCGGTCGACGGACCGTGCTGATGCAGATCCGCGAAGACGCTGAGCTCGTTGGCGGCCAGCAGCAGCTTCGCGTGGCAGAACCCGTTCGCCAGGCGCTTGACCGCTGCAGAGGCGGGGGCCTGCGACGGCACGGCTAACTCGGTCATGGTCACTTCCTTGCAGACTTGGGAACGGATGTGCTGTTACCGGAGAGTCGCCACACCGGCGGTGTTCGCCGCCACAGCACACAGCGCCAGCACGGTGCGTGTCAGATGCCAGTTTGCCCAGCGTGCCCGGGGGTCGTCCCAGTCATCACCGATGGACTGCGGCTCGGTGTTCTTGACTGTTCTGTTGATCGGGACATTGGCGAACTGGGACACCAGGCTCACGCCCAGCTGGGCGAGGGCTGCGGCCACGAACAGGGCGATGCGCGCCCTGCCGGAGACCACGGCTGCCAGGACGATGTCGGCTACGGTGCAGCTGATCACCAACGGTGGCATGACCCGGTCGTAGTGCCTCCCGACGAGCCTGTGCACCTGGATGTACTGCGTTGGGGAAAGGCCCTTGAACGCGGGCACGATCCCCAGCGCCACCGCGACCAGCACGCCGGCCATGGTTCCGTTGGCTCCCAACACGAGCGCGCTCAGGACGGCGATCACGGCGCCCCGCTCATCGGGGCCGTCGCGAACTCCGCCATCCCCGCCTCGAAGCCGATCCGCGGCCGCCACTCCAGCTCGCGCATGATCCGGGCAGGTGAGGCCACGATGTGCCGGACGTCGCCGAGCCGGTACTTCCCGGTGAGCACCGGCATCGGGGAGCCCGCCGCTTCGGCGAGGGCGACGGCGACATCGCCGATCGTGTGCGGGGTCCCGCTGGCGACGTTGAACGCCCGGTGTCCGCTGCCCGTCCAGCGCAGCGCCGCCAGGCTGGCCTCCGCCACATCGTCGACGTGCACGAAGTCGCGCATCGAGCCGCCGTCCTCGTAGACGATGGGCGCCTCCCCGCGCGCGACCGCGCTGCGGTAGACCGCCGCCACGCCCGAGTAGGGGCTCTGATAGGGAATGTCGGGCCCGTACACGTTGTGGTAGCGCAGCGAGACGGCCTGGCCCCCGGTCTCGGTCGCCCAGGCCCCCACCAGGTACTCCTGGGCGAGCTTGGTCACCGCGTAGATGTTCCGCGGCGGATCGAGCGGATCGGACTCGGTCACCGCGCTGGACACCAGCTCGTTCCCGCACTCCGGGCAGCGCGGCTCGTACCGACCTGCGTCCAGGTCCGCGCGGCTGCGCCGCGACGGCCGCACCCGGCCGTGCACGGAGCAGTCGTACTGGCTGTCGCCGTAGATCGCCACCGAACCGGCCAGCACCAGCCGCCGCGTCCCGGCCTCGGTCATCGCGACGAGAAGGTTCGCCGTCCCCAGGTCGTTGCAGCTCACGTGGTGGCGGGCGTCCAGGATCTCCCGCCCCCTGCCGATCACGGCTGCGTGGTGGCTTACCAGCTCGACACCGCGCAGCGCCGCCTCGACGGTCTCCTGGTCGCGGACATCGCCGTGGACGAACTCCACCGCGTCGGGGAACTGCGGCGGGACCTGCTCCCGGTGCGTGTCGCTCAGCAGCGCGTCCAGCACCCGCACCTCGTGGCCGGCCCCGACGTACTTGTCGACCACGCGGCGCCCGATGAACCCGGCGCCGCCGGTCACCAGGATCATCACTGCTGCGGTCCGTCGTTCATCCGGCAGACGAAGCCCATGAAGTAGCGCTCCTTACGGACCTCCACCACCTCGTCGAAGACGTCGCGGAGCACGGCGACGGCGTCCTCGCTCTTGGTGAGCTGTGTGCGGTAGGCCCCGGTCTTGAGCTGTCCGGCGGACGCCCGGATGATCACGGCGGTCCCGAAGAACGAGGCCGTGCGCACCAGATGGGCCGCGGTGCCGTAGCGCTTGCGCTGGAACTCGTGGAAGTTGTCGCCGATCCACAGGTTGCCGACGAACACGCCGCCGGGCTTCATCAACGACCGCAGCCTCACCAGCACCTGGCGGAGGTCGCCCAGGTGGTGGATGGCGTCCAGGCACTGCACCAGGTCCGCCTGTCCCAGGTCGTGGTCGGCCCAGAAGTCGCCTTCCACGAGCTTGAGATTGTCGTGCTTCACCCGCTTCGCCGTACGCGCTAGGCCCTCGGCGGAGATGTCGATCGCGGTGATCTCGCTGGCCGGTGTCAGCTTGGCGGCCATCGCGGTGAACTCGCCGGTTCCGCAAGCGACTTCGATGACCTGCTTCGCGTCCTGCCCGTACTTGCGGAGCAGCTCGGCGATCGTCTCCTTCTGGGTCAAGAACTCCGACCTGAGCTGTACGTGTTGCTCGGCTGCCGCACGGTCCCAGAACCGCGCGGCCCAGTACTCGCGGCCGTCCGGCGGGAACCCCTCCAGCAGTGCGCTGCCGCCGCGAGCGAGTAGTTCTGCCAGCATGTCCATGCCTCCATGAAGGGATCTCAGCACTGCGCTGTCGGGTCCGAGCATCGGGCCCGGGGCTCAAAAGGCGATCCAGTCCCAGTGGTCCGGCCGACTGGAGCGGGGGCGAGCCCGGCCCGCGCGTCCCGCCACACCGACCTGGCACCGTCCATCGGCGGCGTGCGCAACTCCCCGCGGAACCGCGGTCGTTCCGTCCCCTGGTCCACAGGACGCCCGCCCGGGAGAACACGGCCGGACAAGCCGCAGGGCCCGGCGCGTCGTCCACGACGACGGGCCGGGCCCTGCTGAATTCCGGTCACCCGACGGCAGTCGGTTCCGGGTCGACCGCCCCCGGGCGTCCCGGGACGGGGAACAGCGCGAGCGCGTTGTCCCGCTCGATCATCCGGCGGACGGCGTCCGGGACGCCGTCGAGCGCCCGTGCGCAGACCGCTACGGGCTCGGCCGGGGCCGCGCACCAGTCGGTGCCGAACAGGATCCGCTCCGGGCCGGCCACCGCCAGCAGTGAGGGCAGCGCGGACTCGCCCACCAGCGCGGTGTCGTAGTAGAAGCGGCGCAGGGCCGCCCGCACCCGGTCGGGGTCGATACCGTAGAACGCCTCGCCGAGCACCTCGATCCGGCTGGCCGCGTACGGCAGGAAGCCGCCTCCGTGCGCCAGGATGAAGGAGATGTTCGGGTACCGCTCCAGCGCCCCGGACCTGATCAGGCTGATAGCGCCCCGAGTGGTGTCGAGCAGGAAGTCGGCCAGCACCGGAGGCGAGGCCTCGACCGGCCCGCCCGGCAGCGTCATCGGGTGTACCAGGACGACCGCGTGCCGACGGTCGAGCTCGGCCAGCAGCGGCTCGAACAGCTCATCGCCCAGGTAGTTCGAACCGGCGTGCGGCACCAGCACGACCCCGTCGGCCCCGAGCTCCTCGTAGACATAGCGCAGGTGGTCGAGGGCGACGTCCACGAAGGGCATCGGGAGTGCGGCGAGCAGGCCGAACCTGCCGGGATGGTCGGCCGCCAGTTCGGCGACGGCCTCGTTGGCCCGGAGGGTGAAGGCCGCCGCCTGCCGGGCGTCGGTGAACAGGTCCCCGGGGATCGGATTGGACACCACGGCCCGGTCGATGCCGTGGGTGTCCATCACCTCCCAGGTGCTCTCCAAGGACCACGGAAGCACGAACCGGGCACCGCTCTCCCGCATGAGCGCGGAGATCTTCGGCACGATCGCGTGGTGGTGCACATCGATCCGGCGCGGACCGCTCATCCCTTTCACCCCTTCCAGTCCCCACCGCCGGCTTCAGTGCTCCGCCTCGACCTCGTAGACGCCGAACACCGACGTGAGGTCGCGATTCTGGTAGGGCCGCAGGGGCGCAGTCGTATCGCGGTGGTCCGACCCGCTCTCCCACTCCCTGAAGGCGGCGGCGTTCTGCCACTCGCTCATGACCGCCCACTCGTCCGGGGCGTGGAAACCGCGCAACAGCTCGTTGCGGACCAGGCCCGGCGTTCCGTCGAGTTCCCGGCTGATGCGGTGGTAGATGTCCTCGACGCGCGCCTCCTCGCCGGGCGGCACCCGCAGATGGACCAGGACCCTTACGCTGCCCTTCATCCGTTGCCACCCTTCCCGTCCAGGCGGTGCAGGGTCCGCATGGTCGTCATCTCCCCGGCGGTGCGCAGCGGATCGAGCGACCTGCGGTGCTCCAGGTGCTGCGGGCTGCGTTCGTACGCGAGGAACGCCTCCCTGCTCACCCAGTCGCTGACGACGTAGAAGGCGTTGTCCCGCTCGCCCTGTGAGAGCCACTGGCCGACGTTGCCCGGCTCGTCGGCGATGCGCTCCGCACCGGCCAGCCAGGCTTCCTCGAACTGCTGCTCCGCGCCGGGCACCACGTCCATCCGCAGGGTCACCCGGAACAGTGAGGTGGCCGGCATCTCAGATGCCCCCGTCGACGGGGACGACGGCACCGGTCACATAGGACGCCAGGTCGCTGGCGAGGAAGAGCACCACGTTGGCCAGTTCCTCCGGCGTGCCCAACCGCTTGAGCCCGGTCATCTGCTGGTACCGCGACGTCACCTCCTCCGACAGCTCCACCTCGGTCTGGACGACACCCGGCGAGAGCACGTTGACCCGGATGCCGAGCGGGCCGAGTTCCTTGTTCAGCGAGCGGGTCAGGCCGATCAGCCCGGCCTTGGCCGCGGTGTAGTGCGCCCGGTTGTGGATGCCCGCCAGCGCCGACCCGGAGCCGACGTTGATGATCGAGGCGCCAGGACCGAGCAGCGGAACGGCTCGGTGGATGACGTCGTAGGCTGAGGTCAGGTTGGTGTCGAGGATCTCGCGCCAACCGGCCAGGTCGAGATCCTTGATCGGGACGTGGGTGATCCGGCCCGCGTTGTTCACGATGACGTCGAGGCCGCCGAACCTGCTCCGGCACTCGTCGATCAGGTGCCCGACATCCTCGCTCCTGCTGACGTCCGCGGTGACGATGTGATGCTCACCGGGCGTGGCCTTGAGCTCGCGGGCCAGCCTGTCGGCGGCCTCGCCGCCGGTGCGCGAGCAGGTCAGGACGTTGGCCCCGGCCCTGGCGAACGCCAGGGTGATGGCGGCGCCGATGCCCCGCGTCCCGCCGGTGACCAGGACGCGCTTTCCCGAAAGGGGTATCTCCATGTTCTGCCTTCCCCTCCTGGGGAGCGGTACGGGCTCAGCGGAGCCGCACCGTCGCCAGGATGTTGACTGTGAATGCGAGCAGTGCGATTGACGTACGAGTGGCGTTCCAGTTGCGCCAGCGCCGACGGGGGTCCCTGCTGGCCCAGTCGGCGGGCTGGTTGCCGGGGTCCAGGGATTTGACGTACCGGTTGACCGGCACGTTCTTGGTGATGGAGATCGCCATGACGCACAGCAGCAGAACGGCCGCGGCGGCGAACCCGGTCCGCGCCGTACTGTCTTCGGCCACGAACGCGAGCACCAGATCGAGCACCGCGGTGAACCCGTTCGTCAGCGGCATGATCGGGTCGTAGCGCGGCCACAGGAACTGCACCGTCTGCACATAGCGCTCAAAGGACAGGCTCAGCATCATCGGCACGATGCCGATGACGGTGGAGGCCATGATTCCCGCCGCGATGCCGTTCGTCAGGACGGCGACCGGGGCCAGCACCGTACCCATCAGGCCCGACCGGCCCGCTGCTCGACCAGCTTCTTGATCCGCTCCATCTGGACGGCCGTGTTGCGGTTCATCCGGTCCTGCATGGCCGCGTCGTCGAGCGGGGCCTCCGGCTTCAGGTGGAAGTCCTGGACCCACCTCATCTCCACGCCGTCCGGGGTCTCGCGGTACGCCCAGAAGATCTTCATGTACTCGAAGGCCCCGGTCTCCACGCGGTGCGCGTGCACCGTGCCGAGGTCCCGGTCCATGCGCCGCTCGGAGACCCAGCTCCACACGTTGTGGTTCTCGTCGGGCACCGTGGTCAGCCGGAAGCTGACGGTGTCCTCGCTGCGCTCCAGCACCTCCGCCGACGCGTACTCGCTGAACAGCTCCGGCCAGGACGCCACGTCGTTGGTCATCTCCCAGACCAGGTCGTACGGCGCCGCGATGACGATGCTGTTGTCGACGTGGCCGGCGCCGGACGCACCGTTGACGAAGGCGACGATCTCGCGGGGGGTGCGGGTCACCTCGATGACGCCGTCGGGAGCCGTCACCTTGTACTGGGAGTCGAGCACCGTGGCGACCTCCAGCATCGCCAGCGAGTCGAACCCCAGTTCCTCGAACGTCACATCGATGTTGTCGCCGTCCACGACGTCGATGTCCCCTGCGGCCTTCCGCAGTACGGCCCGCAGGTCAGCGAGCGTGAAACCGGTCATTGCTGTCACCACTCTTCCCTCCGCTCATCGCAGTTCGCCGGTGAGAACGACGGCCGAGTTGTGGCCTCCGCGGCCGCGCGCCAGCACCAGCGCCGTCCGCAGCCGCGCGGTCCGCGGCTGCTCCAGCACCAGATCGAGCCGGTACTGCTCCGGCACGTCAAGAACCCCGGTCGTCGGCGGGATCACGGAATCCCGCATCGCCAGCAGGGCGGTGGCGATGTCGAGCGCACCGCCCCCGGCGTAGAGCCGACCGACCATGGTCTTCGGCGCGGTCACCGGAACGCCGTACGGTCCGAAGACCGCCTCGATCGCCGCCGCCTCCTGCCGATCCAGCTCGGGCACGGCGGCCGCGTCGGCGAAGACCACGTCGACGGCTTCCGGGGGGAGCGCTGCGTCGGCAAGTGCCAGCTCGATCCCCCGGCGCAGCCCCGGCTCGCCGCCACTGCCGGGCCTGGGGTCGAAGGTCGAGGCGTGCCCGGCGACCACCCCGTAGGGCCTGCGGTGCGCGGCTGGCCGGTCCTCGACGATGAACATGGCACCGCCCTCGCCGGGGACATGCCCGTCGGCCAGCCGGTCGAACGGCCGGAACGCGCGCTCGGTGTCGGCGCCGGCCGAGATCCGGCCGCCCGCCCGCTGGCAGGCCAGGGCGTACGGGGACAGCGGGGCCTCCGTGCCCCCGGCCATCACCAGCCGGGCGCCCGACCTCACCACCCGGCGCGCCTGGGCCATCGCGTCCAATCCGGCGGCCTGCTCGGTGACCACGACACAGCTGGGGCCCCGCGCGCCGTACCTGATGGAGAGCTGGCCGGTGGTCGCCGCGTAGAACCAGGCGATCGACTGGTAGGCGCTGACGTGTGCGGGGCCCTGGGTCCAGAGCTTCCCGATCTCCCGCTGGCCGAACTCGTTGCCCCCCGAGGAGCTGCCGGTGACCACGCCGATCTCGTACTCGGACACGGTCTCCAGATCGACGCCCGCGTCCTGCAACGCCAGGGCGGTGGCGGCGATGCCGAACTGCGTCCACCGGTCGGTCCGCACGACCAGCTGGGCGGGCATGTACCGCGACGCCTCGAACCCCTCGACCACACCGGCGACGCCGTCCGCGATCGGCTCGATGCCGCTCTTGCCGTTCAGCAGCTCCGCCCAGTACGCCTCGTGGCCGATGCCGTTGGGCGCGACCACGCCGATTCCCGTCACCACACCGGGCCGCATCACACCGCCTCCGCCGCTTCGGGGCGGCCCAGCACCAGTGCGGTCTGGAAGCCGCCGAATCCGCTGCCGACGCTCAGTACCACGTCGGTCGGGTGCTCACGTGCCACGAGCGGCACGTAGTCCAGATCGCACTCGGGATCGGGATCGGTGAGGTTGGCCGTGGGCGGCACCACCCGGTGCTTCAGGACGAGCGCGCAGGCGGCGGCCTCCAGGGCGCCGATCGCGCCCAGGGAGTGCCCGATCATCGACTTGATGGAGCTGACCGGTACGGCGTAGGCGTGCTCGCCCAGGCTGCGCTTGAAGGCCGCCGTCTCGTGCCGGTCGTTCTGCCGGGTGCCCGAGCCGTGGGCGTTGATGTAGTCGACGTCGGTACGGTCCACCCGGGCCAGATCGAGAGCGGCCCTGATGGCCTCGGCCATCTCACGGCCGTCCGGCCGCAGGCCCGTCATGTGGTACGCGTTGCTGCGGTTGGCGAAGCCGAGGACGCTGCCGTAGCTGTGCGCACCCCTGCTCCGTGCGGCCCGCGCCTCCTCCAGGATCAGCACGGCCGCACCCTCGCCCAGCACGAACCCGTTCCGGCCACGGTCGAAGGGGCGGGAGGCGTGTTCCGGGTCGTCGTTGTTGGTGCTGGTGGCCTTGATGGCGTCGAAGCAGGCCGAGGTGATCGGCGAAATCGGCGCCTCCGAGGCCCCGGCGATCACGATGTCGGCCAGGCCGTCCTCGATGAGCTGAGCGGCCTTGCCGACCGCGTCCAGGCCCGAGGTGCAGCCGGTGGACAGGCACTCGACATGGCCCTGGGCGCCGCACTCCCAGGCCACCTCGGCAGCGATCGAGCTCGGTACCAGGTAGTCGTACAGGTCGGGGATCGCCCGCTGCTGATCGACCTGCCAGAGACGGCCGTGGTCGCTCACCTTCAGGTAATTCTCCTCCAGACGCATCGTGCAGCCGACCGCGCTTCCGATCACCACACCGACCCGCTCGGGCCGTACGGCATCCAGATCGAGTCCGCTGTCGGCGACAGCCTCGCGGGCGCAGGCCAGCGCGAACTGCGTCACCCTGTCCAGCCGCGCGACCTGCTCCTCGTCCAGCCCCGCTCGGGCCGGGTCGAAGTCGCACTCGGCCGCGACCCTGGAGCGGAACCCGGTGGCGTCGAACAGCGAGAGTGACCTGGTCGCGGTGCGGCCCGCCGTGAGCAGGTCCCAGTACGCGCGGACACCGACGGCGCCGGGCGCGACCACCCCGAGACCGGTTATCACCGCCTTCCGGTCGGCCATCAGAGCGCTCCGGCCTCACGTGCGGGCTCCCCGGACCGGGGAAGGGTCTCGGTGTCGACGTGGTCGAGAGCCTGGTGCGGAGCGGGGGGCGCCAGGGAGATCACGCACTCGGCGGAACGTCCGGACCGGTTCTCGACCCGGTGCCGGACCCCGGGCGGGATCCGCAGGCCTTCGCATGCGGCGACGGTCATGGGCTCGCCGTCGAACCGGACCACGATCTCGCCTTCCATGACGTACACGAACTCCTCGGCGTGGGGGTGATAGTGCTCGGTCACGAACTCCTCGGGGCCGAGCTTCAGGACGACGTAGCGGCAGTCCTTGGCGCGAGGACGGCCGGCCCCGGCCACGAACTGCTCGGGGCCGAACGCCAGGACGTCGGGGAACCCGCTCGTCGCATCGGGAACCGCGGATGCGAGGGCCGCTCGGAGGTCGCCGCCCCTGCGCAGGTTCGGGGTGATGTCGACCCAGCGGATGGGCTTCACGATGACTCTCCCGCCGACCACTGGTAGAAGACCTGCGCCATCGCGTCGCGGGGCTCGCGCCAACCCGGGTCGTACGGCCGCACGCACTTCGCCAATTCGAAGTTGAGATCTTGGAACAGCGAAGTCGAGCGTGCCCTTTCCAACCCGGGGCCAATTTCTGAGTCGGCTTCGATCAGATGGAAGTACAGATCGTGAAAGCCGAAGAGCATACGACGGCTGACGCCGACGATATTGGGGAGTTCGGTCCTGTCGGAATCGGCGAACAGCTCGGCGACTCGCGGCCTGTGAACCGGTTCCAGCCGGGCGACGATGAGCGTCCGATGCGTCATGTCAGCGATCCTTTCCGGTTTCCTCCGAGGAGGACCACTACAGCCTTGGGGAGATTGGTCAACTCTTGGTCCAGCGAAGTTGGGACCGGTCACCGGTGAGATCGGCACCAGATGGACTAGACCGGATTCCGAGCCTGTTGTCCCAGGGTGGGGTGGTCTATCCATACGTCGAAAGGACGGTCTGTGACCGGCCAGCCCTATGCCTATCCGTTCGTGTGGCCGTCACCCTTCGAGCAGCCGAAGGAGTTCTCGGGCCTCCATGACGAACCGGTCGTCGAAGTAATTCTGCCGAGTGGTGACGAGGCGCTGCTGATCACCCGGTACGAGGACATTCGCGCGGTCCTGACCGACCCGCGGGTCAGCAAGAATCGAAACCGTCCCGACATCGCCAGGATGACGATCAAGAAGGTCAAGGCATTCCAGAGCCAGGTGGACATGGATCCGCCCGCGCACCCGCGCATGCGTGGTCTGATTGCCAGGGCCTTCACACCGGCCCGGGTGGAGAATCTCCGGCCGCGAATCCGGGAACTGACGGGCGGCCTGCTCGACGCGATGGCCGCAGGCCCCCAGCCGGCGGACTTCGCCGAGGCGTTCGCGTTCCCGCTGAGCATCCAGGTCATCTGTGAGCTGCTGGGCGTGCCCGCTGACGAGCGCGAGCAGTTCACGCAGAGGACCGCACCGCCGTGGGACTACATGGCGGAACTGATCGAGCGAAAGCGCGCCAACCCGGGCGACGACCTGATCAGCGCCCTGATCCAGGTCCACGACGAGAAGGACGGGCGCCTGAGCTCACAGGAGCTGCACTGGTGGTCCACCATGCTGCTGCTGGCGGGCTACGAGACCAGCGCGAACCAGCTCTGCAGCGCGGTGGTCATGCTGACGAGCCACCCCGACCAGATGGCGAAGCTGCGGGAGGACCCGGCGCTGCTGCCCGGAGCGGTCGAGGAACTGTTGCGTTGCCAGGTGGTGGGCACGTCGCTGTCCATGCTGCGGTACGTCACCGACGACATCGAGGTCGGCGGTGTGACGATCCCGCGCGGCTCCAGCGTGATCACCGCCCTGGAGGTCGCGAACCACGACCCGGCGGCCTTCCGCTGCCCGGAACGCTTCGACATCACCCGCTCCGACGACCCGCCGCAGCTCACCTTCAGCGCCGGACGGCACTTCTGCGTCGGCGCCTCGCTGGCCAGGGCCGAACTGCAGATCGCGCTCGGCTCGGTGCTGGACCGGTTCCCGAACCTGCGGCTCGGCGTGCCCGTCGACCAACTGGTCCGTACCGAGGACGCCTTCACCCAGGGCTTCACCGAGGTCCCCGTCACATGGTGAGCCCAGATCCAGAAAGGCCGTGTCATGGCTGAACCGTTCCCTTACCCGTTCCCGCGGCCGACGGCCCTGGGAATCCCGGAACAGATCGCCGGGGTCCACGACGATCCACTGCTGCCCGTGGTGCTGCCGAGCGGTGACGAGGCCGTGCTGCTGACCCGGTACCGGGACGTGCGCCAGGTGCTCACCGACGACCGCCTCAGCCGCAACCTCAGCCGCCCGGACGCGGCCCGCATCAGCCGCAACAACAGCATGTTCCAGGACCCGCGCATCAACCCCGACCCGCCGGAGCACACGCGGGTGCGCAGCCTGGTCGCCAAGGCGTTCACCGCGACGCGGGTGAAGAAACTGGAGCCGCAGATCCATGCGATCGCCGATGAGCTGATCGACGACATGGAGCGGACCGGTGGGCCCGTCGACCTGAACGAGGCGCTGGCGTTCCCGTTGCCCGTCCGGGTCATCTGCAGGCTGCTGGGCGTCCCCGATGAGGACGTGGCACTGTTCCGCCACTGGACCGCGACGTTCCTGTCGGTCAGTCAGTTCCCGGCCGAAGAGATCAAGAAGTCGATGGCTGACATGAGTCGGTACATCGCCGCACACATCGAGGCCCGTCGGCAGGACCCCGGGGGCGACCTGGTGAGCGCCATGATCCGGGCACACGACGAGGAAGGCCGGCTGAGCGAGTACGAACTCCAGTGGTGGTGCCGGCTGTTGCTGCTCGTGGGCTATGAGACGACTGCCACCCAGCTCGGCGGCGGCGTGGCCATGCTGCTCAGTCATCCGGACCAGCTCAGCCTGCTGCGCGAGGACCCCTCGCTCCTGCCGAGCGCCATCGAGGAACTGCTGCGCTGGAAGATCGTCGGTTCCTCGGTGTCGATGCTGCGGTACGCGACCGACGACATCGAGCTGGAGAACTGCACGATCAAGAAGGGCATGAGCGTCATCCCGGCAGCGGACTGCGCCAACCAGGACCCCGGCCAGTTCCCGGACCCACTGTCCTTCGACATCACCAGGTCCGAGAACGCGCATCTCACCTTCAGCCTGGGCCCCCACTTCTGCATCGGCGCCGCCCTCGCCAGGGCCGAACTGCGAATCGCCACCGAGGCGTTGCTGAACCGCTTCCCGACGCTTCGGCTCGCGGTACCCGCAACCGACCTGAAGCGGATCGAAGGCGCGCTGCTGGAGGGGTTCACCGCGATACCGGTGACCTGGTAGCCGTCGCGGGTCCCGGCCGCGCCCGGGGCCCGAGTCCGCCCCCGGGCGTCGCCGATGCCCACCCCTTTCCCAGCCGACGGCGAGCCCAGGGCCGCCGTCGGCCGTCCTACCCCGGAGGCCACATGTCCGCGTCCAAAGCCCGACCCGTCCGCCCCGGCGGCGCCAATCCGAGGTCACGCGCCCAGCGCCGCGCCGACACCGAGCGGCTGCTGGCCGACGAGCGGCACCTCTGGCTGGCCAGCGGCGGCCCGCGACCGCACCTGGTCCCCCTCGCCTACGTCTGGGACGGTGGCGTGATCACCATGGTCACCCGCCGGGCCACCCGCACCGCCCGCAATCTGCTGGCCGACGGCGTCGTGCGGGCGGCGTTCGGCTCGGCAACCGACGTCGTCCTGGTCGACGGCACGGTCGAACTGACCGAACCGGCCGAGGACCCCGCCGACGTCCGGGCCCGCTACGCCCGGCTGCCGCTGGACCCGGCCCGGGTTCCCGGTGCCGTGGGCGTCCGCCTGACTCCCCGGCGGATCCTCGCCTGGCGGAGTCTGGCGGAGCTGGAGCACCGTGTGATCATGGACGACGGGGTCTGGCTCACCTGACCTCCGCCAGCCGCAGGCCCTCCGCCGCGCCGCGTACCACCGCGAGCTGTCCGTCGAGCGTGCGGTCGAGAACGGTCAGGCCGAGCGTGGTGACACCCGCCTCGGCGTACTCGGCGATCCGGGACGCGATCCGGTCCACGGGCCCGATCAGCCCGGTCCGGTCCATGAACTCGAACGGCACCGCCCGCGCCGCCCCCGCCCGGTCGCCGGCCGCGCACCTGGCGTGGATCTCCTCGGCCGCGTCTTTGAAACCCATCGCGACCGCGAGGGCGAAGTAGATGCCGCGTTCCTTGCTGCCCAGTCCGACGAAGTTGGCGTAGTAGCCGCGCAGTCGATCGGCCGCCTCCCGCGGATCGTCGGCGATGGCGATCGGGACCGAGGGCACCACCTCGAAGCCGTCGAGGTCGCCTCGCACCTTCCGGACGTGTTCGAGCGCCTCGGCGATGCGCTCCGGCGGGCTGAAGACCCCGATCCAGCCATCGGCGATCTCACCTGCCAGTTCCAGGCTGCGCGCGCCGACCCCGGCCAGGTACACGGGGATGTCGGCGCGGACGGGTGCGGCCACGAGGTGCGCGGCCTCGTCGGACCCGGCAGGGGGCAGCTGCTGGTGGCGCCCCGAGTAACGGACCGGTTCACCGCGCAGCGCCATCCGCACGACCTCGACGTACTCCCGCAGGCGGGTCAGCGGCGCGGTGAAGGGCACGCCGTACCAGCCCAGGGACACATCGGGGTTGGAGACGCCGAGCCCGAGCCTGAACCGCCCGCCGGACAGGCTGTCGAGGGTTGCTGCGGTGAGGGCGCTCATCACCGGCGTGCGGGCGGGAACCTGCATCACGCCGGAAGCCAACCCGATCCGCCGCGTTCGAGCCGCGACGGCGCCGAGCACGCTGGGGGCGTCCGAACGGAACCCCTCCGGTACGAGGGCCATGCCGTACCCCAGCCACTCGGCCTCCTCCGCAACCTCACAGGCGGTCTCGTGCGAAAGGAAGACCCCAAGCTCCATGACTGACTCCTTCGTTGGATTTCCGCATCATCACCGCCGGTTCTGAAGCCCTGGCAGAGCGCCACTCCACGCCGTGCGGATTCCCCGCCGCTGCGCCCCCGCCCGCCCCCTCGGCCCGCGCTGGGGCCTCGCTGAACTTCGGCGGACACGCCGACCAGCACCATCCGAGACGCGATTCACCGGAGCATGAACGATCTCCGAGAGTCAACCCGCAGGATCTCAACCCGGAGAGACCAGGTAAGGATTCAGGATGCGCGTATTGTTCACCAGTTGGGCCTGGCCCTCGCACTACATGCCGCTGGCCCCACTGGCCTGGGCGTTGCAGGCGGCGGGTCATGAGGTCCGTGTCGCGAGTCAGCCCAGGCTCACGCCCGTGATCACCGACTCCGGCGTCGCAGCCGTGCCGGTCGGTCCCGATCTGGACCACGACGAGGTCCGCGGCCGTCAGATGGCGGGCCTGTCGTTCTCCTCCGTCCCACGGGTTCCCGCGGCGGGTGCATCGATGGACACCTGGCAGCCGGAACGCATCCGACGGGTCCGTCGGGTGTTCGGCACCTTCGCCGCCTACTCCGACGCCATGCTGGACGATCTCGCCAGCTACGCCCGGTTCTGGCGTCCGGACCTGGTCGTCTACGACCCCACCACCTATGCCGGGCCGCTGGTGGCGGCGATGCTCGGGGTGCCCGCGGTGCGGCACGTGCACGGCATCGACGTCACGTACCAGGCCCGGCAGATTGTTCCCGGGCTGATCCGGAGTATGGCCGAGCGTCTCGGGCTCGACGAGGTGGACGCCCTCGGTGCCGCGACCGTCGACCCGTGCCCGCCGACCCTCCAGATCCCCGCGGACGTGAGCCGCATCCCCGTGCGCTACGTCCCCTACAACGGCCCCGCGGTTCTGCCGGGTTGGCTCAGGGAGAAGCCGGCCCTGCCACGTGTCTGCGTCACCTGGGGAACGTCGACCAGCCGCCTCACGGGGCCCGACACCTTCGTCCCGGCCCGGCTCGTCCAGGCGCTGTCGGCCATGGAGGTCGAGGTCGTCATGGCCCTGGCCGAACAGGATGTGCACAGGCTCGGGGAGGTTCCGGCCAACGTCCAGGTGGTCGACTCGCTCGCGCTGCACCTGGTCCTGCCGAGCTGTGACGCGATCATCCACCAGGGTGGCAACGGCACCCTGCTGACCGCCGCGCTGCACGGTGTCCCCCAGCTGGTCTTCCCCCAAATACCGGACCAGATGTTCCAGGCCGAGCGCATCGTGCTGGCCGGGGTCGCGGACTCGTTGCAACCAGATCAGTTCAGCGAGTCCGAGGCCGCGAAACGGCTCGAAGCGATCCTGACCGCGGCGTCATACCGATCCCGTGCGCGCGCGCTCCGTGAGGAGATGCTCGGGCAGCCGGCACCGGCCGAGGCCGTCGCCCGGCTCGAACAGCTGGCCGCCGAACAGTAATAGATCCCAAGCTGGGGCCTGAGGAGGAAGACCGATGCGTGCGTTGTTCATCACGTGGGCCTGGGGCTCGCACTACTACCCGATGGTGCCGTTCGGTTGGGCGCTGCGGGCCGCTGGCCACGAGGTGATGGTGGCCAGCCATCCGTCCTTCACGCCCACCATCACCCAGGCGGGGCTGCCGGCCCTGCCCGTCGGCAGCGACATCGACCTCAAGGCCCGTGCCGCCGCCGCGTTCGACAACTGGCGCCCGAACCGCGAGGACGAGAGCCCTCGGTCCGTCGCCGAGATCGAACGACGAGCCATCCGGTGGACGGGGCTGGCGTCCGAAAGCGCGGTGGCGATGGCCGAGGACACCTACCGTTTCGCCGAACAGTGGCGACCGGACTTCGTGGTCTACGAACCCCTGGCCTACCTCGGCCCCGGCCTCGCCGGGGACCTGGGGGTGCCCGCGCTGCGGCTGCTGTGGGGACCTGACTTCATCGCCTCGATCGTGGAGCGCCAGAAGGACGTCTTCGCCTCGCTGGCCGGGCGGGTCGGGCTCGACATGGCGCGGTCGTTCGGTGATGTGACGTTGGATCCGTGCCCGCCGTCGCTGCAGGTCCCCGCCGACGACGTGGTCCGCCAGCCCATGCGCTACATCCCGTACAACGGACCCGCCCAACTGCCCGCCGCACTGCGCACACCGCCCGAGCGACCCCGCATCGTGGTCACCTGGGGCGGCTCCC
>NZ_BAAATR010000047.1:0-66094 GCF_039533515.1 Kitasatospora cystarginea | reverse complement strand
ATGGCTCGTCGGTCACGGTGTCCACGTAGACGGACTCCAGCGTGCCGATCCTGTGGCGATCGGCATCGACCACGTCGTGACCGCGCCATTCCCGGATGTCATTCGCTTCGAACACCAGCAACCTCCGAGGTCGGTGGGCATCTCCCATCCTCCTACCGGGGCCACCGCCGAGCCCGCGCGGTGCGCCGACCGGGCCAATCGGCGCGACTGCCGGCTCTGTGGCGAGGGCGGAAGTCCACCGGTCGCCGGCAGCCTGTCGGGCCCATACGGTCGTGTCCTGGAGATGGGCCGTCGTCACAGGAGGTCGGGATGCGGCACTACCGGTGGATCCTGGAGACCCAGGACGACGTCGGCCACTGGTCCCAGCAGGACGGCGCTCCCATGCCGAATCCCCTCGGATACGAGGGACCGCCCCAGCGAGCGGCCAACCACCTGCGGGACGTGTTCGTGCGCACGCTCTCCAGGCCCACTCCAGGCCCCCGGGCGATCAGAGTCCGGGTCTGGGAGGGGCGACACTCTGTCGGCGAGCCCCAGGCCGAAACCGAGTGGTCACGCGAGTGACACGATCAGCCTCAGCCGGCGGGACGGGCGCACACGCGCCCCATCCCGCGGCGCTCCTGCCGGAGGTCCCTCCTCCGGGGATAGATCCGGTCGTGTGGGCCGGTCATCGTGTGCGGGGCTGGCGAGGAGCTGGGCTATGCGGGTTCGGGCCATGCTGCGGCACGCGTCCGGGCGACCTCCGCGCGCCTGTCGGCCTCACCCGGGCCGTTGGCCGGCAGGACAGCCGACGGCAGGAAGTCGGAGTGGAACTCCGACTCTGCGGCACTGTCGCCCCCACCCGCGGTGAGCAAGGCGCTCGCGGTCCTGCTGCTGGTCGGGTCTGCCGCTTCGTACATCAGCCGACCGGCGTCGACGGCCTCCGTAGACGGCGGGATGACCAGCAGGTCCAGCCGGCGAGGGGCGTAGGAGAACACCGTGATCATGTGCTGGTCCTGCTCCGTGGTGAACCAGCCGACATGGACGGTGTGCCCCGCGACCGGAATCCGCCGCGGGATGGCCGGCCACTGCGCCGGGTTCACGGTGATCCGGATGACCCGGCCCCACCGTTTTTCCAATTCCGCTGCCAGGTCGGGAAGTTCGAGAAGAAGATCACGCGATCGAGGCCACCAGGCACCGTCCAGACGGCCCGTACGGACGCCGCCGGACGCAAGCGACAGCCAGACAGGGAGTTTTGGAGTCCGGAGCGTCGTCGCGCGATCGAGGGTCACGGTCATGATCGAGAACCTGTCTCCGGACCCGACAAGAGAGAGATCCGGGATAGCCGTGCGCCGGAGACGACGCCAGTGTCCGGTGCTGGCATACGAGGTGCCTTCGGTGACATCCAGGCTACTCCGAGTCGATGCGGAACCCGGGAATGCTCACGTCGGGCTGCTTTCCCGCCGTGCTACACGTGGAACGGGACGGTCCTGACGACGACCTTGGGCAGGGGGCGGAGTGCCCGTCGCAGCCGAGCCGCGAGTCGGTTGTGCAGGAGACGGTGCCGCAAGTGCCGGACGACGATCTCCGGGAGGACGACCTCGACCGGCAGCAGACCGTCATCGACGGCTACTGGTGGGGCCTGGCCAAACGCTCCATCCAGCTCGGCTGACCCCTGGGGCACTGGCGTCCTCCGTCGGGGAGTCGCCGCCGAACACGTGGGGGTCAAGGGGGCGCAGGTTCAAATCCTGTCGTCCCGACCAGCGTTTTTGGTCTGTACCGGTCTTCGGTGTGGCTCCCGATCATGGAAGTAGCACCTGATGAGTGACGTGACTGTCTCGGTTGAGGCGGTTGAAGAGGTCCGGTCGGTCGAGCTGGCGGCGGACCTGCTGGATGGCCATCTGAAGGACAGTCAGATTGCTGTCACTCGCGGCGACTGGAGCCGGTCCAGAACCCTGGGGGCCGCTGGGGATCACTTTGGGGTCGCACGCGATGAGCGCCAATGAGCGCCCGTGGGCGAAAACAGGCGTCCATGCATGAACTTGATGCTGACGGTATGTCACTTTGGGTCGTACTTCGCCAGCGAGGACTGTTGTGATGCGTATCAACATCCTTTGATTCCGGTGCAGTTGAGCCACAAAGAAGCCAAGATATTGAGGTCCCGGCTGTCGGCGCTACTTGAACCCCTTCGAGTCATCGTCGGTGCCACGCCGCGGTCCGGAGTGGCGGCTGACCGTGAACGCCCTCCCGCAGCTGTGGCCGGCGTCCTCGCGGTACGGCGAGGCCGATCGGCGGCTGTGGCGCCTGGCCGGGCACGGGGGGCGCTGGCCGTGTGGTTCTCGGTCGGAGCGCACCCCCTCGACGCCACACCGGCCGATGTCCCACCGTCCCGCTCGGCGTGCTCCGCCCGCGTGCTGCGCGGCGCAATCGGCCGAGCGCCGGGGGCGTCGGGGGTCAGAGTTTGAACATCGCGGTGTACGGCTGGGTGATGCGTTCCTGTCGTGATCCGAAGTCGACGAGTACCGCGATGTCGCCGTCACCTTCGACGGCGATGACCCGGCCGAGGCCGTACCCGTCATGGGTGACCCGGTCGCCGATGGCGAAGTGCTTGCGCGGTGCCTCCGCCCGGGTCTTGAAGGGGCTGGTGGGCAGGGGGCGGCGACCTGCTGAGAATTTCGTCATTCCCGCCAGTATGCACCTGGAAGCGCGGGCGCGGGCCTTTCCAGCGCATTCGAGTTCGAGTCGGGCTGAAATGCCGCGCCCGCAGTCCAGTGCGCCCCCTGAATGGCGCCGGTGGGCGGCGTGGTGCGCCGCCTTCGCGGGGCTGTCACCGCGAGGGCAGGCGTTCCGCACCGCGGGAATCGCCCTCCCCTGGGAGCCGTCGACCTCGACGGGGTGCGGGCCGGATGCTCAAGGGGCTTGCCCTCCAGGCGTGTTCACGTTCCTCTCGGCTCGGAACCGGCCGCCCCCGGGGAAGGCTCCCGCAGAATCAGGGGTGAAACATCCCACCGCGGCGGGCCGTGGCCTGCTACAGTCGACTTAGTTGCAGTAGTGGTTCCCATGAACTTTGTGTGCGCCTGCTGATGTGTTGCAGGCGCATTTTTGTTCCCCGGCTCTTCCCCGGTGGGCGCTCCATGCGGTGACTCGAAGCCCGCACTCTGCGTGCTTCGGACAGTCCCTTGAAGGAGATTTCTTAATGGCTAATGGCACTGTGAAGTGGTTCAACTCGGAGAAGGGCTTCGGCTTCATCGAGCAGGAGGGTGGCGGCCCCGACGTCTTCGCCCACTTCTCGAACATCAACGCCAACGGCTTCCGTGAGCTGCTTGAGGGCCAGAAGGTCGAGTTCGACGTCACGCAGGGCCAGAAGGGCCCGCAGGCCGAGAACATTCGCCCGCTGTAGTTCTTCTGCCACGGCACTCGCCTGGTAGCGAGGGGCCCGCACCGCGCACATGCCCGGTGCGGGCCCCTCGGTCATCGCGCCACGGCGCATCCTCCCGGCCGTTCAAGCCCCTGGCTCCGCCACCGGCGGCCATTCCCACGCGAGACGCACAGCGCCGCGTCCGGATCGGCGCCCTGCCGTGACAGCTCACGGTTCGAGGTTCTTCGCTCCCGCCCTCCGCGGTGAGCGCCGACAGTAGGTGACGTGCCGCACGGTTCCACCGTCCACGCTCCGCCCGTCACATTTCAGGCCCGTTCCCTTGCGGTCTCCGTCCGGCGCTCCGCGCCACGGAGCCTTCCTCGTGACGTGCCACCCGAGGAAGGTTTTCCGCATGGCCCGCTCCCGTCGCTCCTCGTACCACAACGCCGACTTCCGCTCCGCGGCCGGCTCCCGTTCCAGTGGCGGCTCCTTCTACGGCGACCGGCCCGCCGCAGGCCGACGCCCCTCCGGCCGGAGCGCCCCTCGGGACCCCTCCGCGCATGGCGAGTTCGCGATGCCGGTGAGCACGACCCCGGCACTGCCGGCCGTCGAGTCCTTCGACGAGCTGGACATGCCGAAGGCGCTGCTGTCGGTGCTGACCCGCCAGGGCGTCACCGCGCCGTTCCCGATCCAGGCCGCAACGCTGCCGAACTCGCTGGCCGGCCGCGACGTCCTCGGACGAGGCCGGACCGGCTCCGGCAAGACCATCGCGTTCGGCCTCGCCGTGCTGGCCCGCACCGTCGGGCAGAGGGCCGAGCCGCGTTACCCGCTGGCCGTGGTGCTGGTCCCCACCCGCGAGCTCGCGCAGCAGGTCACCGAGGCACTCACCCCCTACGCCCACGCTGTGCGCCTGCGGATGGCGACCGTGGTGGGCGGGACGTCGATCAGCCGCCAGGCATGGATGCTGAACCGCGGGGCGGAGGTCGTGGTGGCCACCCCGGGCCGGCTCAAGGACCTGATCCAGCGTGGCGACTGCCGGCTGGACCGGGTCGGCATCACGGTGCTCGACGAGGCCGACCAGATGGCCGACATGGGCTTCCTGCCGCAGGTCACCGAGCTCCTCGAACAGGTCGCCGAAGGCGGCCAGACGATGCTGTTCTCCGCCACCCTGGACCGCAACGTCGACCGCCTGGTGCGGCGCTTCCTGAAGGACCCGGTCACGCACTCGGTGGACCCGTCCGCGGCAGCGGTCAGCACCATGGAGCACCACGTGCTGCACGTGCAGAACTTCGACAAGAACGCCACGATCGCCCACATCGCTTCCCGCGACGGCAGGGTGATCATGTTTGTCGACACCAAGCACGGCGCGGACCGCCTGGTGGAGGACCTGCTCGCGAACGGGGTGAAGGCCGCGGCCCTGCACGGCGGCAAGTCCCAGCCCCAGCGCACCCGCACCCTGGAGCAGTTCCGCACCGGCCAGGTCACCGCGTTGATCGCGACCAACGTCGCCGCCCGGGGCATCCACGTCGACGGGCTCGACCTGGTCGTCAACCTGGACCCGCCGGGCGACCACAAGGACTACCTGCACCGGGGCGGGCGCACGGCCCGGGCCGGTGAGTCCGGCACCGTCGTCACCCTCGTCCTGCCCAACCAGCGCCGCGCGATGGCCCGCATGATGACCACCGCCGGCATCACCCCCGTCACCACCAGGGTCCTCGCCGGCGACGAGGACCTGGCCCGTATCACCGGCGCCCGCGTGCCCACCGGCATTCCCACCGTGATCGCCGACCCCGTCGTCGAGCGGCCGCGCCGCGGCCCGTCCACGAGTCGCGGCCGCCGCGGCCGCCCCGCGTATGCCGCCGGCGACACCCGGGCCGCCTCCGGCCGCGACGACCGGGGCTCCGCCGGCCGCCGCCGGACGCCCCGGCGCGCCGCTCCCGCCGCGTAGTACCGCCGGTCCCGCTCGTCGCCGAGGGATCTTCTCCGCGTGGCCTCGCTCGAACAGTAGGAGCCGGTCGGTGCACTCCTCCCGCACGGAGTGTGTGAATCGTTCCGCGCGCGGGTTGCAGTTGGGGCTGCGGGGCGGAATCCCGGCGACTGGGGAGGTGCCGACCTGGACGGAGGTCAGCAGGGCGTGCTGGGGGTCGGTGGTGGGTTTTGCGGCGTCGAAGGCGAGGAGGGCGCTGCTTCCGCGCGCCGTGACCCATACCGTCTTTCCGTCCGGTACCACTGATCGCAGATTGCGGCCCGCAGTATGGCCTTCTCAACGCTGCGGTGAACGGACGCCCCGACAGCGGGTGCGGACGTCGGCGTTCCTCCGCGAGCCGTTCGGGGGCCCGCGTCTCCATCCGCCCCGGGGCGGTTCACTCCGCGTTGATGGAGCCGAGTACGTCCAGCTTCGCCGCGCTCCGTGCGGGCCAGCTGGCCGCCAGTACTCCCACCAGGGCCGCCAGCGCGAGGAAGACCACGATACGCAACCAGGGGATGACCATCACGTACCCCGGAATGTCCCGGGCGACCGCGTCTCCTGCCGCCCAGGCGATGAACAGACCGAGCACCACGCCAGTCACCGCGCCGAAGAGCGAGATGACCACCGATTCCAGTCGGATCATCCGCTTGACCCCGGTGCGGTCGAGGCCGACGGCCCGCAGCATGCCGATCTCGCGGCGCCGCTCGAAGACGGCCATCACCAGGGTGTTGATCACCCCGAGCACCGCGATGATCAGGGACATTCCCAGCAGCCCGTACATGAGGTTGAGCGCGGTATTGACTTGGCCGCCGAAGGCGTCGCGGATGCCCTTCCGGTCCAGGACTGAGATCGCAGGGTTGTCACCGAAGCTATCAGTGATGGCCTGGGCGGTTTTGTCGTTGGCTCCACCGGAGACGGTGACCAGCACCATGGGGATCTCGGGCTTGTTCAGATGCGGTGTCACCATCCGTTCCGGCATGACGACACTGCCCAGCATGCGGTTGTCCGCGAAGGTTCCGCCCACCGTCACCTGGACCTTGAACCCGTCGGGGTAGCTGGCCTGGAGTGGGTCGCCTACCTTCCACCCGCGCTTGTTGGCAACCTCGTCGGCCACCAGGACCTTCCCATCGCCCAGCGCGTTCCGCGAACCGTGCACCATCGTGATCTTGACGGTCTTCGACAGCCCGTTGGGGTCGGCAGCGGTGACCGATGAGGACTTGCCGCCCACGTCAAAGTGGGACTGCCGTAGGGCGGTTGCCGCAGTGACGCCCGGCACCTTCGAGATCGTGGTCGCCAACGAGTCGTCGAGCGAGTCGTTGTTGACCATCTGCACCATGTAGTCGGCTGACAGGTTGTCCACCGTGGTCCTGTCGATGTTCCGACCGACGGAGACGCCCAGCACCGTAAAGCCGGTGATCAGCGTCAGGCCGATGGCCAGCGCCGAGGCGGTGGCAGCGGTACGGCGCGGGTTGCGCCGTGCGTTACCGGCGGCGAGGGCGCCCGAGACGCCGAACAGCCGGGTCAACGGCCGCCGTACAAGCGCGATGATCGGTTGCGACAACAACGGGGTCAGCACGATCACGCCGACGAGCAGCAGAAACGCCCCGCCGCCAATGACGTCTTCGGCGTCTTTGACCGTCAGCGCCCTGCCCGTGTAGATCAGCGCGGCACCAGCCACGGCCAGCAGCCCGCCGAAGGTGTTGCGCAGTACCAGGGACTTGGTGGGCGCCGGTAGCTCCGCACTGCTCATCGCGGCGACCGGCGGGATCTTCGCGGCCCGGCGAGCGGGCAGCCAGGCGGCGAACACAGTGATCAGTACACCCAGCGCGAACGCGGTGAGCGTCGTCGACGGCGCCACGACCACCGGTCCCGAAGGCACCTTGAGACCAAGCGAATTCATCGTTGAACGCAGCGCCACGGCCACTCCGACTCCGGCCGCGAAACCGACCGCCGACCCGGCCGCGCCCACGAACAGCGCCTCGGTGAGCACTGAACGGCGCACCTGGCGGCGACTTGCGCCCAGCGCCCGTAGCAGTGCCAGTTCCTTGGTGCGCTGGGCGACCAGCATGGTGAAGGTGTTGGCGATCAGGAAGCCCCCGACGAAGAGTGCGACCTCGGCGAACACCGTCATCATGGTGTTGGTGGCCGCGAACGAATTCCCGAACCCCTGGGCCTGTTGTTCGGCACGTTGTTTGCCGGTCTGCGCGACGGTGTGGCCGTCCTTGGGCAGCAGCGGGGTGATCTCGTCGAGGATCGTCTGCGGTGAGGTGCCCTTGTCGGCGGTGGCGGTCACTTCCGAGAAGTGGCCGGGGGTCAGGTAGAGCGACTGGGCGCTCGCGGTGTCGAACAGCACCAGCGAGCCGCCGGCGCTCACCGAGCCGTCGTCGGTGGTGAAGATGCCGGTGACGGTGTACGTCTTGACCGGGCCGTTGGTGGCGATCCGCGCCGGGTCGCCGACGTGGAAGCCGCCCTTGTCGGCGGTGTCCTTGTCCAGCGCGACCTCACCGGTGCGCGCCGGGCCTCGGCCGGAGACGAACGCGTAGCGCGGGTCCTGGCCGTTGCTGCCGGGCGCGAAGTTGGCGCCGGAGTTGGTCCAGCCGTCGTCGATCAACTTGCCCTTGGCGTCGGCGACTCCGGCGAACCCGGAGACCAGCCCGGTGGCGGAGGTGACGCCCGGCAGCTTGTCGACCTGGTTGAGGGTCTGCTGGCTGATGCCCTCGTCGTGCTGGCCCGACGGGCTGCCGTAGCTGGTGATGGCGACGGCCACGTTGTCGTACGACTTGGCCGACTGGTTCTTGTAGGCGTTGTCGATGGTGTCGGTGAAGATCAGGGTGCCGGAGACGAAGGCGACGCCGAGCAGTACGGCGAGCACGGTCATCAGCAGTCTGGCCTTGTGCGCTAGCACGTTGCGCAGGGCGGTACGGAACATGGTTCAGTCCTGGAGGAGGGGGAAGGTGCCTGAAGCGGAGCTGAGTTGAGGACCACGGCGCGGCCGAATGGGGTCAGCTGGCGCGCTCCTTGGCGCCGGACCGGGGCATCCGGGGAGTTTCTCCAGGAAGATTCCGCATGTGGGACACGACGTCGTCAGCTGTGGGGTTCCGCAGTTCGTCTACGATGCGGCCGTCGGCGAGGAAGATGACGCGGTCCGCGTACGAGGCAGCCACCGGATCGTGGGTGACCATAACCACCGTCTGCCCCAACTCCCGTACCGAGCCGCGCAGGAAGCCCAAGATCTCGGCGCCGGAGCGCGAGTCGAGATTTCCTGTCGGCTCGTCCGCGAAGATGATCTGAGGGCGGCTAGCCAGCGCGCGGGCCACAGCGACTCGCTGCTGTTGACCGCCCGACAACTGCGCCGGGCGGTGCTTCAACCGATCGGTGAGACCAACGGTTTCGACGACTTTGGAGAGCCATGCCTGGTCGAGTCCGCGCCCGGCGATGTCCATCGGCAGCGTGATGTTCTCGATCGCGTTCAAGGTGGGGAGCAGGTTGAACGCTTGGAAAATGAAGCCGATCTTGTCCCGGCGGAGCTTGGTGAGCTGCTGGTCGTTGAGGCTGGACAGCTCGGTGTCACCGATCCTGGCGGATCCGACGGAGATGGTGTCGAGCCCGGCCATGCAGTGCATCAGCGTCGACTTGCCGGAGCCGGACGGGCCCATGATCGCGGTGAACCGGCCGCGTCCGAACTCCACGGTCACCGAGTCGAGGGCGGCAACGCGGGTCTCGCCGTGGCCGTAGACCTTGCTCAGCTCTGTCGCACGCGCGGCAACGCCGCAGGGAGCTTGGAGGGTTGTGGAGGTAGCTGCTGCCTGCGACACGGGGGTACTCCTGGAGAGCGGGGTCAACTGCCTTCCATCGTGGTCGCGCAGGTGCCCCGGATCCGTCGCTCCGAGGGCGGAAATGAGTGGCATGCCGAAAGACAGAGCGGCCGCAGGGACGTACGCCTCGCGGACCACAGCGCCTCTGCCTTAGGGAATAGACACCCAAGACCTCCCCGGCCGCTACCTCGGAGCTCTGGTGGAAGCGTCCCAGGAGCCGTCGGCAGCCCCTGCCCTGGGCGGTGCAGCACATCGGACACGGCCCAGGGCAGCGGGCCTTCAGCCCATGAGGCCCGCCTGGTGGGCCAGGAGGGCCGCCTGGACCCGGCTGGCCGTCCCCGTCTTCTCCAGGATCGACCGGACGTGCGTCTTGACCGTCCCCACCCCGATACCGAGGTGCTGCCCGATCGCGAGGTTGGGCAGCCCCTTCCCCAGCATGGCCAGCACCTCGCGCTCCCGGTCGGTCAGCCCCGCCACCAGCCGGTCCGGTGCGCTGGTCCTGGCTTCCGTGACGGCCCCGCCGCCGCGCAGCATCCGCTGGATGACGGCTGCGGTGACGCCGGGCGAGAGGACCGCGTCGCCTGCCGCCGCGGCCCGTACCGCGCTGATCAGCTCCTGCGGCCCGTCGTCCTTGAGCAGGAAACCGGTGGCACCGGCTTGCAGTGCCCGGATGACGTACTCCTCCTCGCCGAAGGTGGTCAGCATGACCACCTTCGGCTTGGGGACGAGGGCGACCAGCCGCGCGATGGCCGCGAGCCCGTCAAGCACGGGCATACGGATGTCGAGGAGCGCCACGTCGGGCCGGTGCTCGACGGCGAGCCGGGTGGCGTCGGCGCCGTTGGCTGCCTCGCCCACTACCTCGATGCCGTCGGCGTGCCGGAGGATCAGCCGGACACTGTGCCGGATCATCTCCTCGTCGTCGGCGAGCAGCACCCGGATCACGGAGCCCGTCCCAGGACCTTCCCCGAAATCGGTGACATCGGCGTGGTCAGCCATGTGTCCTGCCCCCGTGGAGCCCGTCGGTCACCATAGGCACCGCAAAACGGTCGATTGTGATCAGCGTGTCAGAGCGGAAACAGTAGCGGACGATGTCGAGCCGCCCGCCCTGGGGTTTGCTCTGCACGTACGGGTAGAGGCAGTCCGTGGCGGACTCGGGGCGTTCTGGCTCACGGCCGAAGGCGGCTGCGCGCACCACTTTGTCGTCCGGGGGCACGGCACCCTCCACCTGCTGCCTCGCCATCCCTACCCGAGGCGTCTCTGGGTGGTAGCCGGGGCCGGGCAGGGCCTTGTGCACCATCACCACCCCGAACAGCATCATCACGCCCACGCCCACCAGGCCGAGCAGCCCGGTGACGGCGCCGGTGAGCCGCAGCTCGACGCGCGAGAGCCCCCGGCCGGGCTCAGCGGCGCCGACCGCCGCCGCCTCGCGCGGCGCCGCGTCAGTCCACCCTCCGCCGATTCCCGGATCCGCGGGGATCTCCGCCGCGACGGTGAACCCGCCGCCCGGCGTCGCGCCCGCCTCGAAAGTGCCGCCGAGCAGCGCCACCCGCTCCCGCAGACCGATCAGCCCGCGCCCAGAACCGAGTCCTGTAGTGGCGGGGGCTGTGGGCACAACGCCGTTACGGACCCGGATCCCCACCCGCCCGTCGGTGTGCGTGACCGTGACGGTCACATGGGCCCCGGCCGCATACCGATGGACGTTGGTCAGCGATTCGCGCACCACCCGGTGCACCGCACGCCGCACGCGGGCTGGCCGCGTGTCGAGGTCATCCCCCTCCCAGGAGAACTCGACGGAAATGCCGCCGCCGCGTGACTCCTCGACCAACACCTCGATGTCCGAGCGGGTTCCTGTCGCGTCGGTCAGCACGTCAGTGCCGGTGTCCCGCCCCAGCGGGCCGAGAACCCCCAGCACCTCGCGCAGCTCCCGCATCGCGTCACGAGTGGCCCGCCGCACCAGCGTGGCTTCCTCCCGCAGCTCCGGCGACTCCTCGCGCAGCGCCATCTCCAAACCGCCCACGTGCAGCGAGATCAGGCTCAGCCGGTGTCCGACCAGATCGTGCATCTCCGCGGCTATGCGCGACCGTTCGTGCAGGCGCGACTCGCTGTCCGAGAGCCGGCGCGCCTCCTCGGCGGCAGCCGTACGCTCCCGCAGTGCCTGCAGCAGCCGGTCCTGCTGCCCGCCCGCCGTGCCGACCAGTCCTGGTATGAGGACCGTAGTCGCGGCGAGTACCGCACCGAGCGCGAGCCCGTACGGCCTGCTGCCGATCCCGGTGGCGGGAGCCGACACGAAACAGGCCAGCATGGGCAGCGCTACCCCGGCGAGCAGCAGCGCGGCGCGGCGCTGCGGCGCCTTCGTCAGCCGGGTGGCGGTGTGTGAGGCCACTGCGGTCAGCAGCCCCGTGGAGGGCAGCAGGCCCATCAGCGCGGACAGCCCGAGCACACTCGCCACCGGGAACCGACGCCGTACCACTACCAGCCCGACGCCGATGAGTGCCAAGATCGACGCGTTGTCGAACGACATCCGCAGCGACGGCCTCTCAGCGGCAAATGTGAGCAACACCAGCAGCCCGGCGAGAATCGCCTCACCCACCCCCCGCCAGAGGCACCGCGCCCGTTCTCCGGGTCCGGAGACCGGGCCCCGGGCGGCCAGACGGCCAGCGAAGGCCAACGAAGCGCTGAAAAACATAACGCCGATTATGGGCCCCACCCGCGCCGGGCCCGTACGCCTTGCGCAGGACCGTCCCTCTATCGAAAGGCAGAGGAATGGAATCTCACCCAATGCCAGCAACAATGCCGGTGATTGCTGGCTGTGCGAGGCAGAGGATCCAGGCCCCGAGCGCCGTCGCGGTGCTTCCACCTGCGGCCGACGACCGGCCCGCCCAGCACCGCCCCGAGATGCGCGCCCTCGTCGACCTCGGCCGGGACGGTCATTCCACCGACGACGGGAACGCCCGGGTCGTCTCCCCGGACCCCACCGATCGCCTCCGGCCAGGCGGAACGGACCTCCCGGCTTCGACAGGGAGCGGTACAAGAAGCGCAACGTCGTCGAGCGGGCGATCAACAAGCTCAAGGGCTTCCCAGCCGTGGCTACCCGCCATGACGAGCGAGGGCACGCGTTCCTGGGCACCGTGACCTTCGCGGCCGTCATCATCTGGGGGTGTGTCAGCGAAGCTTTCCGACACGCTCGAGGGCTCGGCCACGGGCTCTCTGGCCCACGTGGTCAGTGCAGGACGGTCCGCGGGGTGGCGGGGACGGGCGCGAGCCGGTAGGCGTCCTCGTGGGTGACCACGCGGCCGGCGGTGGGCGGCGCGAAGTGCGTGCCGAGGACCAGGGTGTCCGTGTCGGCGAGGGAGCCGAGCAGCTTGCGGCGCGAGGCCTCGGACTGCGCCGGGTCGATGTCGACGCAGGCGCCGATGGCGGGGTGGGCGAACTGGACCGGGTGATGGATGCAGTCGCCGGTGATCAGCGCCGTCTCCCCCTGGCTGGTCAGCTCGACAGCGATGTGGCCGGGGGTGTGACCGGGCGTGGGCAGCAGGCGCAGGCCCGGGGCGATCTCGACCCCCTCGGCTGGGACGTCGACGAGGTCGAGCAGCCCCGCCTCCTCGACCGGGATCACGGAGTCGCGGAACATCTGCCTGCGTGCCTCCTCCATGTCGTACGTGGCCCAGAACTCCCGCTCGGCGCGGGAGGTGACGTAGCGGGCGTTGGGGAAGGTGGGGACCCACTCGCCAGTCACCTCCTGCGTGTTCCAGCCGACGTGGTCGGCGTGCAGGTGGGTGAGGATCACCAGATCGACGGAGTCCGGGTGGAAGCCGGCAGCGGTGAGGCGCTCGAGAAAGTCGGTCCGCAGGTTGTGCCACGCCGGGTTTGCCCGCTCCTTGCCGTTGCCGATGCCGGTGTCGACGAGGATGCGCAGCCCGCCGACGGTGAAGGCGAAGCTGTGGCTGTCGATGTGCAGGATGCCCTCGTGGTCGGCGAAGTCAGGGTGCAGCCAGTCCTGGTGCTTGACCACGTCCGTGGTGGCGTCCGGCAGCAGCCAGTGGCCGGTCGCGGGCGGCAGGAGGACCTCGTCGATGCGGTGGACGGTGACAGCGCCCACGATCCAGGAGGGGATGGCGGTGGTCTGGTCGGCCGGTGAAGCGTTCATGGTCCGTCGTTCCTTTGTTCTTCAGTGGTTTCAGCGGAGGTGGTCGTCTGCGGTGCGGAGTGCCTTGCGTCCAGACGCGGTGAGTGCTGCCGCCGCCGCGACAGCGAGGAGTGCGGCGGCCACGGCGTAGGTGAGGGAAGTGGTCCGCAGCCCGAAGTGTTGGGTGGCGGCGCCTGCGGCGATGGCGGGCAGGCTCATGGACAGGTAGCTGAGGACGTAATAGGCGGCCAGGGTCGCGGCGCGGTCCCCTTCGTCGAGCGAGGCGAGCATCGCGCGGAGCGCGCCTTGGGAGACAGCACCGAAAGCGATGCCGGCCAGGGCCGCGCCGCCGTAGACGGCGGTCAGGCTGGCGCTGTGCAGACCGAGCAGGCTCAGGGCCGCGGAGGGGATGACCACCAGGGTTCCGCCGGTGGCGGCGGCGAGCGGCGCGGTCCTGCGCAGCCCCCACACGGTGAGCGCGGCCCCGGCACTGACGATGAAGAAGACCATCCCGGCAAACACGTGCGGGGCGCCGGGGGCCACCAGGCGTACGAGCGCCGGTCCGAGGGAGGAGTAGAAGCCGCCCAGCGCCCAGACGGCGGCGACTCCGGTGCCGGCTGCCAGCAGGGCGCGGCGCGCCGAGGGCGGCACGGCGAGCTGCGGACGCAGGGAGCGCAGTGCGCCAGGGTGCGGGTGGGCCGTCTCCGGCGTCAGGATGACCGCGATCGTCTGGGCGGCGAAGAGTGCTGCCAGGACTACGTACACGGTGGCCGTGGGAGCCGGAACGAAGCGCACGAGCAGGGTGGAGACCAGTACGCCGGCCGCCATGCCGACGACCGGGGCGATGCTGTTGGCCAGGGCGGACCGGCCGGGACGCCGGGGGTCCTCGAGGTCGAGGAGGGCGGCGCCCGCGGCGCTGGTGGCGGCGCCCGTGGCCGCCCCTTGCAGGATGCGGGCGGCGATGAGCGGCCCGGCGCCGTCCGCGGAGGCCAGCAGCAGCATGGACGCTGCCTCCAGGACCAGGGCCCCCATCAGGACGGGCCGCCGCCCTAGGTGGTCGGAGAGCCCTCCGACGGTGAGCAGGGCCACCAGCAGCGCCAGGGCGTAGGCGCTGAAGACCACCGTGATCGTCAGGGCGGTCAGGCCCCATTGGTCCTGGTACAGCGGGTACAGCGGCGTCGGCGCACTGGAGGCGGCCAGGAGGAGGGCGACGATCGACACGTCGAGGGCGAAGGAAGCCGCGCGGGTGCGGGCGGCGGGGCATGGGAACTGCGCGGCTGCGTCTGACATGGCGTTGGACATGGGACCCCTCCCGCTAAACGCAATTGGTTTGCTTTAATTCACCATAGCCCCTAGCGTCAGCTAAAGCAAACGGTTAGCTTTTGGTGCGGAGGGTCGCCCATGATCGCTCCGTCGCTCCAGTCCGATCAGGAGAGAACGTTCATGTCCGCTGCCGAACTCACGCCATCGGAGGCGGCCCGCTGGGCCGACCGCGCCGGGCTCCCACTGCCGACTGACCGGCTCGACGCGGTGGCCGCCACCGCCAACCACATCCAGTCCGTCGTCGCGATCCTGCGGGAACTGGACTTCGGAGACACCCCGCCTGCCGCCGCCTACCGCGCCGGAGAGGAGAAGAACGATGCAGCCGTATGAACTGTCCATCGCCGCAGCTGCTGACGCGATCCGGGCGCGAAAGTTGTCCCCCGTCGAGCTGGTGGACTCCGTCCTCGACCGCCTCGAGCAAGTGGAGCGGCACCTTCAGGCCTACGTCACCGTCGCGGCGGAGGAGGCCCGCCGGGCGGCGCGCAAGGCTGGGCAGGATGTCGCAGCCGGCCGTCTGCGCGGCCCGTTGCACGGCATCCCCATGGGGCTGAAGGACCTGATCGACGTCGCCGGCGCGGCCACCACGGCCAGCTCCCGGGTCCGGGCGGACCACCGCGCTGAGGCCGACAGCACGGTCGCCGCCCGCCTGGTCGCGGCCGGTGCGGTCCTGCTCGGCAAGACGCACACCCATGAGTTCGCCTACGGTCTGACCACCCCGCAGACCCACAACGCCTGGGATCGGGACCGGGTCGCCGGCGGCTCCAGCGGCGGTTCCGCCGTCGCCGTCGCCGCGGGCGCCGCGACCTTCGCTCTGGGCACCGATACCGGCGGATCGATCCGGGTGCCCTCCGCGCTCAACGGAGTCGTCGGCCTCAAACCGACCTACGGCCTCGTCCCCCGCCACGGTGTGACGTCCCTGTCCTGGTCGCTGGACCACGTGGGCCCGATCACCCGCACCGTGGAGGACGCCGCCCTGGTCCTGTCCGCCCTGGCCGGCCACGATCCCCGCGACCCCGCCTCCCTGGCCACCTCCGGCCCGGACTACCGGCCGGGCGGCGCCACGGAACTAACGGGCCTGCGCATCGGCGTGCCGCGCAACTACTACTTCGACCACGTCGACCCTGAGGTAGAGGCCGCCGTCCGGCGCGCCACAGCCGAGCTCGAGAGCCTCGGAGCGCAGCTCGTCGAGGTCGAGATCCCGATGACGCGCTACATCCAGGCCACCCAGTGGGGCCTGATGGTGCCGGAGGCCACCGCTTACCACGAGCGCACCGTGCGCGCCGTCCCCGAGCTGTACCAGGCTGACGTGCGGATCCTTCTCGAAGCCGGCGAGCTGATGCCGGCCGGGGACTACCTGCGCGCCCAGCGCTCGCGCACCCTCATGCAGCAGGCCTGGGCCCGCCTGCTGGAGGAGGTCGACGTGATCGCCGCCCCGACGGTCCCGGCCACTGCGGTGAAGGCGGACGACGAGGCGATCACCTGGTCGGACGGCACCGTCGAGGGGGTCTCCGACGCCTACGTACGCCTCTCCGCCCCCGCCAACATCACCGGGGTGCCCTCGCTGTCCGTCCCGGTCGGCCACGACACGTCGGGCCTGCCCATCGGCATGCAACTGCTCGGCCGACCCCTCGGGGAGCCGGTGCTGCTGCGGGTCGGCCACGCCTACGAGCAGACCCGGCCCGCGCGCCGGCTGGCAGCGGTGTGACGAACCGACCGAGTGGCCCCGGCCGCACCGGCCGGGGCCAGGACGAGCACTTGAAGCAGCATATTTGCTTTAAGGTGGTTCCATGAGCCGAAAGACCATGGTGCGCCCCGGTGGGCGCAGCGCCAGGGTGCAGGCATCGGTGCACGCCGCTGTGCGCGAACTCGAGGCGGAGGTGGGCCGCGAAGCCCTCACGGTCCCCCTGGTGGCCGCCCGCGCCGGAGTCACCCCGTCCACGATCTACCGCCGCTGGGGCGACCTGCAGGAGCTGCTGTCGGACGTGGCGGTCGAGCGTCTGCGGCCCGAGGCGGCGCCGGAGGACAAGGGAAGCCTGAGGTCCGACCTTGAGGCCTGGGCCGAGCAGTTCCTGGAGGAGATGTCCGCCCCCACGGGCCGCGCCTACATCCGCGACGCCCTGCTCGGCGACCCGAACGGCACCAACGCCGGCCAGTGCTCGGCCTACGCGGCCGAGCAGATCGACGTCATCCTCGATCGCGCGGCCGGCCGCGAGGAGAACACACCCGACGTCGAGACGGTCCTCGACCGCGTCGTCGCCCCCATGATGTACCGCATCCTCTTTCGTCCGGAGGGGCTCGACGCCGCGTACGTGCGTCAGTTGGTGGTCGGGCTCGTCGGGTCGAACGATCGCTGACCGAACGCTCTTGCGGCCGGCTCCTCCGCTCCCGAGCCGGACTGTTGCACCCCTGGCAGTCGTGGCCACAACACCGCTGCCAGGGGGCGGCTGGAATGCCGTCTTCGCTCACCAGGGCCGTTTCGCGGTCCCGGTTCACAGCCGCGTCGGTGCCGCCTCGTCATTCGTGCCGGCGGTGGCGGCCCCTGCGGGCTCAGCTCAGCTCAGCCGGGCCGTGGCTTGGCTGTTCGATGCCGCTGCGTCATGGCGCAAATGCTGGTCAAGGGGCTTGGACATGGCAACGGGACCCCTGTAGATCAACGATCGGCGAGGAAAGTCGATCAAGGTCAGGAGTCCCGTTGCAGGAGAAGCTGTCTAGGGTGGTGACCGTGGTAGATGCCGATGATGTCCGTCGTATCGCGTTGTCCCTCCCGGAGACCGTGGAGAAGGAGGCGTGGAGCATGCCGACGTTCCGGGTCGCCGGGAAGATGTTCATCACGGTTCCTGACGATCAGACGTCATTCGCCGTGCGGTGTCCGAAGCATGACCGGGCGGAGTTGATCGCTGCGGAGCCGGAGAAGTTCTGGGTGCCACCGCATGAGGTGTCTTCCGCCTGGGTGCGCGTGCGACTCGGCGCTCTGGAAGACATGGCCGAGCTGTACGACATTCTTGTGGATTCATGGAAGCAGGCCGCACCGGACCGCCTCGTGGAGGCATTCGGAGTGTTGGGACCGGTAGACCCGGGCGAGGGCAACTGGTGACCCGGCCGGCGAGCCAGCGCATTGGGCGGGGGGATCCGTGTCCGGCGCCCCGGGGCGCCCAACGGCGTTCAGGCAGGCCAAAGTTCGCGGGTCGTACGGCTACGGCATCGGAGTGGGTTGGAGTCGCTGCAGGGCTCTCAAAATCCCCATACGGAACCTCTGTGTACGAGGAGGGCTTTGAGCTCCCCTGATAGTGGAGGCTTCTGACGGATCGGCACGCGTTGGGGGCAGCGGTCACGGGCGTCGGCATGGGCGGCTGGTCAAGCCGGCCGGCCAGGCGGAATCCGGTTGGCGCGGGTAAGTGGCCGGTTCATAGGGTTGCGGCATGCTCGACCAACCAACCAACACCCCAACCGGCCCCGGGGCCGCCGAGTCCCCGCTGATCGCAAGCCTGCGGGCGGCCGTTGCCGCGGCGCCGCAGGACATACCCCTGCGCCTGCACCTCGCCGAGCTGCTGCTCGGCGCTGGGTCCGCTGACGCGGCCGTGGCGGAGGCGGCCCTGGTGCTCAGTCAGGCGCCCGGGGACGCGCAGGCGCGGGCCCTGATGGCGCGGGCCATGGGCGCTCCGGTGCCCACGGAGCAGGCGCCGCCAGCCGCCCCCGCAGAGCAGCAGGCCGGCGGCTTCGACTGGGAAGCCGCCGCCCGCGAGGTCGGGGACGCCGTCCCGCCCCGGTTCGCCGCGGAACCTGACGTCAAGGAAGCCCCGCTCACCGTCGACGGCAGCGGCGCCCCCGGGGAGGCACCCGCCTACGACGTGGACGCCCCCGACGCGCCCGGCGCGGTGCGGCTCGCCGACGTCGGCGGAATGCAGGAGGTCAAGGACCGCCTGGAGGCCGCCTTCCTCGCGCCGATGCGCAACCCGGAACTGCGCAAGCTGTACGGCAAGAGCCTGCGCGGCGGCCTGCTGCTCTACGGGCCTCCCGGGTGCGGGAAGACCTTCATCGCCCGAGCCGTCGCCGGCGAGCTCGGCGCGAACTTCATCAACGTGTCGATCAACGACGTGCTCGACATGTGGATCGGCAACTCTGAGCGCAACATGCACGAGGTGTTCGAAACCGCCCGCCGGCAAGCGCCCTGTGTCATCTTCCTCGACGAGCTGGACGCGCTCGGCGCCAAGCGCAGCCGCACCCAGCACAACGGGATGCGCAACACGGTCAACCAGCTGCTCACGGAGCTGGACGGCGTCAACGACGTCAATGACGGAGTGTTCGTGCTCGCGGCCACCAACGTCCCCTGGGACGTGGACATCGCGCTGCGCCGACCCGGCCGGCTTGACCGCACCCTCCTCGTGCTGCCGCCCGACGGCCCGGCCCGCGAGGCGATCCTCCGCTACCACCTGCGTGAACGCCCCATCGAGTCGGTCGACTTGGCCAAGCTGGTCAAGGCCACCGACGGCTTCTCCGGCGCCGACCTCGCCCATGTCTGCGAGAGCGCGGCCGAGTCGGCGCTGCTGGACTCCGCCCGCACCGGCACCGTTCGCATGATCAACACCAAGGACCTGCTGGGCGCCGCGAAGGCGATCCGGCCGTCCACCGAGCCGTGGTTCGCGGCCGCCCGCAATGTGGCGATGTTCGCCAACGAGGGCGGCATGTACGACGAGTTGCTCGCCTACCTGAAGAAGGCCCGGAAGCTGTGACGACCGCACTGCACCCGCTCGTCGAGCAGGCGATGGCCCTGATGGACCTCAAGCGCATCGACGAGGCCCGCGCACTGCTCGCCCGACGGCTCGCCGAGGACCCGACGGACATCGTTGCCTGGCTGCGCCTCGCCCGCTGCCATGAGGAGGTCCGGGACTACCAGGAGGTGCTCAACGCCACCAATGAGGTGCTGGCCCTCAATCCGGAGGAGTACGGCGCTTACCTGCGCCGCACGTACGCGTTCCGGCGGTTGGGCCGTCCAGACGAGTCGCTGGCCGCGGCCCATGAGATGCTCAGGCTGGAGCCGGAGTCCTGGCAGAGTCATGTGGGCCTCTCAGAGGCCCTGGGCGCGTGGCAGCCGCGCTGGCCCGAGGCCCTGGAGGCGGCGGCGACCGGCGTGCGACTCGGTCCGGACCAGATCGCCGCTCACTACGCGCTCTGGAAGGCCGCGTTGATGAACGGCCGGGTGGACCTGCAGCGGCAGGCCGTGGCCGAGTCCCTGCGCATCGACCCGCACGACGCCTGGGCGCTTGACCAGCGAGCCAAGTACGCCGAGGTGGATGCCGCCCGTCCGCCGCTGACGGGCGCGGGCGCCAAACTGCCGGCCGCCGCCGAGGCATTCGCCGACGCGCTGGCCGCCGCCCCCCAGGCCCCGCAGGCCGACCGGCAGCGCAAGCACCTGGACGTCGCGGTGTTCCGGATGCTGCGCGGCACCCGCTGGCTCGCGCTGCTCTGCGTGGTGATCGCGGCCCTGGCGGCGCGGGTCTTCCCGACCGGCAGCGACCCCACGGCCCTGCCGGGGCCGCTCGCCACCCGGCTCTACGGGCTCGCGCTGATGGGCGCAGTCTGGGGCTTCGGTGCCTGGCGCCGCTACCGGGGGCTGCGAGCCGGGGTGCGGATGAGCCTGTGGTCGCTGGTCCGGCGGGTGGGCTGGGCGCGGCTGGTGGTCGGGCAGTCGGTCTGGTGCACGCTCATCGCGGTGGTCGTGGTGCTGGTGCCGTGGTCCGAACGGACCGCCCCGCAGGTGCTGTTCTGGGTGGCGCTGGTGCCGACCCTGCTCACCATGTGGTTCGAGCGCGCGGCGATGCGCAGCTGACACGCACCCGCCAAGCCGTCCCGTTCGTCTGGCCGACGTCTGCCGCGCAACCGGCGGCCCGGTCCCGGTCCGTCAAGTGGCCAGGACGACCGCGGGGTTGGAGAAGGACGTGGAGCCGCGGGCTGCACCGTACTGCGCGACGATGTGGGTGCGGTCCGCGCCGTCAGCGCCGTCGTTCGGGACTGCCGTGGTCGACCGTGCGCGCTGCCCGGCGTCCCTGGCGCTGCCGTTCCCTCAACTCGTGCACCAGCGCGGCACGTTCGCCGCCCGGCCCATTCGGCTGACAGCCCATCAACTAATCGGTGGCGCTCCGGCTGTGATCGGCACGGTGCTGCCCAAGGTGTTGCGGTCCGGTGACACGGAATGCTCTATTCCGTCGATTGTTCGCACTAGATTCGATCGTGTACCCAGCCGCATAGCCTCGCGGTTCCCGCACGAGAGGGGACGGGCAATGTGCGCGCCCTCACCCGTACTGTGCTCAGGAGAACCTGCATGTCCCCCTTTACGACTCGCCGCGCGACCACCGTCCGCACCCTGGCCGGCACCATCCTGGCAGCCGCCCTGATCGTCCCCGCCGCGACAGCTTGCAGCTCCACGTCCGCCGCGCACACCACCGCGGCCGCCACGCCCACCACTCCTGACGCGCAGGGCACCGCCGCTCCGGCCACCACGACCGGCGCGCACAGGACCACCGCCCCGCCCGCCTCGCCCCGGGCCACCGCACCGGCCACCACGGCCAAGCCGAAGTCCCCGGTCCGCACCCAGTCCCTGGTGGACGGCAGCACGGCCGAGGTCCAGGAGGTCGGGGCCCAGCACTACGTCGCCAAGATCGTCCACAACGGTGATGTCCTCGCCACGCTGGAGGCGAACGACTCCGACGCCGGGCTGGACGCCAACGACATGTTCGTCGTGCTCTCGCTGGACGGCCAGGTCCACTCCTGGATGGGCGGTGGGAACCAGGGACCGGGCACGTTCAAGCTCGCGGGCGGTTGGACGGCCAAGGTCACGAAGATCGGCGACCTCCGGTACCGCGCGCAAATCATCGGCAACGACAACTCCGTGGACGGCACGCTGGAGTCGAACCAGCACGACGCCGGAGGCGTCGCCAACGGCGTCTACATCGTGCTCACCGCCGGCGGCGAGATCAGCGCCCACCTGTGACGAAGCACCACTTGTCGACGGCGGCCGTGGCCGAACCCGGCCGCTCTCCGGGGAGCCTCCAGCGCGGACGAAGCGCGCGGCGGTGACCGCGACCTAGGCCGTGCCGAGTTGGCGCCGGGAGGGTGACCTTCCTGCTGCGCGGGCTCTACAACAGGTCGACGACCTGACCGCGACGCTGGCCTGGACCCGGGCGGCCGGAGCCCAGGTGCCGTGGGGGCCGCGGCCGTCGGGCGGCCGCGACAGTGCCCTGGTGCAGTTCCCCGGCGGCTACGTGGCCGAACTCCACGACCCGCGTCCGGGGCGCTGACCGACGCGAGGATGGCCGGAGGGGATCCCTGATCAGCACCACCGGTCGGCCGGCGCCGTGGTCCTCGTAGTGCAGCTGCAAATCGGCCGAGTTCTCCCGACCCACGGTGAGGAAAGGCATCGCGCGTACTCCTTCTGACGAGGCGTCATGGTGCCCTCACTAGGAGGTGGGGGGAGAGGCGGGTTTGTCCCATGACGTACCGAAGCTGTTCCGTGCGTGCCTCGCTCAGCCGTGGTGGGTCTCCAGCGGGCGCAGCCAGATCTCGCTGACGGTCGGGTGGGCCGGGGCGGCGTGCCAGGGGCGGCTGAGCGGCGCCGGGCGGCGGCCCGCCTCGGGCAGTCCGGTCGGAGCGCCCTGTTCCGTGGGTGTCCGGTGCTGTTCCCAGAGGGAACAGGGTGGGGGATGGGGGCGACAGATGTTGATCCTTCAACTACAGTCTCTCTCGTCGGCTCACCCGGGCCGCATCCGAGGAGGAGGAACCATGGAGCAGTCCGTCGTCGACAGCACCGAGAAGTCGCGGTTCGAGGTCCACGAGGACGGCGAACTCGCCGGCTTCGCCGAGTACCACCGCTCGGGCAACGAGATCGCCTTCATCCACACCGAGATCGACCCGCGCTTCGAGGGCCGGGGGCTGGCTGGCAAGCTGGCGCGTGCCGCCCTCGACGCGTCGCGTGAGCAGGGGCTCGCTGTGCTGCCCTACTGCCCCTTCATCCGTGGGTGGATCACCAAGCACCCCGAGTACGCCGACCTGGTCCCCGCCTCCCACCGCGCCAGGTTCGGCCTCCCCGCTGCCTGAGCGGGTCACCGTCGGGTCGGTACGGCGTGCGTCACGACCGGCTCGTCCGGCGCGAACTTTCGGGCCGTGCACTCGAATTCGCGGTCGATCCCGGTGTGGCGCTCGTGGTGCTGGGCGCAGTGCTCCGCCCACGAGGTCACGGTGAAGACCTCGATGAACCGGCCCGGGTCCGCCGACGGCCGCCGCGGCGGAGCTGAGCGCGGCGACGCTGCTCGGTCTGTCCGGCTGGTTCCTGACGACCTGTGCGCTGGTCACGCTGCTGGCCAACACGACGTGGTCGTGGATGTACCCGTCGGGGGCGGTCCGCGCCCTGGCCCTGCTGCGCACCTCGCTGCGCTACCTCGAACGGCTGGTCAGCCACCGGGTCGTCCTCGCCACCACGGTGAACCTGCGGGCCCGCCTGATCCGGGGCGCGCGCGAACTGCGCGCCCGGCGCGACGGCGCCCTGCTCGCCCGCCTGACCGCCGATGTCGCGTCGGTGGCAGGCCTGCTCGCCCAGGTCATCGCCCCTCTCGCCGAGGTCGGTGCCCTGCCCCTGGACACACCGGTCGGCCCGGCCGGCCGCGCCCTGTCCCAGGGGCAGCGCCGCCGTCTCGCCGTCGCCCGTGCGATCCTGCGCCGCCCGCGCATCCTGCTGCTCGACGAACCCACGGCCGGGCTCGACCGGCCGACCGCCGAGGCGCTGCTGCGCGAGCTGCGCCGGGCGCTGCCCCGGACGGCGCTGGTCTTGGCCCTGCAAGGCCAGGACCTCGCGCTGCTCCCGTGGCGCCCGGACGTCACCGTCGACCTGACCGGTGTGGCGCCGCCTCAGCCTGCCTGCGCTACCGGGGGGTTCCCCCGTGGGGTGAGGATCGCGCCGGGCAGGACGGGGGCCGGGAGGCGGTCGCCGGGGTAGCCCGTGACGCTGCCGAAGCGGTCGGAGGCGTTCTGCCACGCCTCGCGGGCCGCGACGATCTCCTGGTGGTCGCGGCCGATGAAGTTCCACCACATCACGATCCGCTCCTCGAAGGGCGGGCCGCCGAGCAGGATCAGCCGGGCCGGGGTGGAGCCGGTGTTGGCCAGGGGCAGCGTCGTGGGCCCGGGAGCGAGGTAGCCGAGCTCGGCCGGCTTCAGCGCGGTGCCCGCCATGGTGACCTCCCCCTGGTCGACCAGCAGGCCGTGCTCGAAGGCGGGGTCGACCGTGAGGGTGATGGTCGCGGCCGGGCGGAGGGTGAGTTCGGCGCCGAGCAGGGGGGTGAAGGTCGGGACGGGGGAGGTGTCGCCCGCGAGGGTGCCGAGGAAGACCCGCGCCTCGCCGCCGTCCAGCGCGACGGGAGCCGGCACGTGGTGCTGGAAGTCGCGCCCGGTGTGCCGGTGCTCCTCCGGCAGCGCCACCCACAGCTGGACGCCGTGCAGCACGGTGGTTCCGGGGGTCGACACCTCCGAGTGGCAGATGCCGTACCCGCTGGTCATCAGGTTCACCTCGCCCGGTCGGACGAAGGCGTGGACGCCGTGGCTGTCGCGGTGCTCGATCTCGCCGCTGAACAGCCAGCTCACCGTCTGCAGTCCGATGTGCGGGTGCGGGGCGACGTCCATCCCGCCGGTCGCGGCGACGTCGTCCGGGCCGTAGTGGTCGACGAAGCACCAGGCGCCGATCAGGGTCCGGGCCCGCTGCGGCAGGGTGCGCCGGACCGTCATCGCGCGCGGGCCGCCGAGCGGGACGTCCCGGGCGGACAGGACCTCCACCTGCGGGTCGACGGGGTCGGTCTCGATGGTGCTCATGGTGGTGCACACTCCCGCTCTGCCACTTGCCAAGATGGTTTTAGTTTCAACTATTATGGCACGGCGAAGTGACGGGCGAAAGTGATGGGCCGGAGGAGTTCAGGTGAGTGCAGTGACCAGCGAGCACCGGCGGGTGTTCGTCGACAAGCAGAGCCCCCAGGCCTACCGCGCGCTGCTCGCGACCGCCGAGACCGTCCGCGCGGTCGCGGCGGACGCCGGGCTGGACCGCCGGCTGGTGGAGCTGGTCAACCTGCGCGTCTCCCAGATCAACGGCTGCGCCTACTGCCTCAATGTGCACACCAAGGCCGCACTGCAGGGCGGCGACAGTGCGCAGCGCCTGGGCGTGCTCGCGGCCTGGCGGGACGCCGAGCTGTTCACCCCGCAGGAGCGCGCCGCCCTCGCCCTGGCGGAGGCCACCACCACCCCGGCGGACGCCACGGCGCAGGAGATCGCCTACGCCGCCGCCCGCGCGGCCCTGACGGACGACCAGATCTCGGCAGTCGTCTGGGTGGCGGTCACCATCAACGCCTTCAACCGCGTGTCCATCCTCAGCAAGCACCCGGTGCGGCCCGTGCCGGCGCAGTGAGTCGCGTGACGTTCGGTCATGACATTCACGCACGGCCGGCCCCCGCGCCTGGTGCGCCCGGACGCGTTCAGCGGAAGCCGCGCTGGGTCACCCCGTCGGGGCGTTCCGCAGCTCCCGGAGTTCCGGCCAGTCCGGTGCCGGACCCGGCAGGGCAGTGGGCGAGTCGGCGACGGAGGTGGAGTTGGCAACTCCAGATAGTGCTACTGTCGGATCATGGACGGAACGGATTCATCCGCGTCCCGGGGCGCACGGCGCCTGAGACGCGATGCCGAGGCCAACCGGCAGCGCACGCTCCTGGCTGCTCGGGAGGTGTTCGCCGAACGGGGGTTGGGGGTGAACCTTGACGACATCGCTCGCCATGCCGGTGTCGGGGTGGCGACCTCCTACCGGCTCTTCGGCAACAAGCAAGCGCTGATCAACGAGCTGTTCGAAGAGCGTGTCGATGCCTTGGTGGTGGCCGCCGAGCAGGCTCTGGCGAATGACGACCCGTGGGAGGGGTTCGTCGGCCTGCTGACCTGGGTGTTGGAACAGATGGCTGCCGATCGCGGACTGAGAGAAGTGGTGTTCTCCGAGGTCGGGGGCCGTCCCCTGGTGGCGCAGGCTCGCCGCAGGTTCATGCCCGTAGCCGAGACGGTCATGCGTCGTGTCCAGGACGCCGGTCTGCTACGTCCGGACTTGGCGATGACCGACCTGCAGCTCATCTTCTACATGGTCAGCTGCGTGATCCAGCACACCCAGCCGGTCTCGAGCGAGGTGTGGAGGCGCTGCCTGACGATCGTGTTGGACGGCATGCAGGTTCGCCCCGGGCCGACGGGGATGCCGGTGGTCGCCCTCACGACCACCGAGGAAGAGCGTGCCGCCGGCTTGAACCCCTCCAGTCCCTGAACGCCCTCGTCAACCCCGAGGCGCTCCTCGCGAGGCCCGATGCCTCGCTCCTTGCGGCGCCCGGAATCTGCGCGTGGCCCTGATCGCGGCGGTGTGAGCCACCGCGTGCGGTCAAGGGCCCCTGCAGTCCCGCCTCTTCGTCGCGGTCTTGTGCGCTGAGCCTGACGGCTGGACATCGCGCGAGCGAAAGGTCCTCACACGCCGTGGCTCTGCTGCGGCGTTCCACCGGTAACCGCGGGCCGCGCTGAGTACGGCCGGCTCCCGACCTTCGAGCCGGCTCCCGACCTTCGAAATGCAATCACGGAAGGACGACATTCGTTGGAACCGACAGCTCTTGAGGTCGACTACCTGATCGTCGGAGCCGGGGCCATGGGCATGGCCTTCGCCGACACCCTCATCGCCGAAACCGACGCGACGGTGGCCATCGTCGACCGCTATGACCAGCCCGGCGGTCACTGGACGGTCGCCTACCCCTTCGTACGCCTGCACCAGCCGTCGGCCTTCTACGGCGTCAACTCCCGCGAGCTGGGCAGCGGCACGGTGGACCAGCACGGCTGGAACGCCGGACTGAACGAGCTGGCCTCGGCCAGCGAGATCCTGGCCTACTTCGACCAGGTGATGCGCAGGACACTCCTGCCGACCGGCCGGGTCTCCTACTTCCCCAAGTCGTTCTACGACGGCCCGGATCCGCAGCGGCCCGACGTCCAGCGCTTCCACTCCACCGTCAGCGGAGCCGCCTTCGAGGTGACCGTCAAACGGCGGACCGTGGACGCCACCTACATGAACGTCACGGTGCCGGCCATGGTGCCGCCCAAGTACGAGGTCGCCCCCGGCGTCCGCCTGATCACCCCCAACCAGCTGCCCGCCCTGCAGGACCAGCCGTCCCACTACACCGTCGTCGGGGCGGGGAAGACGGGCATCGACGCCTGCCTGTGGCTGCTCAGCCGCGGCACCGATCCCGCCGACATCACCTGGATCACGCCCCGCGATTCCTGGATGATCGACCGCGCCCACACCCAGCCCGGGGACTCCTACCTCGAAACGGAAGCGGCCCGTCGCGAGGCCGTGGCCGGCGCTGACACGGTCCAGGAGCTGTTCGCACGGCTGGAGGAGCGCGGCCTGCTGCTGCGGCTGTCGCCCGACGTCACACCGACCGCGTACCGTTGCGCGACAGTCGCCCGCGCCGAGCTCGAGCAGCTGCGCCGCATCGGCGACGTCGTCCGCCACGGCAGGGTCAAGCGCATCGACGAGAACGCGATCGAACTCGACCAGGCCACCATTCCCGCGCGGGCCGGAACCCTCTACATCGACTGCACCGCCGACGGCCTGGAGCGACGGCCGACGGTGCCGGTGTTCGACCAGACGCACATCACGCTGCAGGCGGTGGTTCCCTGCCAGCAGGTGTTCAGCGCCGCACTCATCGCCCACGTCGAGGCGGGTTACGCCGACGACGACACCAGGAACGCGCTGTGCGAGCCCTCGCAGCACCCCGACTCCGCTCTGGACTGGATACAGTTCTTCGGTGACATCCAGGAGCGGGTCGTGCGATGGACCGCCGACCCGGAACTCCTCGAATGGCTCGGCACCTGCAGGCTCCTGGGTCGGCGGCTCCCCGAGCTCTCCCCGGAGCAGCGGACCGCGCTCCTGCCCATGTTCCAGGCCCTGAAGCTGAAGTTGGAGCAGTTTCTGCAGCAGGCGGATGTCGTCGCGGCGGTGAACTGACCGGGCATGTGCCGACACCGCCCCTTCGGGGGCGGCTCTGCTGACGGACGGTTGTCTGTCGCGGTAGATCGTCCGGCGTGCGATGTGCGGATGGGGGCGGCTGACGGGCGAAGGCACGTCGGCGCCGCGGTGAAACTCAACCCCGGTGACCCCTCCAGGCCTGGACGATCGCCCTGCCCGCGCCCAGGCGGGACAGGGCCGACTCGGCTGCCCGCAAGCCGCACATGCCGTGGACGCCCGCGCCCGGAGGGGTCGACGCCGAGCACAGGTACACGCCGGGGACGCCCAGGCTGTACGGGTCAAGGCTGGCGCGGGGCCGGAAGACGAGCTGGCGGGCGTGGTTGGAGCCGCCAGCGATGTCGCCGCCCACGTAGTTCTGATTGCCGGCGGCCAGCTGCGGCACGGAACGGGCGTGCACCGCCAGGATGCGTCGGCGGAACCCCGGGGCGAAGCGCTCGATCTGGGCGGTGACCGCCTCGAGCGCGCTCCCGGCGTGCCCGTGCGGGACGTGGGCGTACGCGTACAGGGGGTTGGCGCGTCGGACGGAGCGGGAGGGGTCGGCCAGGTACTGCTGGCCGACCAGAACGAATGGCCGTTTCGGCATCACGCCGCGCGCGGTGGCGGCCTCGGCCGCGGCGATTTCGGCCGCGCTGCCGCCCAGGTGCAGGGTGCCGGCCCGGCGGCACTCCTCATTGGTCCAGGGCACGTCTCCGTCGATCGCGAAGTCGACCTTGTAGGCGGCCGGTCCGTGGCGGTAGCGGTTCAGCGACCTGCGGACCCGCGCAGGCAGGCGGTCGCCGACGATGCGCGCGGCCGCCCGCGGGCTCGTGTCGAGCATGACGAAGTCCGGGGTGTGGCCCAACAACCCGGGCAGCTGGTCGAGTCCGGCGACCTCGACGCCGGTGCGGACGCTGCCGCCGAGGCTTTCCAGGCATCGGATCATCGCGTCGGTGATCGCGTAGCTGCCGCCCTCGGCAACCGGCCAGCCGACGGCGTGTCCGGCTGTGGTGAGCAGTAGGCCGACCGAGCCGCTCAGCGGGGTGTCCAGCCGCCCGAACACGTGCGCCGCGCTACCCAGGTACAGCGCTCGCGCTGGCTCTTCCCGCCAGTAGCGGGTCATCCAGGTCGCGGGCGGCAGGGCGGCGACCCCGAACCTCGCCAATGCCGCGGGGTGCCGGGGCAGATGAAGCACTGGGCGGAGCACCTCATCGGCGATCTTGGCGAAGTCGGCGACGAGTGGTGCGAACAGCCGGCGCCAGGCCGCCCCGTCCCCGCTGCCGAGCGACGCCTCGGTCCTCGCCATGTCGCGGGAGAGGACCCCGGCGCGGCCGTCGTCCAGCGGATGGGCGAGGTCCACCTCGGGCCACAGCCAGCGCAGGCCGTGACGCTCCAGGCCGAGCGAGGACAGAAGCGGGGAGGCGACGCCGGTGGGGTGGATGGCGGCGCAGTCGTCGTGGAGCAGGCCGGGCAGCGTCAACTCGGAGGTGTGCGTACCGCCCCCTGGGCGGTCCGCGGCCTCCAGCACGGTGACCGAGAGCCCGGCCTGGGCCAGCCGGATGGCGGCGCCCAGCCCGTTGGGGCCGCTGCCCACGACGACTGCTGTGCTCATTGGTCGAAGCTCCTTGCTTGGTGCTGGGCGAGGCCCATGGTGCCCGAGGCCTGGGGCGGGACGCGGTCAGCCGGCGGGCGCGCCGTGATCAGGCCCGGGGCGGACGGCTCCCGCTGTCTCCGCCCCGAGTCCGCTGACCGCCTCCGCCGCCGCCTCCGCCCCGCCCTTACCTCCGCTCTGGCCTGACCCTGCGCGCGGCTGACGCCGTCTTTCACGCTTCCCGGACGGCACCGAGCCGTGCCGCTTCGCCGACGCTCTGGGAGCTCGGCTGATCGGCGCGCAACGCGCGCCCGGCGCCACTCGAGGTCGCCGGAGCAATCGCGTGCGAAAACATCGCTCCTCCATGCCCGACGCCGACGTCGAGCACACTGCCGGAGGTCACGGAGGTGAAGCAGTTTTGGAGCACTGCGGGTTCAGGTCTCCCGCATGTCCGATCCGACCGGCTCCCGGCCCGTCCCCCTGGACAGCAGTAGTCTGACCCCATATCAGTTCGCGGGGGCCGGGACCTGAAGAGATTTCAGTAATCTTCCCGACATTGTTCGTCTCGAACGACCAGAAGGGGTGCGGTGGGATGCTGGGGGGCAGAGGGTTCGGCGACCGGCAAGACGGGGCCGTCTTCCATCCGGACTTGGAACCCCCGTTCTGGAAGCGCCACGACGCGCGCATCCGGATCGCCGCCTTCACTGCCACCATCGGCGTGGTGGCCGGCCTGCTCATCGCCGGCGCCCCGTTCGACGACCAGGCGCCGGCACCGGCACCGGTGCATTCGACCGCGCCCGAGTTGGTCAGTACCACCCTCACGGATCGCGACCCCAAGGCCGCACCGAACGCGCAAGCGGTCTATCAGGCCCTCGCCGGGCTGGAGAACGCGGCCCGCGGCGGTGCCGCCGGGGGCACCGTCCTCGGCCAGCACGTGGAAGTGCACAACGAGCGGCTCAACCCCGAGTACGGCGACCAGCCGGGACTCAAGCAACCTGGCTACTACTACCGGAAGACCGAGGAACTCACCGGCCGCCTGGCAGGCTTCGTGGAAGCCGATCTGGGCCCTGGGTACGAGGAGCCGGGGTGGGCGGCGGGCGACCCGCGCAGCTACTCGACCGGCAAGTGGCCGACGTGTCGACCGGGTTGGCAGTACACCGACGATGTGGTGGACCTGCTGCAGGGCGTCTGGTCCGGGCTCCCCCGGCCCGCCGACGGCAGCTACTACACCGGTGGCGCCGAGCACAACTGCGACGGCTCGACCACGACGCTGCCGGAGAACGGGGGCGGCCCGGCGGGAATCGTCGGGATGTCCTTCCACGAGCCCTACCCGGGCAGCAAGCTGAAGTCCTTCTCCGAGGTCCAGTGCTCCGGCTCGCCGGCCGCGCACGACCCGGGCTGGTTCGACCGGGTCATCGACTGGCGCGACGACACGCCGGAGTACCAGGCGCTGCTCGGTGATCTCTCCTACCTGGCGGACCACCTGGCCTACCTGGCCGACCACGGCGTTCCGGTCCTGCTGCGGCCGTACCACGAGATGAACGCCACGAGTTGCGCCAACGGCTTCTGGTGGGCCGACCAGCCGCCGGCGAAGTTCAAGGCGCTCTGGCAGATCATGTACAACTACCTGGTCGGCACCCGCGGACTGCACAATCTGATCTTCGTGTGGTCGCCTTCGGCCTGGGACGGCACCAAGGGCGGCGATCCGGCGGCCTACTACCCGGGAAGCCAGTACGTGGACATGGTCGGCGTGGACGACTACAGCACCACACCCCGGACGTCCGGGCGGTCCGCCTGGACGTCCCAGTGGTACGACGGCCTGGCCTCCTACCGGAAACCGCGCATGCTGGCCGAGTCGTTCTACGTCCCGGTCAACCAGGCCCAGAACGACACCCTCAGCCGGACGCCGTGGGTGGTCTGGTCGGTCTGGGGGCAGGCGATCACGGCGGACAACGCCACCGAACCGAGTCGGCGCAACAGTCAGGACGACCTGACGGCGAGCTTCCGCGCGCCACTCGCCATCACGGGTGGCGGCAGGGCGCAGGGCTCGACCTTCGACTGGCGGAAACTGCACCGGCAGTGACGGTCCGGCGTTCCGGCCACCGGGCACCGGGTGAACGACTTCGTCACAATCGCACGCCGGGGGATTCGGGAGGTGGCGAACCGTCACGTCACTTTGTAATGATGCTACTTGGCCTCATCTGACCATAAGCATATTGACGCGAACTCCTAGAGGTGAGTGCGATCATCGGGGGAAATCGGGACAATTCCGGCATCGGGTCGCACGACTCTGCCGAGGTGCCCAAGCTTTACCGGGTCGCGGCCCATGTTGCGCTCGGATGGGCCGCCCTACTGCTGGTGCGGGCGCTCTGGAACTGCTTTGCCGATGTGGGCATCGTCAACTTCCTTCTCGGAATCGTGTACTACGGCTCGACCGACAAGACCGGTCAGGCCGAGACGTCCAGCCTCAGTTACGCCGTCTTCTACGGAGTCGGCGCGTTCTTCATCCTGCGCGGGAGCCACTGGGCGCGCGGTCTCGTCTGCGGTGTCGCCCTGGTCGAGGGGTACAACCGGCTGCGCAGCCTCACCGGGGCGCTGTTCGACCACGCTCAGCGCGGTTGGTTCACCAGCAGCACCCAGGGCGAACTGCTGCTGGCCACCTTCGTCCTCGGTGTCATCGTCAGTGTCGGGCTGGTCCTGATGCTGACCCGCCGGGTCGGCGCCCACGTGCCCTGGCAACCGCCGGTCAACGCCTGGACGGCCGCTGCCGTTCAGGCCCAGCAGGCTCTGGCCGCCCAACAGGCCGCCTACGGGCCCGGTCCGTTCCCGCAGCAGCAGATGGGGCAGCCCTTCGTCGCACCAGGGCCGATGAACCCGTACCAGCAGCCGCCGGTGCAGCAGCCCCTCGGGCAGTCGCAGCCGGTCGCCGGGCCGGCCGCGTCCGAGGGGTTCGGACAACAGGCCCCGGCGCATCCGGGCATGGCGGCACCAGCCCAGCCCACGCCGGGGGAACCGCAGCAGCAGGGCTGACAGGCCGACGGCCACAGCCGCAGGAGCAGGGACCCGAGGCGGTCCGGCCACTGGTCGGACCGCCTCGGACCGTTCGGAGGAAGGCAGTGCTACCCGCATGACCAGGGCAACCGACAAGCTGGCTCACCGGATCTCCCAGTGGCGCCCCGGCCTGACGCCGTTCGCCCTGCCGTTCCTGGCCCTCCTCGGGTTCGGCCTGTGGACCTATCGGCCGAACCACACTCCACTGGGCTGGATCCTCACCGTCATGTGGTCGGTCCCGGCCGTGGGCGTCCTGGTGGGCCTCCAGGGCGCGCTGCTGATCCGGCGCCGGATCCGGCGCAGCCACGAGATGACCCCCGCCGCGGAGGTGTCCGACGATCTCCTGATCGTGCTGGTGCCGACCATCGGCCGGCATGACACCTACCCGGCCCTGGAGCGATCCGTCCAGTCGTACGTCGCCCATCTCCCGGTGTACTTCTCCCAGCTCCGAGTCGACGTCCTCACCGAGGAGGGTTGCGAGGCCGCCGACCGGATCGACACCCTCGGCGCCGCGGATCCGCGGATCAGGATCGTCACGGTGCCGAAGGCCTACCGGCCGCCGAACGGCACCCGGTTCAAGGCCCGGGCCAACCACTACGCGCACGAGTTGCGGATCGCCGAGGGTGAGGCCCGGGACGAGGTGTGGGTCCTGCACATGGACGACGACACGGGCGTCGGGCCGGACACCGCCGAGACGCTCGCGCAGTTCATCAACCGCCAGCGCCGATCCAGCCCCGACGAGGCCAAGCACATGGCGCAGGGCATTCTCACCTACCCGCGCGAACTCGCCGTCAACCGCTTCACCTGGCTGGCCGACGCGGTCCGGCCGGCCGACGACATCGCTCGGTTCCGGGCGCTCACCGGCACCGGCACGCCCATCGCCGGCGTGCACGGCGAGCTGCTCCTGCTCCGGGCCTCCGTCGAGGCGACCATCGGCTGGGACTTCGGCCCGAAGGCCATCGTCGAGGACGCCCAACTCGCGCTCACGTTCTGCCGCCGCTATCCGGGCCGCAGCGACTGGTTCAACGGCCGCTGCTACGGGGCTTCGCCGGCGGGCGTCCGGGACTTCGTCAAGCAGCGGGAGCGCTGGTCGTGGGGGCTCGTGGCGCTGTGCTTCAACCGGAGCATCCCGCTGCGGCACCGCTGGTTCCTGGCCCTGTGCGTCTCCACCTGGATCATCGGCCCGCTTCAGCACATCGCCATGGTGCTCGCCTTCGCCTGGCTGAGCGGCTCGCTGAACACCTCGCCGGTCGCGCAGTCCGTGGTGCTGCTCTGGGCGCTGAACTTCGGGTACGTCATCTGGATGTACTGGGAGGGCCTCCGGCTGAACGGGCTGGTCTCGGCGGGCGGCCGGCGCCGCTGGTGGGAGCCGATCGCCGTGGTCGTGCTCATACCGGTCTTCTCGGTGCTGGAAGGCATAGGCGGGTTCCGCGGCTTCCTGAAGTTCGTCCGGGGCGAGGAGAACAAGTTCGTGGTGATCGCGAAGCCCGCCTGATCCGCTGCGGGCCCCGTGCGGCGCCAGCGACCCGACCTACTCAGACCTCACAGGAACCCGACGCCATGACCCGATCCCGTCGCCCCTGGCTCGCTGTCCTCCCGGTCACCGTGGTGACCGCCGTCGCCGCCGTACCGCTCGCCATGGGAAGCCAACCGCTGCACTGGGCGTCCGGCTCGGCCGTGCCGAGGCTCTCGACGGCTGCCACACCCTCCCCGGTGCCGAGCCCCGTCAAGGAGTTCGCCGACCCGGTGATCAATGCCGCGGACCCGGTGACCGCCGCGCCGTCGGCCGAAGTGCCGACCGTGGCCCACCCGTGGGAGCCCGGGATGCCGCAGTGGGGTGCCCAGGTGTACTGGGAGGACATGCCGTCCGACGGTGAATCCGAGATTCGCGGGAAGGCCCAGCGCATCGCCGACTACCTGGTGGGTCTGGGCGCCAATTCCGTCGCGCTCTCCTTCCCCGTCTACATCGACGGCATCGACTCGAACAGCCTGCACACGGGCAAGAAGACTCCCTCCCCGGCCAGGCTCAAGCCGGCGCTGGACACCTTCCACAAGGCCGGCCTGCGGATCACCCTGCGACCGATCATCGACGAGCGCAGCCTGCTTCCCCAGTGGCGGGGCGCGCTCGCCCCCGCGGACCGGGATCAGTGGTTCGCCTCGTACGGCAGTCTGCTGGCCCAGTACACGGACGTCGCCAGGAGCTCGTCAGTCACCACCATGGTGGCCGGCACCGAACTCGTCTCGCTGGAGGGCGATCCGCACTGGTCCGCGCTGGTCTCCGACCTGCGCAAGCGCTTCCCCGGCGAGCTGGTGTACGACACCAACTGGGACAACTACGTGGCGCACGACGTCGACGTGCCGGTGGACCAGGTCCAGGTGGACGCCTACTTCCCGGTCGACGCACCGGACAGCGCGGGTGTGGAGCAGATCACGGCCGCCTGGAACCAGTGGCTCGACCGCAAGCACTCCGGCGACTTCTCCGCCACCCTGCTCTCGGAGGCCGGCATCGGCGCGGAGAACGGCGCCTATCGGAGCCCCGGCGACTTCTACCGGTACGGGCGGGTCAACCCGCAGGTGCAGGCGACCTGGTACACCGCCGTGTGCCAGGTCGTCCGGCAGCGCAGGCTCGGTGGCGTCTACTGGTGGTCCGTCAACTTCCACACCAACCCGTCGATACCACCGGCCGACGACCACTCCCGACTGGACTTCGCAGGACGCTCCCTGACCGAACAGGCCGTCAAGTCATGCTTCTCGCAGTCGTACCAGCTGCCCGTCGACAGTCAGGACGCGAGCTCCGGCGCCGGCCATGAGACCGGATCCGGCAGCAACCGCCCCGTCAGGCCGCCGAAGCGCTGACCGGCCCTCGGCCACCCGGCTGGCGGTTCTGCCTACCGGGTGGCGGCCGGGGCCGTCAGGCGGAGCTGTTGCTCAAGCCACGGCGCGATCAGGGCCTGGCCGTCAGTCGTCAGCCGGGTGCCGTCCACGGTCGCGTAGAACCGGCGGCCCCGGGGGGTGCCCTGGCGGCAGGCATCAACCGGGCAGAGCTCGGCGTTGAGGTCGACCAGTCTGACCTTGCCCCGATGGGTGTCGGCGAACTCCTTGACCCGCTGGTTGTAGCAGGCGGCGCCGATCGGGTCGGTCGCGCTGTTGTCGAGCCGCTCGTTCATCACGAACACGGTGGCCTTCGGCACCACCGACTCGATCACCTGAAGGGCGTCGGCGAGCCGCGCGAGGTACAGCTGACGGTAGGCCGGGTCGCACGCGGTCTGCTTCCGGCCTGCCACCGTGCGGTCCTCCGCGTCCCTTCCGAGGTGCAGCAGCACGGCGTCGGGCTCGCTGGCGGCGAGGCCCGCCCGCCACTGCTGCCGCCAGCCGTCGCAGCCGGGGTGGCCGTCCGAGCCTGCCAGTACCCCGCAGCCGGCCAGGGGCCCGACGACCCCGCTCGCGCCGTTCAACGACCCGCCGGGCCGGTTGAGCGCGGTGGCGAAGTCACCGGCCAACCCGTCCCCCAGGCCGAGGACCAGTGCGCGGCCGTTCGGACGGAGCAGCTGAGCGGCCCGGGTGGGCAGCCAGTACGAGCCGCCGGCCACCGCGAGGCATCCGGCGAGAACCAGCGGCAGGGCCCGCGCCGCGCTCCAGGGCCTGACTGCGGCCCGCCGGGTCGGATAGTGCACGCAGATCGCCACGAGCCAGCTGAGGCCGAGGCCCGCGAGCAGCACTCCGTACCAGGTGATCTGCGGCCAGCCGCGGCGCAGCAGCCAGAACAGCAGCGGCCCGACGAGCAGCACCGCGTACCCGATCCGGCCGAACTCGACCAGCAGGGGGCGGCCGAGCAGCCCGCACAGCGGGCCGCGGCCGAGTGCCATCACCAGGGCGAGCAGGGCGAGCAGCAGCGCGGTGGCACCCTCGACCAGCAGCGCGGCGGTCGGCGCCGGGACCAGGTGCGCCAGCCTTGACTCGGCGCCGGTACCCGATCTGACGCCGACCGCTGCCAGCCCGACCGAGAGCACGGCCCCGGCAAGCGTCCAGCCGATGGCCGAGCGGGCACCGCCCGCGCCGGCCACGGCACCGCCCGCACCACGACGTTGGATCACGATCACCGCGCAGCACGCGGCGACTGAGCCCAGCGCGAGGTCGAGCATCCGCTCGGCGCCGGCGAAGAACACCTCGTGCGAGGCGAGCCCCCGCCAGGCCGCCGCGGGCAGCGCGAACGGCAGGGCGACCAGGGCTGCGGCCGCCGAGAGGAGAAGCGCGCCGAGCACCCGCAGCGATCCGCGCAGCAGGAACAGCAGGACGGTCAGCAGTAGTGGCCAGACCAGCGCGATCTGACCGACGACACTGAGCGGCCAGACCGCCCCGAAGGGCTCCGGAACCCACGAGCCGTCGTAGGCCGACTTCGGCAGGATCCCGTCGGCATGGAACTGGGCCCAGTCCGCGCACTGCAGAAAGACCGCCGGCACCAACGTGCGGAACACCTTGGCGATCGGCAGCCCGCCGACGAGTCCGACCGCGGCCAGTGCCGCCCCGAGGCACAGCAGCAGTACGGGGGTCTGCTGCTTCAGCAGGCGCTGCCAGCGCGACAGCAGGCCCGGACGCCCGGACGCCAACTGCTCCCGCAGCACCGAGAAGGTGACCAGGAACCCGGCCGCGACGATGACCGCATCGACGGCGGGGACGGACCTCGCGCCCGGCATCCCGCCTGCCTCGGCCAGCACCCCCAGCACGGCAAGGCCTTGCAGACCGAGTACGGACGGAGTTCGGGGCGCGGCCACCGGGGTGTTCGCCGCCGGTTCGGCCGCGGCGGCCGAAGCGCCGTCGAGGGCATCGGCCGACTCGCCCCCGGCACCCGCAGCGCTGGCGGGCACACCCTGGAGGACAGCGGTCCGGCCTCCGCCACCGGACCGCGCCCGCGGCACCGCTGCCGCCGCCCCCTCCAACTCCGCTTCCGTTGAACCTGGCCTGACCGTTCTGAACTCAGCCATCGATGCCCGCCGTTCGCCCCTGGTTGCTCCGCCGGTCCCCCCGCGCAAACCCAGCTTCCTCAGACAGCGCGGACCGTTGGCGGGCTCGTCGCGTTCGCCCACCAACAAGCCAACCTTTATACCAAACGGATACCCGGCCCTCCGCGACGCGCTTCCGTCCTGACAGACGCAGCTGACAAGCCGTCACGCCAGGACCCTCCCGACTGCCGCGGACGGCGCACCGGATCGCCGATGCGGCGTCACCATGCCTGTGTCGTGGGCGCGGTGACGAGCTGGCGTCGGGCGTCGAGCGTCGGGCGCTGGGGTGCGGCCAGCACCGCGGCCATTGCGGCCGCTGACAGGCAGTCGGATGACCTTTCCCGCGCGATCGCCGCAGGATCGAGAGAGCGTCCCCCGGGGGGCGACGGCTGCGCCACAGGATGGGAGGTGTCCGTGAGGTGGGCATGGCGACACTCCGAGGCTCCACCACACGGTGTCGCAGTTCACCGACGGCTACCTGGTCGCCCGGGCGGTCGGTGAGAGGGCACTGATCGGAGTGCTGGGCGACGCCGGCATGGATGTGCAGCGGCTGCATGCCGAGGCGCAGGAGTCCGCGGCGCGGACCAGCATCCTGCTCACCGCGGAAAGCAGTAAAGGCGAGGTCAACTGACCTCATCAGTAACTGAGTTGCTGACTACGGGGTCGACATCGGTCCACTTCCAGGACAACACGGAGAAGGAGCACAATTCAGCGGGTCAGAAGTCCGAGCGGCCCAGAGCATGAGCGAGAGGGCCGCGAGTCTGGTGAAGGCCTTGCGCGTCGAGGTTCCGGACTGCGTCGCGGCGGGGGTCATCGACATGTCCACCGGCATGCTGCTGTCGGTGGAGACCGTCGACTCGCACCCGCCGGAGGTCCTCGACATGCTGGCGGCAGCCACCCTCGACCTGTTCCAGGGCCGTAACGTGGTGATGATCGAAGGCATCTTCGAGGACGGCGCGGGGTCGTCAGCGACCGGCACTACTTCCAGGAGAGCGGGGCGTTTGCGTCACCGCGAACAGCACCACTGTCAGCCGATGCCCGCGTACGAGTGCTTTCCGGTGACGAAGATGTTGATTCCGTAGTAGTTGAAGAGCATGCAGGCGAAGGCGACCACGCCCACATAGGCGGCCTTTCGCCCGCGCCAGCCCGCGGTCGACCGGGCGTGCAGGTAGGCGGCGTAGGCGACCCAGGTCACGAACGACCAGGTCTCCTTGGGGTCCCACTCCCAGTACTTGCCCCATGCGGCTTCGGCCCAGATGGCGCCGGCGATGACGGTGAACGTGTAGAGCGGGAAGACCATCGCGGTCATGCGGTAGGAGAACCGGTCCAGCGTGGCCGCCGCGGGAAGCCGGTCCCAGACGGAGGCCGGGGTGCCGAAGGGGCCGGTCGTCTCGCCCAGGGAGCAGCGCTTCTCGTAGGTGTCCTTGCCGAGGTAGAGCAGGGTCGCGGTGGTGGCGGTGTAGAAGGCGCCCACGCAGAGCGTGGCGGCGGTGACGTGGATTCCCAGCCAGTAGGAGTGGAGGGCCGGGACGAGCTGCTCCGCCGCGGTGTAGAGCACGGTCACCGCGACGCCGAGGGTGAGCACGACGCCGAGGGTGACGGGCAGTCCCAGCCAGCGCACCCGCACCTTGGCCGCCAGCAGGCCCAGGTAGACGAGTACGGTGGCGAGCGCGAAGGCGCAGGAGAACTCGTACATGTTGCCCCAGGGCCAGCGCATCACCGACAGCCCACGGGTCGCCACGCCCCCGATGTGCAGCAGCACGCCGAGGGTGGTCAGCGAGACCGCGATCCGGCCCGCCAGGTCCGCCCGCGGGCTGTCACCGGCCGCCCCCGGCCCGTCGACCTGCTCGACCCCGCCCCGAGACGAGGTCACGACGCCCGCGCCCTCGCCCGCCAGCACGGTACGCGTGACCGTCGTGGAACCGCCGTCCCCCGATGCCACGGTGACCACGGCCTTCTTGGCCACCCGACGCGGAGCGGCCGCCGCCACCGTCTCGGCCAGACTCGTCTGCTCGGCCGAGCGCCGCGCGACGGTCCCCCTGCTGCCGAACGTCCACTCGAAGAGGTGGGCGAACATCGCGAGGAGGTAGACCGCTGTGGCCGCGATGATGAGTTTGATGGACGTACCAGCCAGTTGAGGATCAATGGCCGAGGCGAGCTTCACCAAGAACTCCTTCGGAGTCAGTTTCGATGAGGCGGACCCACCCACTGTACGGCGGGCGGATCACCGCACCGGCTGCGGGGCCGAGTCGACGGCTACCGGCCTCTCGGGCTCGCCGGATGAGCGATAATCGCTGCCCGGTAAGCGTCCTGACGGCCAGTCCGGTAATCCGGTGAGGCTGGGTCGGCGCGTGCGCCACGTCCGGCTCCAATGCCACCCGGCGGCAATGCCCCGGGGGCCGGAAGGGGCTTTGGCGCAGCATCTTCTGAAGCGTCTCAGCCTCCTTGAGGACCTCCAACGGCCCGGGGCGGCGTCGAAGGCGGTACCCGCGCATTGGCGATCGAGTACGGAGGTCCACCAGGCAACTGGGGAAGCCACACCGGAAGCCGCTCCACGGGCCGAAGCCGGTGGCTTGCCCTGCGTCGCCACGACGCGTGACCGGTCCTGTCACGGTTCGGTGGTTCCGTCGACTTGCTCGCGGAGGAGGTCGGCGTGGCCGCTGTGCCGCGCGTACTCCTCGATCATGTGGGCGAGGATGTAGCGGAGGGAGAAGACGTCGTCCCGGTACTGCCCGGTGACGTCGAGGGACTCGGCGGCATCCACGATGTCGCGGGATCGGGCGCACTCCTCGTGCCAGATCTCGAACGCCTCGGCCGGGTCCGCGGTGTCCACGTCGAAAGCGCCGCCGTCGCTCCGGGGCCAGTGGGCAGTGCTGTTCTCGCCGTTCAACACGTTCCGGAACCAGGTCCGCTCGACGTCAGCCATGTGCCGGACAATGCCGAGCAGGGACAAGCCAGAGGGCGGTACGGCCCTTTCCCTGAGCTGCTCGGCGGTGAGCCCCGCACATGCCATGGCCAGCGTGTCGCGCTGGCGTTGAAGGAAGCCGGTCAGCGTGGCGCGCTCATCCGCCACCCGCGGAGGTCCGGACCTCTTCTGGTCGCCCATCGGACCATCATGACAGCGAGGGGGCACGGCAGCCGGATCTCCGCGGCTGACCCGCGCCGCCGACGAAGGCGTCCGTCGCTCCGGAGCCGGAAGGGCGGGCGGGGCCGGTGTCCCTCCTGCGGGTCATCGAGCACGCCGGCCGCCTGCTGGCCCTGTGTGAGGCCAACTTCCCCTTCGAGCTCACGCCCGAACTGGACACCGTCGGCGCCCACGACTTCGACGGCAAGCTCCGCAGCGCGATGACCGCCCATCCGAAGACCGACCCGGTCACCGGGGAGCTGCACTTCTTCGGCTCCTCGCCCTTCCCGCCGTTCCTGACGTACTACGTCGCGGATGCCGACGGACGGATCACGCACAGCGCCGAGGTGCCGGGGGCCACCGCCTCCCTCAAGCACGACTTCGCCATCACCCGCCACCACGTCGTCTTCATCGAGGGAACGGTCACCTTCGACCCGGCCGAGCACTCCGGCATCCCCTACGGCTGGAACGACGCGCGGCCCGCCCGGATCGGCGTCATGCCGCGCGGCCCGCAGGGCGCCGGGAAGATCCGCTGGTTCCCCATCGAGCCCGGCAACCTGCTGCACACCGCCAACGCCTACGAGGACGCCCAGGGCCGCATCGTGCTGGAAGGCCCGGCCGTCGACCGCGAGGGCTTCCAACTCTCCTGGAACTGGTGGGTCGGCGCCCCCGAACGCGGCAGCGAACCGGGCAGCCGTTCCCGCAACCGCCGCTGGGTGATCGACCTGACGGCGGGATCGGTGAGCGAGCGGGAGATCGACGACCTCACCGTGGAGTTCCCCACCATCAACGAGGACCTGCTGGGCTTTGAGCACCGCTACCAGTACGCCATCTCCTTCCCCGACGAGAAGGGCTTCGGCGGCTACGGCATCGTCAAGTACGACCGCGTCACCGGCACCCGCCACATCCACCAGGTCGGCGACGCACGGCTGCCCAGCGAAGCCGTCTTCGTCCCCGCCGCCGGAGCGAGCCGCGAGGACGACGGCTACCTCCTCACCGTGACCTCCGACCTCAAGCAGGACTCCTCCCAGCTCCTCGTCCTCGACGCCTCCGACCTACCGGATCGCCGCCGTCCAACTGCCCCGCCGTGTCACCGCCGGCATCCACGGCTCCTGGATCCCCGACACCGCCCTCGACCGGAACTGAACGGCCCGGCTACCTTCGTCCTCAAGGAGAGTGTGTTTTGAGGCGGTTGCTGTTCCCCGGTGACGCCGAGTTCCGGGACGAGGCGCTCCGGTCGTTCGGCCACATCGCCTACGGTGGCGCGGACTTCGGTGAAGTGGTCTCGACCAGCCAGCGGATCGTCGAAGGCGACTACGACAGCTGGCACGATGAGTGGTTGGCCACGGCCGACCGGGTGTCAGGCGAGGCCGCGCGGGACTTGGCGGCAGGCCACCCGGTGAGTGCCCGGGACGGGTTCCTGCGGGCCTCGAACTACTACCGATCGGCGGAGTTCTTCCTGCACGGCGATCCCCGCGACCCCCGGCACGACCACGCCTACGACCGTAGCGTGGAGTGCTTCCAAGCCGCGGCGGCGCTGTTCACCCCCCGCGTGGAACCGGTCCGGATCCCCTACGAGGGCACCACACTGCCCGGTTACCTGTACCGCGCCGACACCTCCGGCACCCCGCGACCGACCGTGGTCATGCACAACGGATTCGACGGTACAGCCGAGGAGATGCACTTCTTCGGGGCCCTGGCCGGCGTCGAGCGCGGTTACACCGTGTTGGTCTTCGACGGCCCGGGCCAGCCCGGACCACGTCACCGCGAAGGCCTCGTCTTCCGCCCGGACTGGGAGAACGTCGTAGGCCCCGTACTGGACTTCGCGCTGAAGCTGCCCGAAGTCGACGGGCAGCGCATCGCACTGCTCGGCAACAGCATGGGCGGCCTACTCGCCCCTCGGGCGGCGGCGTTCGAGCACCGTCTGGCCGCGGTGGTCGCCCTCGACGGCGTCTATGACCTCGGCCCCGCGGTCACCAGGAGCATCCCCGGTGAGCGGACGGAGGTGGAACGACGGCTGCGCGCAGAGGCCGATCCGCAACTCGACGCCCTTCTGGACCACATGATGGCCACCGACCCGGTCATGCGCTGGGCGGTCAACCACGGCATGTACGTCATGGGCGCCCCGACCCCCCGCGCGTTCGGCGCCGCCTACCTCGCCTACCACCTCCGCGACGGCATCGCCGCACGGATCGAATGTCCCGCCCTGGTCTGCGAGGCCGCCGGGGACCTGTTCTTCGCCGGACAGGCCCGGCAGCTCTACGACGAGCTGACCTGCCCCAAGACCCTGCTCGAGTTCACCGCGGACGAAGGCGCCGACGCGCACTGCCAAGCCGGCGCCCAGAAACTCGCACTCGCCCGCATCTACAACTGGCTCGACGACACCCTCCGACACCGCGAGGGCGCGTCCGCGCCGGCGTAGACGCATCACGCGGTGCCACCGCCACCGCCGTGCCGCCGGCTTGCGGCGCCGCGGCGGCAGGGAATGTGACGCACGACACCGGAACTCCCTCCCGGGTGCCGGACAGTCCACAGGAGTGACCACAGATATGCGAACCCGGGTACGGGCCGGGGATCCGAATGTCTTCGCGGAGCTGTTCGACCTCTACGCCCGAACCGTCTACAACCACGCCTTCCGCCTGACCGCCGACTGGTCGGTCGCGGAGGACGTCATGTCGGCGACGTTCATGGAGGCATGGCGGCTGCGAGGCAAGGTGGCCCCCGAAGGAGGTTCGCTGCGGCCTTGGCTGCTGGGTATCGCCACCAATCTCGCCCGCAACCACTGCCGCAGCAACCGGCGTTACCGTGCCGCCGCCGCGGCGCTCGCCGCGGCGGGACCGTCGATTGCCCAAGTGCCGGACCACGCCGAGGAAGTGGCCGGCCAGGTGGACGACCGACGCCGGATCGCCGCCGCGCTCACCGCCATGAGCTCGCTGCGCCGCACCGAGCGCGAGGTCCTGGTCCTGTGCCTGTGGGAGGGCCTCGAGTACGCCGACGCCGCCGAGGCCCTCGGCATCCCGCTCGGTACCGTCCGCTCCCGGCTCTCCCGCGCCCGTACGAAGCTGCGCAAGCTCGCCGATGCGGAACTCGTGGCGGACAGACGGGAACCCGCCCGCCGCTCCCGACAGATACATGGCGACCGCGCGACCGCGGTCCGGTCCGCACAGGAAGGAATCCGATGAACGCCAGCCCCTCCCAGCCGCACCCGGCTGACTGGCAGGAGACCCAAGGGCTCCTGCCGGCCGTGGAGTGGGATCTGCCGGCGGGCCGCCACCAGTTCCACAAGGAGCACCTGATGGCCCGGATCCACCACGACCTCGACAACTCCGCCTCCAGCCCCGCCCCGACCCGCACCGCCAAGCCGCGCAACCGGTTCCTGCGCCGCGGGATCGTCCTGCCGGTGGCGGCGTGCGCCCTGGCGGGCGCGGTCGCCACCGGGGTCCTGCTGTCCGGCAGCTCGGGCGGCGGCGCCACTTTGGCCGCCGGCCCCGCGCTGACCACCCGGATCGGCACCGCCGATGCGCACGGAGTCACCCAGCTCCTGGACCAGATCTCCCTGGCCGCCCAGGAGGCCCCCGTCCCGCAGCCGAGTGCCGGCCAGTTCATCTACATCGAGGCGAAGACCGCCAATACCTACGTGCGGACGGACGGGGGCAAGAGCTCGGTGGTCAGCGCTCCGCTGCACACCCGCCAGATGTGGCAGTCGCTCGACGGCCACAAGGGCTGGCTGATCGATCCGGGCAACATCGACGGCACGTCCCTGGACTCGAAGGTCGAGCCGTACCTCAACGCGCCGTCGTACAACTATCTGGCCACCCTGCCCACCGACCCCGACACCCTGCTGAAGAAGATCTACACGGAGACCAAGGGCCACGGGCCCGGCCCGGACGCGGAGGCGTTCACCACGATCGGCGACCTGCTCATCCAGAGCTACCCGCCCGGGAACCTCTCGGCCGCGCTCTACAAGGCCGCCGCCAAGATCCCCGGTGTGGTCAAGGTCGACGACGCGGTCGACGCCGTGGGCCGTCACGGCGTCGCGGTGGCCCTGCTGAACGAGACCAGCGGCCAGCGCACCGAGTGGATCTTCGACAACAAGTCGTTCACCTTCCTCGGCGAGCGCACCGTCCAGGTCCAGGGCGCCTCCGGCGAGCACGGCCTGATCAAGCCCGGCACGGTCGTCAGCACCGAAGCCGTCACGCAGCGCGCGATCGTCAGCGCCATGAAGCAGACCCCCTCCCACACCACCTGAACGATCCAGGCGGCAAGGAGCACTTGACCCGGGAGCCGCAGGTTTACCACTGTCGTTCCGACTTCGGACCGAGGTCCTTAAAGGAGCAGCTCGAAGGCCGTATCCGTTCTGACGGATGCGGCCTTCCGCCGTTCTCGGGGGTCCCTCACCCGTGGCGACGCCTCGGCCGGTCGCGTGCTGCTGTAGCCGGCCGAGGCGTCGCCACCCGGTGCGGGCCCGGGTGCCGGGGTGGTCAGACCTCCCGGGGCGCCGTGGTGACGGTCAAGGTGAAGACCGGCGCGCCGTCCTGGGTGGCGCCGACCTCCACCTGGCACCGGCCCGGACCGGCGGACGGGCCGGGCTCGGCCGTCACCAGGCAGGGCCGGTCGAACTCGACGTACCGCAGGAACGTGGTGTCGAACGCGACCGCCACCACGGGGTGGTCGACCACGGCCTGGGCCGCCTGGGCCGCGGCCTCCAGCAGCACCATGCCCGGAACGTGGTCGTGCGGGTGGTCGAACAGGACCCGGTGGCCGACGTCCAGGCGCAGCCGCCACCGGTGCGCGGAGTCGGTCGGCGTGAGGACGACGTCCCCTTCGCTGCCGCGACCCACCCGGGGGGCGGGGACGGGCGGACCGGGCGGCAGGGCCCGGGCGAACGCCTCCCGGGCGTCCGCGTAGCGGCCGCGCAGCCGGTCGTACACGGCGGGCGGGTGGGTGCTGTAGTGCACCTCGGCCTCGCCGAGCTGCAGCCCGGCACGGGTGGCCTCGACGTGCGAGACGAACTGGGCGGAGCCGAGCCGCCGGTGCCGCACGAGCGAGTGCCGGACCAGCAGGTCGACCTCGGACGGACCGTCGGCCACCCGGAGTGCCGCGGGGTTCACGGCGATCCGGATGCGTTCCATCCCGAGGCGGTGGCCCAGCGGGACGTGGTGCACGCCGCTGGTCAGCAGGGCCAGCGCCTGTCGCGCGGTCTCGGTGAACAGCAGTGGGCTGTAGCGTCCGTCCTCGGCGTAGAAGGCGTGTGCGTGCGGCCATCGCGCGGTGACCCGCTGCGCGCCGTCCGGCAGCTGCCGCCAGCCGGTGACCAGGGCCTCGGCCGGGACGGACTTGCGGACCAGGGACGGTACGTCGGAAGGCGGCGGATCGACGGTGGTTCTTTGGTGGGTGATGGTCGGACTCGTTGCCATGGCGAATCTCCCCCCAGGAAGGTGAGCAGGCGGAGGCACCCGGCTGGCGCCCGGCCTGCTGTCGTGAATAAAATAAAGAGCTTTTTTCTTTTCGTATAGATGAGCGAAGGTGAACGATGGCGCAACGGGTCGTCAAGCAGGAGCGGGCCGAGCGGACGCGTGCTGCGCTGATCCGGGCTGCGGCGGAGGTGTTCGGCGAACTGGGCTTCCAGGGCGCCAGCGTGGTGAAGATCGCCGACCGGGCGGGTGTGACGCTGGGGGCCATGTACTTCCACTTCCGGAACAAGGACGACCTGGCGCGCGAGATCGTCTCCGCACAGCCGGAGCTCGTGGTTCCGCCGCAGCCCTCGCAGGGCCTGCAGCGCGTGGTGGACGTGACCCTCACCTGGGCGTACCAGCTCCGCGACGATCCGATGCTGCGGGCGGGGGCGCGGCTGGTGTGGGAGCAGGACCAGTTCCTCCCGCCGGAGGAGAACTCCCACCAGCAGTGGACCCGGATCATCGTCGACGAGCTCCGTACGGCCAAGAGCCGGCGGGAGCTGCGGGCCGGGACGGATGCCGACGCGCTCGCCCGGGTGTTGGTCAACTCCTGTACCGGTGCCCAGATGCACTCCGCCATCGAAACCGGTCACCGGGACCTGCCGCAGCGGATCGAGGAGATCTGGCGCTGCCTGCTGCCGGGCATCGCCACGCCGAGCGCGACCAAGCGGATCGAGCTGGGCGAGGCTCGTGTGAAGGTGTGAAGGTATTGTGAACTCGTTGGCGCGATGGAAAGATCCCCGTGCTTCGCCCATATGGCGGAGCGTCAGTGACTGGGCTGGTCGAGAGGGGAATCCGATGAGACGCCGCCTGGGGTTACTGCACGACAAGACGGTCATGATCACTGGAGCTTCGAGCGGGATCGGCGCGGCGGCCGCCCGGCTGTTCGCCGACGAGGGGGCGGCGGTGGTGCTGATGGCCCGCCGCGAGGAGTACCTGCGCAAACTCGCCGACGAGATACGGGCCGAGGGCGGCCGGGCCGTGGTGGCGGCGGGGGACGTCACCGCACCGGCGGACGTCGAGCGGGCCGTCGACACCGTCGTGGCGGCCTACGGCCGGCTGGACGCGGCGTTCAACAACGCCGGCTGGGGCGCGATCGGGGCCGAGCTGCACGCGACGGACCACGCCGTCTTCGACCGGATCATGGACGTCAACGTCCGCGGCGTGTGGAACTGCCTGAAGCACCAGCTGCCGGTGATGCTGCGGCAGGGCTCCGGCGGTGCCATCGTGAACACCTCAAGCACCGCGGGGCTGTTCGCCACCGGGGCGGTCTCCCCGTACGTCGCGGCGAAGCACGCCGTCCTCGGTCTGACCCGGGCCGCCGCGTCCGAGTACGGGCAGCGGGGCATCAGGATCAACGCGCTGATGGTCGGGGCGACCCGTACCGAACTGCTGGAGGAGGCCATGCTCCAGCTGCCGCAGCTGGAGCAGGCCGCGGCGGCCCGGGCGATCCAGCGGCGCCTCGCGGAGCCCAGTGAGGTGGCGCGCGCCGCGGCCTGGCTGCTCAGCGATCAGGCCTCGTTCGTCACCGGTGGCGCCGTCCCGGTCGACGGCGGCTGCACTGCGATCTGACGCGAACAGGGGGTTGTGAACGTGACGTGACGTAGCGTCAGGAATGGCTTTCCGTCGCGAGCCCACGCAGGGCGATCTCCCAGATCCGGGCGAGCGTCCCGGCGGTCCGGTCATCCAGTGCGGCAGGCCGGCCGGCCTGCCGCCGGGCCCGGTCTTCTGCTCCGAGGAGCAGGTAGTCGGCCAGGGTGGCGAGGACGGTCCGGTCCGCCGCCGGGCCCGACCGGCCCGCACCCGTGCGCCCCAGGTGTTCCTGGATCACCGGCGCCCAGGTGGCGGACCAGTCGGGCCCCACCCCGGGCTGCTCCCTGGCCAGCCGGGCCGCGGCGCGCACGGCGACGTCCTGCTCCAGCAGTTCGGCGAGGGCCACGGTCAGCGAGACCACCGACCGCACCGGGTCCTCCCAGCGCTCCGCCACCCGGCCCACCACGGCGAGGGTGGCGGCCTGGCCCTCCGCCCGAACCTCGGCCGCGAGGTCCTGCTTGCTCCGGAAGTGGAAGGTCAGCGCCCCCATGGAGATCCCGGCGGACCTGGTGATGTCGGCCAGGGACGATCCCGCGTACCCGTTGCGGTCGAACTCCCGCGCGGCGGCGCAGATCAAGTCCTGGCGCGTCCGGGCGGCCCTCTCCTGCATCACATGATCCTCCCCTGTCGGCGGGCGATGGCGCCGTGATCTGTTGTCCATCCGACGTTAGCTCGCATGACCGCTGACGACAAAAATAAAAGTTACTATTATTTAGGTGGGACGATACGTGGCATACGAGGGGGAGCGATGACTCAACTCGACCAAGCCGCCGGAGCGTTGGCGGTCCGGGTCCTTGTCGTGGAGGATGACGCGACCGAGGCCGAGACCCGGGTGCGCGACCTACGTCGGCAGGGCTACTCCGCCCGGAGCGTCGACACCGGCGCGGAGGCGCTGATGGCCCACCAGCAGTCGGACCTGGTCCTGCTCGACCTGGACCTGCCGGACATCGACGGCCTGGAGGTCTGCCGGCAGATCCGCGAGGCCGGGGACAAGCCGATCATCTCGGTGACCGCGCGCGACACCGAACTGGACCGGATCCTCGCGCTACAGGCCGGCGCGGACGACTGCGTCGTCACCTCCTGCAGCCCGCGGGAGATGACCGCCCGGATCAGGGCCCTGCTGCGCCGGGCCTACCCGCGGTCGGACCCGGCCCGCACCGTCGTCCTCGATCCGCTGCGGATCGACAACCGCACCCGGGAGGTCCGCCTGCGCGGCGAGCCGGTGAGCCTCACCGCGAAGGAGTTCGAGCTGCTGCACGTCCTGGCGGCGAGCCCGGAGAGCGTGCTGTCCCGGAAGGAGCTGATGGCCCGGGTGTGGGACACCGACTGGTCGGACTCGAGTCGGACCATCGACACGCACGTGAGCGGGCTCCGGGCGAAGCTCGGCAGCACCTGGATCATCACGGTGCGCGGGGTGGGCTACCGCATCGGCCACGGGTGACCGGCCCCGCCCCGTCGCGAGGCGGGGACGCGGCCGGAACGCGACGCGGCCCCTGATGGCCAGCGGTTTCGGTCACCGCTGTGCACCAGGGGCCGTTCCTCGTACGGGCGCCGGGCCGCGCCCGGTCTCCGGGCGCCGGCCGGCCGTGGGTCAGAGCGCTCCCGGACGCTTGGCCGGGAAGGCGTGCGCGCGGGCGCCGACCACGACCAGGAGCACCGGCGCCAGCAGTGCCAGGACGAACCAGGGGAAGGACGTCGGGCCGAGGGCGTCGAGGATGATGCCGCCGGCCGCGCCGCCGCCGGCCATGAAGGAGTTCCAGGTGGTCACCAGCAGGGCCTGGCCGCGGTCGCCGCCCGCGTCGGTCACCGCGGTCTGCAGCAGGGTCGCGACGCCGCCCCAGCCGAGCCCCCACAGCACCATCGCGAGGTAGACCACGGCGGCGTTGTCGGCGAGCAGTCCGAGTAGGACGGCGGCCACGATGAACAGGGCGGTGCTGGCGATGGTCAGCGTCCGCAGTCGGCGGTCGACCAGGGCACCGGTGATCCAGATGCTCACCATCGAGGCGATGCCGAAGATCAGCAGCACCAGGTCACGCGAGCCGCCCATGCGGTACTTGTCGAGGAAGGTCGCGATGTAGGTGTACAGGATGTTGTGCGCCAGGACGTACGCGGCGACCACGAACAGCACCGCCACCACACCGGGCAGGCGCAGCCCGCCCAGGATCGGCTCCCGCTTGTCCGCCCGCTGGCCGGGGTAGTCCGGGACGGATGCCATGATCCAGACCACCAGGGCGACGGAGACGGCGGTCACCAGGCCGAAGGTCAGCCGCCAGCCGAAGACCTTGCCGAGGAACGTGCCGATCGGGATGCCCAGGGAGAGTGCGAGCGGGATGCCGGCCATGGTGATCGCGATCGCCCGGCCCTGGAGCTGTGGTGGTGCCAGGCGGCGCGCGTACCCGACCAGTTCGGCCCACACCACGGCCGCGGCCACGCCGGCGACCAGCCGGAAGGCCATGGTCAGCGTGTACGCGGACGAGACTGCGGTGACCGTGTTGGCGATGGCGAACGCCACCACCGCGACCACCAGGAGCTTGCGGCGGCGCCATGCCGCCGTGGCCATGGCCACCGGGATCGCCGAGAGTCCGGTGGCGATCGCGTAGATGGTCAGCGACTGCCCGGCCGCGGACTCGCTGACCGAGAGGTCGCGGGCCATCTCCGGGAGCACGCCCGCGGGCAGCGCCTCGGTCAGGATGCCCATGAAGGCGGCGGTGGCGAGTGCCAGCAGCGGCGACCAGGGCAGCCTGCCGCCCTCCGGTGCGGCGGGAGCCTCAACGAGTGTCTCTGTCTGAGAAGTTGACATGCTGTTATCCTCGAACCCTCACATAGGTGTGAATGTCAAGCGGTTGGACATGAGGTGGGTCACATGCGGATCGGGGAGCTGTCCGAGTGCACCGGAACCCCGCGCAGGCTGCTGCGCTACTACGAGGAGCAGGGGCTGCTCGTGGCCGACCGCTCCCCGAACGGCTATCGCGACTACGACGAGCGCTGCGTCGACCGGGTGCTGCAGATCAGGGGGCTGCTCGAATCGGGCCTGTCGACCCGGATCATCAAGCAGATCCTGCCGTGCCTCGGCGGCCGTCTGATCCACGTGACCGGCGCCAGCGACGAGACGATCGCCACCCTGGAGCGCGAGCGGGACCGGATGCGGCAGCGCATCGAGTGTCTGACCCGCAGTCAGGAGGCCATCTCCGGTTACCTCGACGCCGTGCTCCGGCACCGGCGGCCTGCCGCCGGGCGGGCGGCCGGTACCATCGCGGAGCCGTCCTACGACCTGGCCGCGACGGCCTGACCGTACCGGACGGGGTTCGCCAGGACGACGCCGTGGCTGGTCACGTCGATGACCAGCCGGTCGCCGTCCTCGATCCGGAACCCGTCGTGGTAGCTGGCCTTGTCGGCGCCCAGCAGCAGGTAGTTCACCAGCCCGGGCCGGCGCAGCAGCGGGTACGAGAACAGGTGCTCCGCCATGTCCGGCACCCGGTGGTACAGGGAGTCGGCGCCGCAGGAGAAGTCCCCCGACCAGGCGGCGGCCCCGTCACGCTGGACGGTGACCCGGCCGGTCACCGTCCGGGGCGGCTTGTCGAGGAACAGCCACGGGGTGAGGGAGGTCTCGCAGAGCTTGGCGTACGGCGTCCAGGCCCACTTGTTCCGCAGGTGCAGGCCGATGTCGTTCAGGTCGTTGCCGAAGGTGTAGCCGGCGTAGTGCGGGTTTCCGTCCTCGTCGTTGACGTAGACCAGCGCGACCTCCGGCTCCTCCAGCAGCCAGACCGGAGCGGCGGGGGTGACCAGCGGTTCGTCCGGCATCCGCAGCCAGGAGCCGAAGCCCTTGAGGTAGTAGTTGGGCGGGGTGAACTCCTCGTCCGGCGCCGGATCGCGGTCGAACTTGGAGCGGTGCGTGCCCATGAAGCCGTTGACCAGGGAGTTGTTGGTCGCGGTGGGCAGCAGCGGGGGGAGGTAGCGCAGTTCGGGGTCGTCCGCGTGCACCGAGACGGTCTCGGCCCCGCCGCCCGCCTCCCCGGTCACGGCCGCGGCGACGGCCTGCGTCCCGCCGGCGATGACGGCGGCCCTCAGCTGCCCCTCGGCCACCCGGTAGAGGGTGTGCGGTTCACCGGGGGCGGGGAGGCCGAGGCCCGCGTACCGCAGGCCCTTGTACTCGCACTCGAAGACGATGGTCATGAGAGGGCTCCTAGGGAGGAGGGGGACTGGTCGGACACCAGGTGGGCCAGGGTTCTCGTGATGTGGTCCAGACAGGCTCCGATCCAGGGGAGTCGGAGGGGGTCCGGGGCGGACAGGGCTTCGGAGCGCTCGGCGTCGGTCTCGCCGTAGAGCCGGCTGGTCGCGGCTCTGATCCGTAGCGAGCGTTCGTCCTCGCCGAAGGCACTGCCCGGCAGCAGGCCGACTCCGTGGCGCTCCGCCAGCAGTTCGGCCAACTCGCGGCCGTTGCCCACCTGGTGGACCCGGGCGAGCCGGTCCCGGAGCGGTTCGAAGTCGGGGTAGAGGTAGCAGGTGGCCCGGACCGGCGCGAGTGTGGCGCCGGCGGCGGTGAACCGCCGGGCCACCGCGCGGGCCACCACCTCGTGCAGCCGCTTGGCGGCAGCGACGTAGGCGACCACCTCGGGCGGCTCCTCGAAGGCGTAGGCCGCTGCGGCCTGCACCGGGGCCGCCACGCTGGACCAGATCTGGCTGGCCGCGCCGACCAGCCGGGCCCAGAGCCCGAGCCCGAGCGGGCTGTCCGGGAGCCGGGCGACACCCGTGCGCCAGCCGCCGAGCGCCAGGTTCTTGGTCAGGCCGGTGGTGACGACCGTCCGCTCGGGCGCGAAGACGGCGGGGGAGAAGGCCCGGTCGGCCGGGTCGAAGACCAGGTCGCAGTAGATCTCGTCGGAGACGACGACCAGGTCCAGCTCCCGTGCCGCGCGCGCCAGTTCCCGGACGGTGGCGGGGGTGGCGACGGTGCCGGTGGGGTTGTCGGGCAGGGTGACCACCACGCACCGCGGGTTCAGGCCCGCGGACCGGGCGCGCCCCACCGCCGCCCGCAGCAGCGCCGGATCGGGTACCCCGCCCTCCCCGGGCCGGCCGGGTACCGGGATGACCCGGGCCCCGGCCAGCCGGGCCTGCGCCGGGTAGCTGACCCAGCTCGGCACCGGCACCACCACGTCGCCGCCGATGGCGAGCACCAGGGCGAACAGCAGCGGCTTGCTGCCCGGGCCGCAGACCACCAGCTCGGGGTCGGTGTCCAGGCCCCGCCGCCGCCAGTAGCCGGCGGCCGCGGAGCGCAGCTCCGGGCTGCCGGCGACGGGGCCGTAGGCGTTGCGGTCCGCCGCCGCGGCCAGCCTCTCCCGCAGGACCGGCAGGACCGGGAGGCCGACCTCACCGCTGGCCAGGGACAGGACCTGCTCCCCGGCGAGGCGCCGGCGGGCCAGTGCGTCGTCGGCGGCGAGGGTCGCCGACATGGTCACCGGTGCGGGGTCGGACATGGTGCTCCTCCAGGGGGTACGGGCTGAGCGGAAGCGGCGCGGTCGGGGCGGCGGACGGCGGCGGCGGGTCGGGTCAGGCTCCGGCGTAGCGCTCCCGGAGCTCGACCTTGCGGACCTTGCCGGTCAGGGTCTTGGGCAGGGCGTCGACCACTTCCAGCCGCTCCGGGAGGAACCGGGGGGCCTGGCCGTGGTCGAGCAGGTGGGCGCGGATGTCCGCCAGCGTGGGCCGGGCCCCGCCGCGGGGGACGACGACCGCCAGGATCGGGTCGTCCACCTGCCCGGTGGGGCCGACCAGGGCGGCCTCGGTGACCGCCGGGTGCCGGGAGATGATCGCCTCCAGTTCGGCCATCGGGACGACCGCCCCGTCGCGCAGGATGGTGTCCCTGGCGCGACCCAGGATGCGGATGCCGTTGCGGCCGTCCTCCCGGGCCACGTCCCCGGTGTCGAACCAGCCGTCCTCGGTGAGCTCGGCGTCGAAGGCGTCCTGCTGCTTGTAGTAGCCGAGCGCCTGGGACGCGCCGCGCACCCGCAGCCGGCCCACCGGGGCCCGCTTGCTGGGGTCGTGGCACAGGTCGATGCGGATCTCCATGGAGTCGATCGGCCGGCCGTGGCTGTGTGCCGCCCAGTCCTGGTTGTAGTCCAGCCGGCTGATGGTGACGGGACCGAACTCGGACATGCCCCACACCGAGTACGTGCGGGCGTCGAAGGTGTCGCGCAGCTCGTCCACCAGCTCCTGGAGCACCGGCGCCGCACCGGTGATGGTGTGGCGCAGGCTGGACACGTCGTGCGGATCGCGCTGCTGGGCGGAGGCGACGCCGGACAGGGTCGGCGGCGGCCCGTACAGCACGGTGGCGCCGTACCGCTCGACCAGGTCCAGCAGGCCGACGTGGTCCGGACCGTCCTGGAAGGCGATCGTCCCGCCGAGCATCACCCCGGCGAGGATGCCCTGGCCGAAGCCGGAGTAGTGCACCAGGGGAGTGGTGACCGCGACCACCAGGTCGTCGCAGAGCAGAAAGGTGTCCACGTAGCCGCGCACGCCCGAGTGCACGGTGTTCTGGCTGTGCACCACGCCCTTGGAGAATCCGGTCGTGCCGGACGTGAACAGCACCACGAACGGCTCGTCGGGCCGGAGCTGGCGGCCCTCCAGGTCGCCCATGCGCTCCTTCTCCCAGTGCGCGGAGACGAAGTGGTCGTGGAAGTCGATCGCGTCTTCGGGAGCGTGACCGTCGACCACCACCACGTGCTCCAGCGGAAGTCCGCCCCGCAGCGCGTTCACCGTCCCGGCGAGCGGGTAGCCCTCCCACTCCGGCACGGTGATGCACACCCGGGCCCCGGTGAGCGAGAGCCGGTGGCGCAGCTCCTCCTCCTGGCAGACCGGCGCGATGGGGCAGATGACCGCGCCGACCGCCATGCAGGCGAACATCAGCGGCACCATCTCCCACCGGTTGGGCAGCTGTACGGCGACCACGTCGCCCCGTTCGACGCCCAGTTCCAGCAGGGCCCCGGCGAACCGGTCGGCCAGCCGGGACAGTTCGGCGTAGTCGAGGGTGTCGGTGCGGGCCTCGTCCAGGCGCCGTCCGGCGATGGCCAGCTTGCGCGGCCGCAGCCGGGCCTGCCGGCGCAGGTCGTCGAGGAAGGTCTCGTCGCGCCACCAGCCGCGCCGCCGGTACTCGGCCAGGCGGTCCGCGGCCGAGGTGGTGGCCGCCTTGGCGGCCGGGCTCACCGGAGCTCCTGCCGTCGGGCCGCGAGCAGCTCGGGCAGCGGGTCGCCCGCGCGGGAGGCGGCGATCTCCAGCAGGTCCCGGGTGTTGCGGCGGACCTTGTCGGCGACCCAGTCGAAGACCCACGCCTTTCGCGCGTGCGCCGGCAGTTCGAACGGGACGACCCGGGTGACGGCCAGGGCCGCCGAGCCGGCGCCGCCGATGTTCGCGATGACGCCCGGGACCAGGGTGACGCCCGCGGCGGCCGCCTTCTCCTTCGCCTCGGCGCTGGAGGCGAGGTTGGCGCCCTCGACCACCAGGCCGGCGCGCAGCCGGTGGGTGTTCTCGGCGTTGAGCGCGTACTTCTGGGCGGCGAGGACCAGCAGGTCGGCATCGACGTCGAGCCAGGCGTCCGGCGCGGTGTCCACGGTGACGTGCTGCGGTAGCCGGGAGTGGTCGATGTGGCCGAACTCGTCGGTGATGGCGGCCAGGTCGGCGACCGGCAGCCGGTCCGCGCGGACGGTGCCCTGCACGTCGGCGACGCCGACGACGATGTGCCCGCGCTCCTCCAGGAACCGCGCGACCGCGCGGCCCACCGCGCCGAAGCCCTGGATGACGACCCGGGCGGGCTCGGTGCGGCCGCCCGCCTCCAGCGCGGTGAGCGCGGCGACGCCGACGCCGTGGCCGGTGCAGTCGATCAGCGGCTCGTAGTACGTCCGCCAGTCGACGGGCATGTCCGGCGCGCCCAGCCGGTAGCGCGGGTCGTAGCCGGCCTCCTCGAAGAACACCGCGCGGTCGGCGGGGGTGACGCCCATGTCGATGCCCAGGTGGATGCCGCCGTGCAGCAGCGGCTTGACGGTGCGGCCGAAGGTGCGGAAGGTCTGCTCGCGGTCGCTGCCGTCGGAGACGATGCCGGCCTTGGCACCGCCGATGCGCAGGCCGGCCAGGGTGAACTTCTCGGTCATGTCGCGGGCGAGGCCGGCCACCTCCTCCTCGGTGACGCCCGGGGTCATCCGGGTGCCGCCCATCGCCAGCCCGTCGACGAGGCTGTCGACGACCACCCATCCCTTGACGCTGCCGCCGCTGCCGCCCAGGTGGACGGTGAACGCGGGCTGCTGCGGTCCTTCCAGATCGGTCATGTTCAAGTCCTCCAGTGCGTGAGGTGGTTGGTGCTGCGGGGCGCGGTCACCGGTAGAGCTCGGCGAAGCCGCGCAGGATCTCCAGGCCGTCGCGGCGGAACTCCAGGTGGGCCTGCGAGCCGAGGATCCGGCCGTCCTCGGAGCGCAGGAACTCCACCGGCGCGTGCTCGGAGCGCCCGATCGAGCGGAAGCCCTCCGGAGCCTCCTGCAGGTAGAGGGTGTGGCGGTGGAAGACCGTCACGGTGGGCTTCACGTACGCGAAGAGCGGCTCCTCGGTGTCGACCCGCACATCGAATCCGCCGACCCGCTGCGGCCCCTCGGCCAGCCGGCCGCCGGCCGAGACAGCGAGGATCTGCATGCCGCCGCAGATGCCGAACACCGGGACGTCGGCGCCCATGACCAGGTCGACCAGTGGCCGGTAGAAGTCGTGGTCCCAGGCCCGGACCTTGGTGCCGCTCAGGACGATCGCCTGGTGGCGGCCGTCGAGCCGGGCGGGTACCGACGCCGCGTCGGCCACGTCCGTATCCGAGCCCAACTCCTCGAATCGGGAGCGGAGTTGTTTCAGGGATAGGGTTCCGTTGTTGACGACGAGCACACGGGATCGCGCCATGTGCGTACTCCTCACGTTCGCGTGATGACGGTGCCGGTACGGGCGGCGAGCAGCTCGGTGACCGGCGCGCTGCCGATCACGACCTGCCCGACACCCCGGTCCAGGGCCTCGCCCGCGGCCCGCAGCTTCTTGCGCATGCCGCCCTTGGCGCCCCGGTCGCGGAACTCGGCCGCGGCCTCGGCGGTGATCCGGTGCACCGGCTCGCCGTCGATCAGCAGATGCGTGACATCGGTGACCAGCACCAGATCGGCGGCTCCGGTGGCCCCGGCGACGGCGGCGGCGGCCCGGTCGGCGTCGGTGTTCACCTCCTGCCCGGCGGCGTTGCGGGCCAGCGGCGTGACCAGGTGGCACCTGCCGGGCCGCAGGTCCGCCAGCGGGCCCGGGTCCACCCCGGTGATCGGCCCGACCAGGTTCTCCCGCTCGACCAGCTGCTTGTCCTGCCACCACCAGCGCTCGCCTTCACCCGCGCTGACCAGGCCGTCGCTGCCGACCAGGCGCTCGGTGCCGATGCCCCGCGCTTCGAGCAGGCCGATGACCTGCTCGGCCAGTTCGGCGCTGACCCGCTTGATGTCGGCGATCACCTGCGGGGTGGTCCACCGGCTCTGGTTGCCGTAGCGGTCCCGCAGGATCGCCGACGGTTCGGAGTACTCCGGCCGCAGCTCCCTGAGCGGCTTGGACCAGCCGTGCACGAGGACGAGCGGATGGTCGCGCCCGTGCTCGGCCAGGTCGTCCCACCACGCCTCGGACATGGCGTGCAGGGTGGAGCCGCCCAGCTTGACCACCGTGGGTGCCGCGGCGCTCATGCCGGCATCACCGGCTGCATCGTCAGCCCCGTCTCCTCCGGCAGCGAGAACCGCTTGTTGATCGCCTGCACGGCCTGGCCGGCGGCGCCCTTGACCAGGTTGTCCAGGGCGGCCAGCACGACGATCCGCCCGCCCTCCGGGTCGTGCAGGACGGTCACGTCGCAGTAGTTGGAGCCCAGCACCGCCTGCGGGTCGGGCACCGGGATGAGCGTCTCGTCGTGCCGGCGGACCCGCACGAAGTGGTGCCCCTTGTAGAAGCGCAGGTAGGCGCGCTGCAGGGTGCGGGTGTCCACCTCGTCGTCGGTGAACACGTAGGAGCTGGCCATCAGCCCCCGCACGTGCGACACCCCGTACGCCGACATGCTCAGCGAGCCGATCCGCCCGGGCTTGCCCCGGTCCAGGAAGTCGCGCACCTCCGCCGCGTGGCGGTGCCCCACCGGCGCGTACGGCGCGATCGCTCCGTTGCGCAGCGGATGCAGGTCCGCCGTGCGCAGCTGCAGGCCGCCGCCGCTGGAGCCGCTCTTGCCGTCCACCACCACGGTCCTCAGGTCGAGGCCGAGGGAGAGCACCAGCGGGGCGAGCCCCAGGGTGATCGCGGTGGCGTAGCAGCCGGGCAGGGAGATCAGCGCGGCGCCGACGAGCTGGTCGCCGACGAGCTCCGGCACGCCGTAGACGAACCGGTCGGCCAGCCCGTCCGGGCGCGGCACACCCGGGTACCAGCGGTCGTGGAGCTCGGGGGTGCGGATCCGGAAGGCGCCGCTCAGGTCGATGACGCACGGGACGCGGTCGGCCAGCCGTACCGCGAGCTCGGCCGAGACGGGCGCCGGCGTCGCCAGCAGGACGACGTCGCAGCGGTCCGACAGGTCCTCGGGGACCGGCTCGACCACCAGGCCGAGGTCCAGCCGCAGGCCCGGGTGGAGCTCGGCCGGGCGCCGCCCGGCGCTGGACGCGCCGCCCAGGAAGGTCAGCTCCAGCTCGGGGTGCTGGGTCACCAGTCTGATCAGTTCGCCGCCGGCGAGCCCGGAGGCGCCGACCACTCCGACGCGGATCATCCGACGACCTCCCTCAGGTAGCGGGCGACGGCCGTGGCGACGTCCGCCCCGGTCGCCGAGGCCACCGCCTTGAAGGCCGGCGCGTGGTTGACCTCGTTGACGAGGTAGCCGTCGGGCGTGTTGAACAGGTCGATGCCGTAGATGCCCTCGCCGAGTTCGTCCACCACACTGTCGACGATCTTCAGCACCTCGGGGTCGTGCTCCATGGCGCGGTGGCGGTTGCCCAGGGCCGCGTTGCTGCGCCAGTCGGTCCCGGCGCTCTCGAACTCGGCGGCCGCGACCAGCTCCCGGCCGGCGACGAAGCAGCGGATCGAGGAGCCGCCGCTCAGGTAGGGCTCGATCAGGCAGGCCTGCTCGAAGCCGTGCCCGAGGTCCTCGACGTAGTCGTAGACGGACGGGGCCGTGTCGGCGGTGCGCAGCAGCGCCACCCGCTTGCCCATGCCGCCGAAGACGGGCTTCAGCACCACGGGCATCGACAGCTCGGCGAGCGCCTTGTCGAAGTCCTTCCGGGACAGGACGAGCCGGAAGTCGGGCACCGGCACACCCGCGCTGCGCAGCACCGCGCGCAGGGACAGCTTGTTCTCGCAGACGCGGATGGCCGAGGCCGAGTTCAAGGTGGGTATCCGCGCCGCCTCCGCGAGGGTGGCGACCAGGCCGCCCCGGGTGTAGCTGCGGCTGCGGACGAGGACGGCGTCGTAGCCGTTGAGCGGCGCCTGCTCGGGGTGGCCGAGGCAGAGCGACTCGTCGTTGACCCAGTCGATGCGCAGCCCCAGGCCCGGGGCGACGTCGATCAGCCGGCGCTCCTCCCAGCCGATCCGGTCCGCGATGATGGCGATGGTCCGGTCCATGGGATCACTGGCCCCAGTCGCGGAGCTGGACCTCGACCATCTGGAGCGAGAGCTCTCCGCCTCGGACGTCGTCCACCCGGAGCGTCAGCATGCACTCGGGGCAGGAGAGGGTCTCGCCCTGCACCATGGGCGGGGTGGTCAGATCGGTCTCGCACTCGGGGCAGGAACCGGTGAGCGTGTCGGTGGGCACGGGTGTCCTCCAGGGTTTCCGGTTGGGGTGTCGGCGGGTTGACGTGCGGGCGGTTCGGGGGGCGGCGGTCGTTCGGGCGGCCAGGTCTGCGGGGGCACCGGATCAGCGGGACTGGAAGTCGACGGCGGCCTTGCGGACGGCGTCCCGGTCGAGCAGGCGTCCGCCGCTCTCCTGGCGCGCGGTCAGCCAGTCGGTGAAGGCGTCGACGTCGACCTCGATGCCCGAATCGTCGAGGGCCCAGCCGACGAGGGCGGGCGTCAGGCGGGTACGCACGCGCAACTCCCGGCTGTTCCCGACGACTTCGGCGGGCAGGGTCTCGTAGGCCTCCGGGTGGCTGAGCTGGCCGGGCAGCTCGTAGGCGAAGGCGTGCGGGGTGGTGGGGCCGGACTGGAAGGCATCGCCGAGCTGCGCCCCGTGCAGGGCGAGCCGGCTCAGCTCGGTGAGGTGGGTCAGGTCGAAGCGGGTGTCGCCGTAGACGACGCGCAGCGAGGTGAGCAGTTCGGCCAGCGGGGCGTTGCCGCCGCGCTCGCCGATGCCGCCGACCGTGGCGGAGATCCAGGCCGCGCCGGCCCGGTAGGCGGCCAGCGAGTTGGCTACCGCCATGCCCAGCATGTTGTGCGAGTGGATCTCGATCTCGGACCCGTCGATCGCGGTGAGGTTCCCGATCACCTCCTCCATCTGCCAGGGCGACAGACAGGCGACGGTCTCCGCGAGCCGGAAGCGGTCGGCGCCGGCCGCGAAGCCCGCCGTGACGTAGGGGACGAGCCGCCTCTTCGGGGTGCGGGCGCCGTCCTCGCCGCTGAACGTGACGTGGAAGCCGTGGTCCTTGGCCAGGCCGATGGCGGTACGGGCCAGCGCGTTGAGGTACTTGAGACTCGGCGAGCCGAGTTTGAGCTTCGCGTGCTGCTCGGACGTCGGGATCGAGAACATGACGTACCGGACGCCCAGCCGCTTGGCCTCGTCCAGGGCCTTCGCGACCTGGTGGCGGTCACGGACCATGACCAGGGACATGCTGCGCTCCGGGCCGATCGCCTCGTGGGTGGCGGTGATCAGGTCGGCGTCCTTGGACGAGGGGCCGGAGATCATCCCCACCTCGACCAGTTCCACCCCGGTGCGCACCAACAGCTTCGCGATGCGGGCGGCGTCCCTGGGGCCGAACTCCACGCCGGCCATGTGCGCGGAGTCCCGCAGGGTCGCGTCGGACAGGCGGGGCAGTGGCTGGGGCAGGGCGCTCTGGTGCTCTGTTACTGACATGGCGTTCCCTCCGTTTCCCGGAGTCGGGTTCCTTTTTCCCGCTGAGAAACATGCTGGGTGATTCACCGGCGGAGGTGCAATGAATTCTTCGTCAGGGCTTTGTCAGGGACTGTCAGGGACCGTTGTGTCTCGGTAATGACCTGTGCCTGAAAGGTAGTTGACTGTGCTGCACGGGCCATGGACTGTTGCGCGCGGACAATTTTCGGGCCAGTCGGTCGGCAATCAGCGCAGAGCTCGCTACGGTGTTCGAGAATTCCTGGGAATCGAGCCCCGGAAAAAGGAGAGAAGGGGATCTGAATGGTTTTTCCGAATTCTCCGACCGACCACGGCCCGGACGGCTTCGAGCCGGCCTGGGCCGAGCGTGCCCGCAGCCTCGCGGAGCGGGTGGTGCGGCCCACCGCGGCCGGCCGCGACCGCGCCGGCCGTTGGGACCACGCACTCTTCGCCGAGCTGGCCGCCGACCGCCCCGGGCCCGGCCTCGCCGGGCCGCTGGTACCGCGCGCGCTCGGCGGCACAGGCCTGTCCGCCGCCCAGACCTGCGCCCTCCTGGAAGGGCTGGGCGAGGGAGCCCGCGATCCCGGGTTCGCCCTCGCGGTCGGCGCGCACTCGGTGCTCGCCACCGTGCCGATCCGGGCGTTCGGCAGCGCCGGGCAGCGCGAGCGCTACTTGCCCCGGATGGCCTCGGGCGAGTGGCTGGGCTCGGTGTCGCTGCACCAGACCCGGGGCGCCGCCGCCGACCCCGCCGTGGCGGCCCGGCCCGCCGGTGACGGAAGCGGCGGCTGGGTGCTCGGCGGCGACCTCGACCTGGTCGTCGGTGCCCCGGTGGCCCACCACTTCCTGGTCGTCGCCGGGCACCACGGTGGCCGGACGGCGTTCCTGGTGGACGCCACCACGCCCGGCCTGCGGATCGCCGAGGCCGGCCCGGAGGCGATGCCCACCTGCAGCTGGGGCCGCCTCGCCCTGGACGACTGCGCGCTCCCGCAGGAGGCCGTGCTGGGCACGGTCGGCGGCGCCCCGGACGAGGTGGAGCCGCTGCTGGCGGCGCTGGACTGGGTCTTCACCAGTGCGCCCTGGCTCGGTCTGCTGCGCGCCCTGACCCGGGACGCCCTCGACGGCGCCCGGGACCGCCGGCTCTTCGGCCGGCCGCTGACCCACTCCCAGTCCGCGCGCTTCGCCCTGGCGGACCTGGCCACCCAGTGCGAGCTGGCCGCCGGGCTGCTGTACCGGGCGGCGGCCCAGTTCGACGCCGGGCGTCCCTCGCTCGCCGACGCGGCCGCCGTCCGGCTCTTCGTGGCGTCCGCCGCCCGCGCGGTCACCGAGGGAGCGGCGCGCCTGGCCGGGCCGCCGTCCGCCACCGGCGACCGGCTCATCGAACGGACGCACCGCGACGCGCTGTTCTTCGCCGAGACCGGCGGCGTCGACGTGCTGCACCCGGTGATCGCGGCATCCGTGCTGGAACTCGGCTGAGTGTGAAGGGGAGACCGACATGAACGGACGTCACACGACCGTCACCGCGTTCGACTTCTCCGGTATCGCGGTGCGAGCCGCCGAGACCGACGCGACGGCCCGAATACCGAGCCAGAACTGGAAGGACCTGGTCGACAGCGGCTACCTGCGGCTGTTCTCACCGCGGGAGATCGGCGGCCTCGGAGCGGATCCGCTCACCCAGACCGCGGCCATGGAGGCCCTCGCCCGGGCCTGCCCCGGCACCTACTGGTCGGCGACCGTGTCCGCGCTGCTGTGCGTCAAGCTGATCTCCGCCTACGCCGATCCCCGGACGCACGATCGGCTGATCCGGCCGCTGCTCTCCGGCGAGCGGCTGGCCTGCTTCGCCGTGGCCGAGACGACCGCGGGCAGCGACTCCGGCACCATCCGCACCACGGTGCGTGCCGCCGGCCCGGGCGGTGGGTTCGTCATCCGCGGCGAGAAGTCCAGGATCACCAACGCGCCCAACGCCGATCTGGCCGTGGTGCTCGCCCGCCGGGAGCGACTCGCCGGGGACGACGGCCCCGCCTGGTGCCTCGCCTTCGTGGACCTCCACCAGCCGGGCGTCAGCCGCTACGAGATCCCGCGCATGGGGCTGCGCGGCATGCCCTGGGGCGGCCTCGTCCTCGACGACGCCCACATCGCGCCCACCGACCTGGTGCCGGTGCCGATCGAGGAGCTCGCCGAGACGATGGCGTGGGGGTGGCTGAAGAACTCCTTCGCCGCGATCGGCGTCGCGGAGTCGGCCCTGGCCGCCGCCACGCGGCACGCCCTGGAGCGGGTCTCGTTCGGCCGTCCGCTGGCGCACATGGAGGGGGTACAGGCCCAACTCGCCCAGTCCCGTGCGCAGATCGACGCCACCAGGCTGCTGGCCCGCCGGGCGGCGTGCGAGCGCGCCGCCGGCCGGTCCGCGCGGGACCTGATCGCGATGCTCAAGATCTACGCCACCGAGATGGCCGTAGAGGTCGCCGCCCGGGCCGTGCAGATCCACGGCGCGACCGGCGTGACCCACGGTCACGAGGTCGAACGGCTCTACCGGGACGCCCAGATGAACGTCATCGGCGGGTTCACGTCCAACCGGCTGCGCGAGCAGGCCGCCGAGGGGCTCGGCCTGGGGCCGGCGGTCTTCCGCGCCTTCGACTGGGTGGCACCCGCCGGTCTGGGCCACGACCCGGCGGGCCTCGACGGCTTCCCCCGCCCGGCTGCGGCCGCCTGAGAACGCGCTCGGCCGGCCGCACGCTGCTCGTGGCAGCGCTCGGCCGGCCGAGGCGCGTTCGGTGACGCCGGGAGCGCGGCGTCCGTCGACCGGGGGCTAGCGCGGCTCGTGGCCGGTTGCGCCCGGGGAGAGCGTGTTCAAGGCTTCCTTCACCCGGTCGACGTCCAGCCAGCCGTTGAACATCGGCCCCCACCAGCGCGGATGAGGCTATCGGCAGGAGCAATGCCGAACGCCCCCGGCGCGGTGACCACCGCACCGGGGCGCACGGCCGGCGCGGCTCGGATCAGCCGATCCCCTCGCCCTCTCCGCCGTTGGCCAGGTTGCCCTTCGGCAGCAGCGCGAACACCACCACCGCACTGACGAAGCTGAGCACCGCGCCCACGACCATCGCCAGGTGCATACCGCCGGTGAACGCAGACCCGGCCGACCGCACCAGATCGCTGGCCCGATCGGTACCGAGCCCGCCGGCGACGGCCTTGACCGCCCCCACCGAGTCGCGCACCTTGTCCGCCGACTCGCCCGGCAGCCCACTCAGATGCGAGGACAACCGGTCCGAGTAGACCGACGCGAGCACACTGCCGAGGATGGCGATCCCCAGTGCACCGGAGCTCTGCCGCACCCAGTGACTCGCGCCGCTCGCCACTCCGGCCAGCTCCTTCGGCACCGCGCTCAGACTCGCCGCGATCGCCTGTCCCACGTTCAGCCCGGCCCCGAACCCGGTGAACCCGAGGCTCACCCCGATGATCGTGTACGAGGACGAGGCATCTGCCGTGACCAGTGCGAGCATGCCCACCCCGACCAGCACCAACCCGATCGCGATCACCGCCCGGCTGCCGATCCGCGCGGCCAGCGGCCCGGCCAGCACGCTCGACGCCGTGAACAGCACGGCCAGAGGCACCAGCCCGAGCCCGGCGTTCAGCGGCTGGTAGCCCAGCACACCCTGCAGGTACTGGGTCAGCACGAACATGATGCCGCTGAACACGAAGAAGCTCAGCGACGTCGCCAGCGACCCCACCACGAACACCCGCAGCCGCAGCAGCCGCAGGTCCAGCACCGGGGCCTTCGCCTTCCGCTGCGACAGCACGAACACCGCGAGCAGCAGCACACCCGCCACGCCCGCGCCCACCGTCGGCACCGCCGTCCAACCCCGGTGCGGCCCCTCGATCGCGGAGAACAGCAGCCCGCCCGTTCCGACGGTGGACAGCAGCACGCCAGGCAGGTCCAGGCCCCCAGGCGCCGTCTCCGGCGCCCGGTGCTTGATCAGCAACTGCGCGGCCACCGACGAGACCACCACCAGCGGGATGTTGATCAGGAAGACCGAACCCCACCAGAAATGGTTCAGCAGGTACCCGCCCAGCACCGGTCCGAGCGGAAGACCCAGCACCGTCATCGCGCTCAGCACGCCGATCGCCTTGCCCAGTTCGCCCTTGGGGAAGCTGACCGTCACCAGCGCCAGGGACGCCGGCAGAATGCCTGCCCCGCCCACACCGAGCATCGCCCGCCAGGCCACCAGCTGCGCCGTGCTGGTCGCCGTCATGCACAGCACGGACGACACGCCGAACAGGGCCAGGCACGCGATCAGCAGTCTCTTGTGCCCGAACTGGTCACCCAGCCGACCACCGATCAGCATCAACGCCGCGAACGTCAGGATGTACGAGTCGTTGACCCAGGCGAGATCGCTCGCGGACGCCGACAGGTCGACCGCCAGGGATGGCAATGCGATGTTGACGACGGTCGCGTCCACCTCGACGATGGTCACGACCAGGCACAGTACGGCCAGCACCAGCCAGCGCCGGGGCGAGAAGCCCGCGGCGTCGTCGTTCCCTGTCGGTGCTGGGTCGCTCTGGTCCCTCGTGGAGTCCACCAGGGAGTTCGGATTGGACACCGGATTCTCTCTTTCAAGCTGGTGTGCGGTGTGAACGGACGGCCGCGGTACCGGGTGGTCGACCCGGCACCGCGGCGGGAATCACCGCTACGAGCTCCGGCCGGTGGGCCTACTCGGAGCGGGAATCCAGGGCGGCGGAGATGACGCGTCCGATCTCGGCGGCCGGGCCGGGCTGCATCATCTCGCCGTGGCTGCAGGCGACATCGACCTTGTAGACCACGCCGTCGACGTACCGGTCCCAGCTGTCCCGGCTCGGCGAGGCCTCGGTACGCCCCGTCGTGGCCGTGAACAGCAGCGCGTTCCCCTTGAACGTGCCGGGCCTGAACTGGCGCAGCAGATCGACGTTGTGGACCCAGGTGTCGACCAGGTTGCGCACCTGGTCGAGCCGCAGGAACTGGACCGCCTCGACCTGGCTGTGCATGATCTCGGCGAACCGGTCCCGGTCGAGGGACGGCAGGTCCGCCTCCTCGACCCGCAAGCCGAAGTCGTCCAACAGCAGTGCCAGCGCCTCGTTCTCGGTCACCTCCACGGTGCCGAAGGCGTATTCCTCACCCGGGTAGGTGTCGAGGATCGCGACGAACTCGACCTCCTCGCCCTGCTGTTGGAGTTCCACGGCGACCGTGTGCGTCACCAGCCCGCCGAAGGACCAGCCGAGCACGTGGTACGGGCCGGTCGGCTGGACGCTTCGCATCTGCTCGATGTAGTCCCGGGCCATGTCCTCGACACTCGCCGGCCGCAGCCCCGGGGTACCGAGGCTGCGTGCCTGGATGGCGTACAGCGGACGGTCCTTGCCGATGTTGCTGAGCAGCGCCGAGTAGGGCCAGCCGAAGCCCAGCCCCGGATGGATGCAGAACAGTGGTGACTTGTCCCCGGTGGGCCGTAGCGGCAACAGCACGTCGAACGGGTCCTTGGTCCCGCCGCTCTGGGTGAGGTGGGCGAGTTGGGTGGTGGTGGGGTTGTCGAAGAGGTCGCGGATGGTGAGGTTGGTGTTGAGGGTGGTGTTGATGCGGGTGATGAG
>NZ_BAAATR010000046.1:0-70609 GCF_039533515.1 Kitasatospora cystarginea | reverse complement strand
CCCGGTTACATTCCGAACCCGGAAGCTAAGCCTCACAGCGCCGATGGTACTGCAGGGGGGACCCTGTGGGAGAGTAGGACGCCGCCGAACAAATTTTAATAGCCGTAGCCCCCAGTCATTTCTTGGCTGGGGGCTACGGCTTTTTCCATTTTCTCTCTTTTCATGCCGATGGCTGGGGGTGGTGCTAGGTCCACCCCAAAGTCGGGCCCAGGGGCCAGTGCGCCGGCGGGGGAGGCCTGGTGAGACTGATACCCGAAGCGCACAGAACGAGCGGAGGGTCCGGATGACGAGTCAGAGCGTGCCGACGGTCGTCAGGTGGACGGGCGTGGGGCGGGAGTGGGCAGTGGAGGGGCTGCATGCGCAGCTTCGATGCCTACAACTGGTGTTTCAGGCCGGGGTGGTGTCGTTCGTGCTGCTGATGTGGGCAGTGCTTCCGATTCACGGATTGTTCGCGGAGTCGGCCGACGGGCAGGCCGATCCGCTGATCGCCTTCCTGGGCCTGCTTGCTTGGCCAGTGGGGCTGGTGTGGGGAAGCAGGTTGAACACCCGCTGGTCGCGGTACCGGGCGGAGTCGTGGTTCGGCATGCGAACTCCGCAACGCTATGTGGCGACCCCGAGCCCGACACAGGACGAGCGGGGCCACTGGTGGACGGGACATTCCTACCACCGGGACAGGAGGACGGCCGAGTTGGCCCTCTCTGCGCGAACGGTGGCGATGGATCCGCAGACTTGGCGTGACTTCAAGTGGCTGCCAGCGAATGCGGCGGCGGCCCTGGTCCTGGCAGTGCCCTGCCTGGGGTTGCTGCTGGTCGGGGTGATCACGGCTATCGTCCAATTGACGGCCGCTTACGGCGACTTCAACCCATCTACCGTCTATTCACTCCAGGCTGTCCTGGGGGACATGGCGGTCGCCGCGGTAGGTCTGGCTGCCGCGGCCGGCGGTCTGCTGGCAGCACCGCATGCGATTCGGCGGTACGGGCCGTGGATGCAGCGGATGCTCGATCCGGAGTCGGCGAACGGCTGGGACAAGGCCAGGCTGACCAGGCGGGTGGAGCACCTCACCACCTCGCGGGCCGATGCGGTTGGCAGCCAGGCGGCGGAGCTTCGCAGGATCGAGCGGGATCTGCACGACGGGGCGCAGGCCCGACTGGTGGCGATCGGGATGACGCTCGGCACGATCGAGCACCTGATGGAGACGGACCCGGTGGCCGCACGGCAGTTGCTGGCGGATGCCCGCAAGGCCTCCGCCAAGGCCTTGCAGGAGCTACGCGATCTGGTGCGCGGTATCCATCCGCCGGTGCTGGCGGAGCGTGGGCTCGGCGACGCGGTGCGGGCGCTTGCGCTGGACAACGCGCAGAGCACGGAGGTGACGGTAAGCCTGCCGGCCCGGCCGGAGGCGCCGGTCGAAGCTGCGGCGTACTTCTGCGTCAGTGAGCTGATGGCCAATGCGGCCAAGCACTCCGGCGCTCAGCAGGTCTGGGTGGACATCCTGTTCCGGGCCGGTCAGCTGCGGATCACCGTGACGGACGACGGGTACGGCGGAGCTGATCCGGGGCGTGGAAGCGGGCTGCGCGGAATCGAGAAGCGGTTGGGTACCTTCGACGGAGTCATGTCGCTCAGCAGCCCGCCGGGCGGTCCGACCACGATCACCATGGAGTTGCCGTGCGTGTTGTCCTCGCAGAGGACCTCTACCTCCTCCGAGAAGGCCTGACCCGGCTGCTAGAGGCGCATGGCTTCACCATCGCGGCGGCGGTCGAGACGGGCCCGGAGTTGCTGGCGGCTCTGCTCGAACAGCGGCCTGACGTCGCGGTGGTGGACGTCAGGCTGCCGCCGACGCTCACCGACGAGGGGCTCCAGGCGGCGCTGACCGCCAGGCGGCAGATACCCGGTCTGCCCGTACTGGTCCTCTCGCAGCACGTCCAACAGCTCTACGCGCGCGAGCTGTTGGCGGACGGCTCCGGTGGGATCGGGTACCTGCTGAAGGACCGGGTGTTCAATGCCGGACAGTTCATCGATGCTGTCCGGCGGGTGGCGGCCGGGGGTACGGCGATGGACCCGGATGTGATTGCCAAGTTGCTGCAGAGCCGGGCCCGTTCGGAGCCGCTCCAGCGACTTTCGCCGAGGGAGCGGGAGGTGCTGGAGCTGATGGCTGAAGGTTGTTCCAACTCTGCGATCTCGACCAGGTTGAGCATCAGTGACGGCGCGGTGGCCAAGCACATTGCCAATATCTTCACGAAGTTGGAACTGGCCCCCGCGGATGACGCCAACCGCCGTGTCCTGGCGGTCTTGGCGCACCTCAACGGCGCTCCTTCGTAGGCGCTCAAACCCGGGTCCGAGCAGAGGCAGGCCGTGGTTGGAACGCGCTTCCGAGTAGTATCCGGTTGGCCGAGACGGTCGGTCGTGCGGCGATCCCGTACCCGTGCAGTGATCCCGTACCCGATGATGAGTGTGGATCCGGCAGCGACAGTCGCGCACGGCAGCAGCCGAGTCCCAGGGGTTGATTAACGAATGGCACGTCCATCCCTTACCCGCGCCCACCGTGCTCTGCTCGGCGTGGTCGCGGCCGGCGCCTGCGTGATCTCGGGCATCGGGTTTGCGGGTTCGTACAACGCGGTGCGCGAGCTGGCGATGGAGAAAGGCTTCGGCACGTTCGCGTATGCCTTTCCGATCGGCGTGGATGCCGGGATCGTCGTTCTGCTGGCGCTCGATCTGGTGCTGACCTGGCTCCGAATACCCTTCCCACTCCTACGCCAGACCGCCTGGCTGCTGACCGGCGCCACCATCGCCTTCAACGCGGCGGCCTCCTGGGGGGACGCGCTCGGGATGGCGATGCACGCGGTCATCCCGGTGCTGTTCGTGGTGGTGGTAGAGGCGTCCCGGCACGCCGTCGGCCGGATCGCGGCGATCACTGCGGACCGGCACATGGAGTCGGTGCGGCTGATGCGCTGGGTGCTCTCTCCAGTACCGACCTTCCGCCTCTGGCGGCGGATGAAGCTCTGGGAGCTGCGTTCGTACGACGAGACCGTCCGGCTGGAGCAGAACCGACTGGTGTACCGGGCACAGCTGCGGTTCCGCTACGGGCGCGGCTGGCGGCGGTCGGCACCGTTCCAGGCGCTGCTGCCGCTGAAGCTGGCGAAGTACGGTGTCCCGCTCGACCCGAGCATCCTGGACCGGATCGACGGCCCGCTCGGACCGGCCAAGTCGGCGGCCCAGTCCGGGACTGCCGCCCAGCCGGTCCAGGCCGCGCACGCCGGTGTCGGACAGCTCGAGGCAGGGCACCCGGCCACCGCGTACGCCGATCCCGCGGAGGCGCAAGCACAGGCGCAGGCGGCTGCGATTCAGGCGGCGGTCGCCCGGGCCACGGGTGCGTCGGCCACGGGTACGGCGGCGGGGGCTGCCCAGGTCGCGGAAGGACAGGAACCCGCGGTGCCCGGCGCAGCGGTATCGGCGGCGGTTGCGGTGCCCACCCTGGCGAAGCTCGCAGCCGTGCGGTTGCGCGACGCCAATGACCCGGCGGGCGAGGAGACGCCCCTGGCCCCGGTTCAGTCTGAGCTGAACGTCTGGGCCGCGCGCGTCGTCCCGACGAACGCGAAGCAGGGCGGGGCGGCCGACGGGGCGAGGATGCCCGGGCAGACGTCGCCGTGGTTCAAGCCTCCGCGTGACCCCCGGCCGGCGCCCCAGGAGACGGATCCGGTGGTCGAGGTGCCGCTGGCAGCCGTGGCGGGAGCCGGCACGGGAGCCGCCGCGGCGGTTCGGCCGACGGCCGCGCAGCCGGCCGGCCCGCAGCACCCGGTTGCCAACGGCCCGGTTGCCCAGGGCACACCGGGGCCGCGGGGGCCGCGACCGGTCCGGCTGGAGCAGCTGGTGCCCGATGCCGTCACCGAGACCGCTCTGCCCGTGACCGCGCTCTCCGACCAGCCGATTTCCCTTCAGACGCCGATGACTGACGCCCAGTCGATCGCGCGCACGACCGTAGCGGCGGCCGACATGACCAAGGCGGCAGGGGCCGAAGCGGTGTCCGACACCGCGCCCGAGACCGCACCCGTGACCGAGCAGGAGGAGCAGGACCGCCGTCCCGCGGCCACCCCGCTCGACCCCGATGTCTGCTTCGAGGCATTGATCGGCTACATCGACCAGTACGGCCACCACCCGCAGCCGAAGCGGTTCGCGCAGTACCTGTCCGACGAGTTCGGGCTGGTCGGCTCGCGCCCGGACGGTTCGGTCAACCAGGCCGAGGTCGACAGGATCTGGCACCAGCTCCAGGACCGGTACGTCGCCTCCGGCCGGGACTGAGGCAGGGCGTCGTGACGGTTGTCGCGGCGGCTGCCACGAAGGCCGGCGCGAGAACCGGAGCAGGCGCACCTCGAAGGCCGGCGCGAACCACCGGCGAGGTCCGGGACGAGAGCGACCCGACGCCACCGGTCGCGTGACGGCGGCATCACACAGCAGGCCCGCGATCGACGGCGGCCGCGCACCACGTGCGGCCGCCGTCCGGCTTTCCGGCGGCCATTGACGTCCGCGTGGACTGCCACTACCTTCGCGTCAACAAAATGTTGAATGTCTGCAGATGGAGGAGCTCCGATGTCGCAGGCCGAGGTGGACGGCAGCAAGTCCGAGGGAGCGGCGTTCTCGACCGCCGCCCGAGCTGCCGTGGCGGCCCTGCTCGCGCCGGTCGACGCCGAGCTGGCCCGCCGCTACCCGGGTGAGCCGGGCACTCGACAGCCGGTCCACACGGTGTACGTGCCGGCCGACGCCTTCGCTGCCGACACCGTGCGGACCTGGGGCCGTGAGGCGCTGCTGGCCTTCGACACCCACGCCGCCACCCCGGCCGAGCTGGCCGCCGCGCTCGGTGTCCCCGCTGACGAGCTGCTCGCCGACGTGCACGCCCGGGTGCGCGCCAAGTTGGAGCGCGAGCCGATCGAGGACCTGCGGATCGACTTCGAGGACGGGTACGGCCCGCGTCCCGACGCGGAGGAGGACGCCGCCGCCGTCCGGGCCGCGCGGCTGGTCGCCGCCATCGTCGCGGACGGGACCGCGCCGCCGTACATCGGGGTCCGGGCCAAGTCGATGGAGGCACCGGTCCGGGGCCGGGGCATCCGCACCCTGGAACTCTTCCTCGCCACGCTGCTCGCCGAGGGCGGTCTACCGAAGGGCCTGGTGCTCACCCTGCCCAAGGTGACGTACGCGGAACAGGTCACCGCGCTGGTGCGCCTGCTGGACGACTTCGAGCGGCGGGCCGGCCTCCCCGCGAAGCGGATCGGCTTCGAGGTCCAGATCGAGACCACCCAGGCCATCGTTGGCCCGGACGGCCGGGCCACCGTCGCCCGGATGATCGACGCGGCCGAGGGACGGGCCACCGGCCTGCACTACGGCACGTTCGACTACAGCGCCGCATGTGGGGTCAGTGCTGCGTACCAGAGCATGGACCACCCGGTGGCCGACCACGCGAAGGCCGTGATGCAGGTGGCCGCCGCCGGTACCGGGGTGCGTCTGTCGGACGGTTCCACCAATGTGATCCCCGCCGGTTCGACGGAGCAGGTGCACGCGGCCTGGAAGCTGCACCACGACCTGGTCCGGCGCTCGTTGGCCCGCGCCTACTACCAGGGCTGGGACATGCACCCGGCCCACCTGCCGACCCGCTACGCCGCCGTGTACGCCTTCTACCGAGAGGGCCTGGCAGTCGCAGCGGCCCGGCTCGCGGCGTACGTCGCGAAGACCGGCGGTGACGTGCTGGACGAGCCCGCCACGGCCAGGGCGCTCAGCGGCTACGTGCTGCGCGGCCTGGACTGCGGAGCGGTGGACCCGGCGGAGGTCGCCGAGCTGACCGGCCTCGACCGCGAGCGGTTGGACCTGCTCGCGGGCCGCTGACCCGCAGGGCGGCGCAGGGGGCGGGTCCGTCCGCCCGCCCTGCGACCGTTCCCGCCCGTCCGCTTCCGCGACTGGCCCGCTCGGTTCCGCGACCGTCCCGCCCGACGGCACCCGGGACCGGTCCCGCCCGGTAGCGTCCAGGACTGGTGCCGACCGGTGGTTAAGCTGGCGGGGTCGAACAGAGAGCCGCCGGCTCTCCGCCCTTTCCAGCCACGGAGATCCACCCCGTCATGTCGGAGCCGAGCCCGAAGCCGTACCTGACCATCCGGCACTCCGGCACCCATGAGATCGAGATCAAGAAGTCCCGGTTCATCTGCCACCTCGCCCGGGTCGCCGACGAGGACGAGGCGCAGGCTTTCATCGCCGGTATCCGGAAGCAGTACTGGGACGCCCGGCACAACTGCACGGCATTCGTGGTGGGCGGCGAGCAGCCGCGCGAGCGTTCCAGCGACGACGGCGAGCCAGGTGGTACGGCCGGGGTACCGATGCTGGAGGTCCTGCGCAGACGTGGGCTGACCGACACGGTCGCCGTGGTGACGCGGTACTTCGGCGGGATCAAACTCGGCGCGGGCGGCCTGGTACGGGCGTACGGGAGCGCGGTTTCCGAGGCGATCGACTCGGTCGGGCTGCTTGAGCGCCGTCCTGTGCTGCTGCTCGTGGTGGCGGTGGACCACACCCGGGCGGGCCGACTGGAGAACGATCTGCGGGCGGCTGGTTACGTGGTGCGCGATCTGGCCTATGAGGCGGCCGGGGTGCGGATCGAGGTCGGAGTGCCCGAGCCGGAGCTGACGGCTTTTCACGCCTGGCTCGCGGAGGCGACCGGGGGCGGAGCCGAGGCGGTGGAGTCCGGGCGGGCATTCGTCGAAGTCCCGGTCTGAGAACGGGGTCCCGGACGGCCGCCCGGGGCCCCATCGAATCCCCCGCCCGGGCGGCGGGTCGAAGCGGGTGCCCGGGTCGGAGGCCGCGCCCGCGGGATCCCGCTCCGGCGTGCGACTTGGCCTGCCCCTTCGTGCGGCCCGGTCTCGGCCCGCGCCGTCGCCCCCGAACCCGGTTCCCGGCGGGGGCTTGAGCGCGGATGAGCCCGGGCGCTCGCACCTTCCGGCCTTGTGACGTGCGCACGAAGACCGTATGACACTCGAACGAATTAACAATGCCAGGAGTTGGAACTCCGCTACCGGGGATGGCGTTCCCCAGAGCAAGGATCCGCTCCCCGGCGCCGGGTCCGGCGGATTCCGTAGACCGAATCATCGATGGAGGACTTCAGATCCCACCACCGCACCACTGGAGGTACCGCGCATGACTCCGGAGCACACCCCGTCCAAGGGCCAAACGTCCGATCCGCCCGGCCAGTTCGGCCATGCCGTGCCTTATCGGATGACGGTCACCACTCCACGGCCGTACCAGGAGACGGTCGCCCTGGCGGACCAGCAGTTGGCGGCCTGGCTGAAGGAAGAGGGCTGCGAGGAGCCCCCGTCGAGGGCGGAAGCGCCCTGGGTAGTCGACCCGCCGTCGTCCATCGAACGCCTCCGCCTCGGTGAACGAATCCTGCTGGACCGGGACTTCGGCCCGCTACGGGCTCCCGCGTCCGTCCGGGCCGACCGGGCACTCCTGGCGGATCCGCCACGCTCGGCCGTCCTCCCGCCGCACAGGGCGGCGCCGGAGCCACCCGAGCCGCCGGGGGAGCGCCCGACCATCGGCCACTACGCCCGCCGCCGCCTCCGTACCCCTGCTCCGCACGGCACGCACCAACTGACCCTCACCATAGCCACCGCCACTCCGTTCACCGCTGCCACCACATCCGACTCCGACGACCTGGGTACCCCCCGGACCTGGGTCCGCCTGGAGGCCGAGCACCTGGCCTCCGGCCCTGGGGTGAGGACGGTGGGCCGGGCCCAGGTCCCCGAGCTGGCCCGCAGGCTTCTTCCGCTGCTCGATGCGACGGACGGACCGGCCACCGTCGGTCCGTCAGCCCGGCTGATCACCCCGGCCGGCCTCGACGCCCTGATCGACGAGCTGTGCGACCCCGAGCGCCGCCTCCCCACCGTGGTCGCCAGCATCCCCTCCGGCGTCCCGGTCGACGACTGGTTCGTCGGTACGGTCGAGCCACTGGTGCGCCAACTGACCGGTCTGGCCGTGTCCTACGTGCTGGACCACGCGGCCCTCCCACTGTTCAACGTCGCGTTGGAGTACCACAAGGTGTACGGCGGCGCGGTCCGCACCTACCTGCCCGAGGTCGACCCGGCGTCCCGGGGAGACGGTAGCCGCCACCCGGTGTTGGCCCGGCAGCGGATCGAGGAGGACATCCGGCGCGCGGCCGCCCTGCTCGCCCGTGAGCCCCGCAGACTGGCTGCAGAGCTTCCCCCGGTGCCCCTGCTGCGTGTGGTGCCGCCACTGCAGGTCCCCATCGAGGCGAAGAAGGCCGCCCGCCCGGAGCCTGCCGTGCCGGCTCAGCAGACCCGCGACACTTGGCAGGCACAGCAGGCACAGCAGGCGCAACAGGTACAACAAACACAGCAGCCACCGCAGTCGAAGCAGCTGCGACAGCCACCGCAGCCCCGCCGCGCCGGCCCGGCCGAGTCGCCCGCAGTGGCCGAGGCAGTGGCCCACCACTGCGCCGAGGAGCTGCAGCTGCAGCTGTTCGGCCGCAGCCCGCACACCCACCGGCGGTGGGAGCACTCGGGCGAGGCCGAGGAGCAGTACGGCGCGCTCCGGCGGGCGGCGGTGCAGGTGCGGGTGGTGACGCCGGGCGGGAGGCTGTGCGCGGTCACCGTCCCGGACCAGCTCGACCGGGTACGGGGTGCGGACCTGGAGGTCGGCCGGTACCTGGACTCGGCACCCGCCACTTTCAGTGAACTCGTGGGCCGGTTCGGGGAGTTCTCGCTGGTGGAGTTCACCGGGGACCAGAAGGAGGCGCTAGCGTTGGACGGCCAGTCCGACGGGGCCGGTTGGGCGCGGCTCGCCTGGTACGGGCTGACGGCCCTTCAGGAGTACGCGGCGGCGGCCGTGCGCGGTGAGGCCCATGGCGACTTCAAACAGTGGTGCGAGCACACGCCGCCCGGCTGCCACCGCTTTCCGCCGCGCAAGGCGGTGCGTGGGGAGTCGCGCACGGTCGAGAGTCACACCAAGTGGAAGCGCGAGCGGATGCTCCCCGTGCCGGAGTGCGTGGACACCTCCAGGCGCGCGTTCATGGGCGCGCATCTGCGGATCGGCGGCGGCCGGACGGCTCCCCGGCTGCACTATCTGGATGACTGTTCGGGCAGCGGGCGGATCTACGTCGGCTACATCGGACTCCACCTCACCAACACCAGGACGAACTGAGACCACGGCAGCGGGCGGCGACACCATAACTCCGACCGGATCCGTCCGGCCGGATCCGGTCGGTGCAACCGGACACCTGTCCAGATCGGAGGCCGGAACCCCACCAACTGAAGAGCTTGGCTGACCCGAGCGCCCGAACGGTGGACAATGCTGCCCAGGGGCCGTCACCATGCGGCCCCTGGCCGGCATCAGCCGACCCGACACAGGAACCGCCGCTGGGCAGGCAGCGCCGACCGGCACGTCCGGGCGGCGGGCAGTGCGGCGGGTCAGGGGGCGTGGGCAGGCCCGGGCGCACGAGCATGGGGGAACGACGGTCGATGCGGAACTCACCCGAGGGCCAGCCGGACGGTAGTGCCACGCCCCTCCAACCCGGCTTCCTGGCCTCGGTCTTCCGCGATCTGGGAGCAGACGTGCCCGAACACGGGGCTTCACCGGAGGAGGAGGCGGTGGCCGCGCACGCCCGCGCGGCCGCCCTGACCCACCACCGGACGCTCACCGTCCAGGCCGAGCACGAGCGTCTCGCCGGCCTGCTGCGCCGAGCAGCGCTCCCGGTCTCCGCCATGGACTTCGAGAGCCAGCTGCGCAGTTACGAGCCACGCCCCTTCCAGGCCGGGGAGTTGGACGAGGCCGACGACACCGAACCGCGCTGGGAGGACTACGCCCCGGCCGAGCCGCCCGCCACCGGCCCGGACGAGGCTCCGTCCCGCCGCCTGCTGGACTCCGGATATCAGCGTGAACTGGCTCAGGCCCGGCTTCGCCACCAGCGCGATCTGCGCGAGTGGCGCACCCGTCGGGCCGAGGCCGCCGACTCCGGCGCGCTGGTGGCCAGGGCGGCGCACGAGCAGGCCGAGCAGGCACGGGCGCGGGCCGTCCGCGAGTACAACGAGACGCTGGAGGAGTGCCGTCGGGCCTACCGGCTGGCCGAACCGGCCGCCGTGGAGTCGCTGTTGGAGCGGGCCCTCGCCGCGGCCGAGGGTGCCACCCAGGACCTGCCCGCCCCCTGTCGGGCGGTGTTCCGGCCGCTCACCCGGACCGCAGTGCTGGACCTCGACCTGCCTCCGCTGGACCGGGTGCCCTCGCTGTCGGGCTACCGGCTGACCTCGGCCGGCGAGATCGAGCCGGTGCCCCGTCCGTCGGCCGACCGGGCGGCGGACTACCTGCGGCTGGCCGCCCGCCTCGCGCTGCGCGCGCTCCAAGCGGCGGACGCGGTGGACACCGACGAGATACTGGCCGGAGTGGTCCTCAACGGCTGGCTGCGTGAGACGCCCACCGGTGAGCCGCTCTGCCTGCTGAGCGTCGACGCCGACCGCGACGCCCTGGCCCGTACCCGGTTGCTCCCGCTGGATCCGGCCGGTGCGGAGCCGGTGGAGCACGGCTACGGCGCCGGGTACGGCGAGGGCGTCTACGCGGATGCCGAGCAGGACGAGGCGCTGGTCCGGCTGCGTGACCTGGCTGCCGCGGTCAGTCCCGATCCGTATGCGCTCGCCGCGGTCGAGCCCATTGGCTGCGCCGCTTCCGCCGTGCCTTCGACGGACGAGCTCTCGCCGAACGAATTCGCCTACCTGGTGCGTGAGTTGTTCACCCGGGGCGGGCTGGCCGACTGGAGCGTACGGTTGCGCGGCGCGGGTGGGCTGGTCGCCATCGGGGAGGGTGCGCCGGGCAGCGCGCTGCCCGGTCGCTGGGTGGTCTGGGCCTCCCGGGGGTCGGATCCGGTGGCGGGGGAGGAGCTCAGGACGCTGGTGGAGGCGGTCCGGGAGGAGGGAGCCGACCGCGGCCTGAGGCTCACCAGCGGCCGCTTCTCCGAGGCCGCGCTCGACCTCGCGGGCACCGCGCCGTACCAGCAGATCCACCTGGTGGACGGCGACGGCGTACGGGAGTTGGCGCAGACGCACCTCGGACTGCCGCTCGCGTAAGGCAGGCGGGCCGGTGGCCTCGGGACGGAGCTCGGCGAGCCGGCCGCGTACCCGGCCGACCGCGCACGGCCCGGGCGCCGTCGGCGGCGGCCACCGTGCGCAGTCACCCTGACGGGTTCTCCGACGCGCCGGGGTGCGCGGACGACGGCAGGCTTGGCGCAGGGTCCGGCGCGACCGGGCCCGGCCGGGCCGGCTTCGCCCGTGGGCAGCGGTCAGCGCAGCCGCCCGGCCATCACGAACGGCAGCCCGGCTGGGCCACCGCCGGACTGCCCTCGATCCCGGGGAAGTGAACGGGATGACCGCCGTACTCGTCGCTGCCGGCGCCTTCCTGACGACCCTGATCGGCGGCATCGTCGCCCAGCGGACCGGCGACCGACGGCATCTGGTGCTCGGCTTCGCGGCCGGCCTGATGCTCGGGGTGGTGGCCTTCGACCTGCTGCCCGAGGCGCTGAACTCCGCGCCCCAGGAGCTCCACGGGGTACCGCAGGCGCTGCTGATGTTCGCGGGCGGCTTCCTGGCGATCCACGTCGTGGAGCGCGCGGTGGCCATCCACCGGGGGCACGAGGGGGAGTACGCGGCCCACACCCACGGGCAGGGCCACGCGCACGGCGCCCGCCAGGGCGTCGGACTCGCGGCCGCCGGTGCGCTGGTCGGGCACAGTCTGCTGGACGGTTTCGCGATCGGTGCCGCGTTCCAGGCCGGCGGCTCGGTGGGTACGGCGGTGGCTGTCGCGGTGGTGGCCCACGACTTCGCGGACGGTTTCAACACCTACACCGTCACCAGGATGTACGGCAACAACCGGGTGCGGGCGGTGGCGCTGCTCGCCGCGGACGCGCTGGCGCCGGTCACCGGGGCCGCCATCACGCTGCTGTTCGCCATCCCGGAGCACACGCTCGGCCTCTACCTGGGCTTCTTCGCCGGGTTCCTGCTCTACCTGGCGACCTCGGACATCCTCCCGGAGGCGCACAGCCCGCACCCCTCGCGCACGACCCTGCTCTGCACGCTGCTGGGTGTGGGCTTCATGTGGCTGGTGGTCGGCTACGCGGACTGACCGCCGTCGGGCCGTCGGTCCGGCCCGGGCGGCCCGCCGCCACCGTGCCGCCCAGCGGTCGCGTATCGCCGCCAGCGCGGCGGTGACCGCCGGCCGCCGGGAGGTCTGGGTCCGCCAGAGGACGAAGACCCGCCGGGCGGGTTCGGGGACGACCGGGCGGGCCACCACCTCGGGCGGCAGCGGCCCGCGGCCGAGGCGCGGCACCAGTCCCACCCCCAGCCCGGCCGCGATCAGCGCGATCTGCGTCTCGAACTCGCCGACCTGGTAGCGCACATCGGGTTCATCGCCCGCCTCGCGCATGGTCCGCACCAGCCAGTCGTGGCAGATGTTCCCGGGCGGCACGCTGATCCAGCGCTGTCCGAGCAGCCGGGAGACCGGCACCACGGCCAGCCCGGCCAGCGGGTGACCGGTGTGCAGCAGCAGGTCCACCGGATCGTCGCCGAGGTCCATCCGGGAGAGCCCCTCGTGGACCGGGAGCGGCATCGTCGGCCAGTCCTGGACCAGTGCCAGGTCCACCTCGCCACGGGCCACCAAGTCCGCCGCCGGGTACGGATCGGCCTCCAGCAGGCGTACGTCCAGGTCGGGGCAGCTTGTGCGCAACTCGGCGAGTACGCCCGGGAGCAGGCCGCGTGCGCCGGTCGCGAAGGCCGCGACCATCAGCCGCCCGAAGGGCCGACCGCGTTGCTCCTCCAGCGTCACCTCGGCCTGTTCGACCAGGGCGAGGACCTGCTCGGCGGTTCCGGCCAGCCGCCGGGCGGCGTCGGTGAGGACCACGCCCCGGCCCTGGCGCTCCAGCAGGGTGGTCCGGGTCTCCCGTTCCAGCTTGGCGATCTGCTGGGAGACCGCCGAGGGTGTGAAGCCGAGTGCGGCGGCCGCGCCGCCCACCGAGCCGTGCACCGCGACCGCGTGCAGGGCCCGGAGCCTTCCTAGATCCAGCATGCGGTGATGTTAGAGCGCGAGGCCCTGGTCGCGGGCCGGCCGTCGAAGCAGACCGGCCGGGGGCGGCGCACCGCCACCGCCGGGCGCAGTCCGACGGTGGCGGTGCGCCGTCGGTGACCGTGGTCAGCGCGCCAAACCCCCGAGCGGCGCCGCCTCATACACCGCTTCGGCGGTCCGCAGCGCCTGGAGCAGGGCGTCCTGGTCGCTCGGGCTGATCGGGGCGAAGTACTCCTGGGCGACCTCGTGCCTGACCTGGTGGATCCGTTCCAGGGCCGCGCGGCCGTCAGCGGTGAGCACCACGCGGACCGCGCGCCGGTCGGTCGGGTCCGGGGTGCGCTCGACCAGGCCGGCCTCCTCCAGCGCGTCCACCACCGTGGTGGCCGAGCGCGGGGCGATGTGCAGGTGGTCGGCGAGCTCGCTCAGCCGCATCGTCTCGCGGCCCTCGCAACCGGGGGCATGGGCCAGCACCCGGAGCGCGCGAGCCTGGGCGGGGGTGATGCCGTACGGCTCCAGCCGGGTCATGGTCCGCCGCCGGATCCGCTTCATCGCCCGGGTCAGCGTGTCGGCGAGCTCCGCCGCAGTGTCGACGGGCGAGGTTGTCATGGCGGGCTCCCGGTTCGGGGTGTGCCCCCGGCCCTGGGCCGGGGTGGGTGAGGTCAGGGTATCGGGCCGTACGGGGAATATGGCCCCAATAACATCTTGAGTCAGACTCAGTATCTGGGTTAGCGTGGCTCCGGGTAAGGGCACCCTCACCTTTACCGTGAAGATCCCCGCGAGGATCCCGGGCCGTGTGCCCCGGCGGATCCCCCGATCACTGGAGTGCGCATGTCCCGTTCCGAAGCCCGGGTCGCCACCGACCGTCCGGCACGCTACGGCAAGCAGCTGGCGGCCCATATCGGGCGCAGGGTCGAGGCCGAGTGGTCCGATGAGGCCGGCCGCGGCCGGCTGGTCTTCGCCGCCGGTACCGCCACCCTGGTGGCCGAGCCGGAGGCACTGCTGCTCACCGTCGAGGGCGCGGCCGAGAGCCTGCCCGGCCTTGAGGACGTGGTCGGGCGCCACCTGGTGCGCTTCGGCGCCCGCGACGAGCTGGTGGTGGAGTGGCGCCGCGACAACGGCGAGCCCGGCCTGGTCCACCGCAACGCGGACGCGTCCGGCGAGTAGGCGCCGGGCGGGCGCCCGGTGTGTCCTGGAACGGCGGGTGCCCGGTGCGGAGGGCTCCCCGTGCACGGGGGCCCGCGAGGCCGCGGGTCAGCGGCGTCCGGCCCAGCGGTTCAGGCTCCACAGCACCACGCCGGCCAGGCACCAGCTGGCGGTCACGTCCAGCAGCCAGTGGAAGTCGCTCCACACCAGGCCGGTGCCGACCCCCAGGCAGAGCAGCGCGGTCGCCGTGTGCAGCCACCGCCGGGCCGCCACCGCCACGGTGCGGCCGAGCAGCAGGGCGCCGACCCCGTAGGCGATCGCCGAGGTGGCGGTGTGTCCGGACGGGTACCAGCCCCACTGGTCGGGGGTGAGCGGCAGTCCGAGCGGCCCTGGCCGGGCGAACCAGCTCTTCGCCGGTACGACCAGTGCCGGGATCAGTACGGCGGCCAGTGCGGCCGTGGGTAGCGGCAGCCACCAGCGTCGTACGCCGGTGCGCCACTCCCGCCAGGCGGCCAGCCCGGCCAGGCCGAGCAGTGCCGGGATGGCCGGCACGGAGCCGCCCAGATCGGCCAGTAGGACGCCGAAGCGGTCCAGGGCGGGGCTGTGCAGCCGGTGGTGCAGCCCGTGGACGGCCCGCTGGGCGGTGGTGTCCAGGCCGAGCAGCGGGCCGTGGACGGCGACCTGCCAAGAGATCGCGGCCAGCGCCACCAGGAGTGTCAGGGGCACGACAGAACGAGAAAGCCGCCCCGGAGCAGGGGGGAGAGCTCCGGGGCGGCTGAGGTGATCGCCGTTCCGTGCGCCCCGGGGGGTGTGGGCCGGACGGTCGGTCGATCGGTCTTCGGGGCCGGCCGCCCCGGGTGGGGCGGCGGGTGGTGTCGCGAAGGGTTGCAGCTCGCTGTCCATCTGTCATGACAGTACGTCAAAGCCGTTGCGTGGCCGAGGAGATCCGCCGGTTCCGCACAGCATCTTCACCAGTCTTGGAGCAACCTCCACGGCTGGGCGACTGCCTGTGGCGCCGCGGTCATCCGCGGTCGAACTACGGAACGGGCCCGGTCCACAGGACCGGGCCCGTTCCGTCGAGGGGCCGGCGGGGCCGGACCCCGGGATCAGGCGCCGGTGAAGGCGCCGCCGATCGAGAACGCGCCCTCGAGGATGTCCAGACCCTCGGTGAGCAGGTGCTCCGGCATCACCAGCGGCGGCAGGAAGCGCAGCACGTTGCCGTAGGTGCCGGCGGTCAGCACGACCAGGCCCTCGGCGTGGCAGGCCTTGGCGATCGCGGCGGTGGCCTCCGGGTTGGCGTCCTTGGTGCCCGGATTCACCAGCTCGATGGCGATCATCGCGCCGCGGCCGCGGACCTCGCCGATGATGTCGAACTTCTCCTGCATCGCCCGCAGGCGGCCCAGCATGATCTCGCCGATCCGCTGCGCCTTGCCGTTGAGGTCCTGCTCCTTCATGGTCTCGATGGCGCCCAGCGCGGCGGCGCAGGCCACCGGGTTGCCGCCGTAGGTGCCGCCCAGGCCGCCCGCGTGCGCGGCGTCCATGATCTCCGCGCGGCCGGTCACGGCGGCCAGCGGCAGACCACCGGCGATGCCCTTGGCGGTGGTGATCAGGTCCGGGACGATGCCCTCGTCCTCGCAGGCGAACCACTGGCCGGTGCGGCAGAAGCCGGTCTGGATCTCGTCGGCGACGAAGACGATGCCGTTCGCCTTGGCGAACTCGACGATCTTCGGCAGGAAGCCCTTGGCCGGCTCGATGAAGCCGCCCTCGCCCTGGATCGGCTCGATGATGATCGCCGCGACGTTCTCTGCGCCGATCTGCTTGTTGATCATGTCGATCGCCTGGGCGGCGGCCTCGGCGGCGCAGTTCTCGGCACCGGTCAGCCAGCGGTAGGGGTAGGCGACCGGAACGCGGTAGATCTCCGGGGCGAACGGACCGAAGCCCTGCTTGTACGGCATGTTCTTCGCCGTCAGGCCCATGGTCAGGTTGGTGCGGCCGTGGTAGCCGTGGTCGAAGACCACGACGGCGGTGCGCTTGGTGTACGCGCGGGCGATCTTCACCGCGTTCTCGACCGCCTCGGCACCGGAGTTGAACAGCGCGGTGCGCTTCTCGTGGTCACCCGGGGTCAGCTCGTTGAGCTGCTCGGCCACGGCGACGTAGCCCTCGTACGGGGTCACCATGAAACAGGTATGGGTGAAGGCGGCCAGCTGCTCGCTCGCCTTGGCGACGACGGCCTCGGCGCTGTTGCCGACGTTGGTCACGGCGATGCCGGAACCGAAGTCGATCAGCGAGTTGCCGTCCACGTCCTCCAGCACACCGCCACCTGCGCGGGTGACGTACACCGGCAGGGTGGTGCCGACACCGGCGGCCACCGCGCCCAGCTTGCGAGCCTGCAGCTCCTGGGACTTCGGGCCGGGGATAGCGGTGACCAGGCGGCGCTCCTGCGGGAGCGGCGTTGCAGCACTCATGCTGTTCTCCATTTTTCTCAAGGCGCGGTCCTCGCAGGCTAAGGCCGTGTCATGGGCTCAGGCATGCGCCACTCGGTAGCAGTGCGCCTTCCGACTTGTCCTGTGCGGCCAGCGCGCGTGAAGCGGCGGGCGCGAGGCTCCGCTCCACTACATTGAGCGCGGGAGTGTCGCCGGTTCGGCGGCACGGGTATGGCACAGCCGGGTGGGCACAGGGAGCGGGGCCGGGGACATGGGACTGGACGGCACTCAGGGGAAGTGGACGGCACCGGCGGACCGGGCCCCGGTCGCCCTACCGCAGCAGCGCAGCCAGCCCTTCGATCTGACCGCCTGGATCAGTGAACCCAGGCCCGAGGCGGCGCCAGGCGTCTACCGCCACGGCTACCGCCCCACCGACCCGGACCGGGCCAGGGACGCCCGGGTCCCCGCCGGACCGCTGCTGCTGCGCGCCGCGCTCAACCTGCTGGTCGCCTGGTTCGCCTACGTCTACGGCGTCGAGCTCGTCCTCCGTCTCGCCGGACTGCTCGGCCTGCTGAACGGGCTCGACCAGACCACCGCCCTGGTCGCCCTGGTCGCGGTGAACGCCGCCGTGGTCGCGGCCGTGGTCAGGCTCTTCGGCCGGATGGGCCGCTGGCCCGAGGTCTGGCGCCGCTACATCGCCCCGCTGCTCGCCCGCACCGTCACCCACGAGCAGCCCGATCCGGCCGAGGCCGCGCGGCCCACCGGACCCACCGATCCCTGGCAACAGCTGCGCCACCGCGCTCCGGTGGCGGCCCGTCGGCTCGACGCCGAGGCGGTCGGCGACGTCGACTACGTCCGGATCCAGCGTGCCTGGGAGGCCGTCCTCGGTGACGGCGAGCTGCTCTCCGCCTTCACCGAGGAGGTCGCCGCCCGCGGCGCCGCCGCCTGCGCACACCCCTCCGAGGCCCGTGACCTGCCCGGGCGCGGCGCCGTACACGACCTGCTCACCCGTCAGCTGCGGCTCGGTACCGCCCAGGACGTGATCAAGAACCCGGTGGCCCACCGCAGCGCCGGACTCGCCCTAGACCCGGCCGTCCTCGGCACCTCGCTGCTCGCCGTCGGACCGGCCGGCACCGGCAAGACCGCCAGACTGGCCCGCCCGGTTGCCGAGGCGCTCTGCCTCCAGGCCCTGGCCGGGACGGCCTGCGCGGTGGTGGTCGGCGCGGCCGACGCCGACCTGGGGCCCGACGAGTGGTACGACGTGGTGATCGCTCCCGGCGACCCCGCTTCGGCGTACGGCCTCGACCTGTTCGGTGCCGCCGGCGAGGTGGAGGAGGCCGCCGCCCGGCTGGCCGACGCGCTGCTCCCCGACGAGCTGTCGGCCCGTGCCGAGAACGCCAGGACCGCCCTGCAGCAGATCGTCGGCCCCTTCCACGCCGCCTACCGCCGCTACCCGGGCGTGCGGGAACTGCGCGCCCTGCTCGGCGGTGACCCCGACGGCTTCGCGGCGCTGGAGAAGGCGCTGCGCGAGGCCGGGCAGCTCGACCGGCACCAGTCCGACCTGCAGCACCGGATGCGCCAGCACGGCCGGGCCGACGACCCGGGCACGCTGCTCGCTGACCGGCTGGCGCTGCTCGACCGGCCGGCCTTCGCGGAGTGCTTCCCCGGGCCCCGGCCCGGCAAGCCGGCCTTCGCCATGCGGGTCCTGGACCACCCGCTGCGGGTCCGGGTCAAGCTGCCCGAGCACAGCCACCCCGAGGCGGCGCGGATGCTCTCCCGGCTGGTGGTGGCGCAGTTCGTCCAGGCCGCCGGGGTGCGGCGGGAGCAGGCGTTGTTCGCGGGCCTGGTGGTGGACGACGCCTCCGCGGCGCTGGACGCCCACACCGTGCGCGGCCTGCAGCGGATGCGCACTGCCAACGCGGGGGCGGTGCTGCTGCTGCGCACCCTGGTCGACCTGCCCGAGGCGCTGCGCACGCCGCTGTTCGGGGCGGTCGGCTGCCGGATGGCCTTCCCCGGGATCGCGCCCTGGGACGGGAAGCTCTTCTCCGAGGCCTGGGGCACGCACCTGGTCGCCGAGACCTCGGTGACCCACACCCCGGACACCTCCGGCGGACTGCTCCGCCGCTCCGGCCGGTTCGTCCGCAAGGCGCTCTCCGGGACGGCCGCCCAAACCCAGAGCGTCACCACCCGCGACGTGGAGCGCCACCGCTGGTCCCCGTCCGAGCTCGCTCACGCGCTGCCCACCGGTCACGCGGTGATCTCGCTGACCACGGTGGCGGGCGAGCAGGTGCCGCCGCTGCTGGTGGACCTGCGCGGCTGAGCCGCTACGGCCGCGCCGGGTCAGGGGGTTGACGGTCCGACGGTCCGGGTGGACTCCGCTGCGGTGGATTCGGCCTTGCGGCTTGTCCGAGGCGTACATAATGGAGGCAGATCCTCCCTCGCCTGATCGCAATGACGCGCCCGGGTCGAAACCACCGAAGGTTGGCATGCCCCCCACACTCGCCTCCGTCGTCCGCAACACCTCGCTCCACCTGACCGTCCTGGCCGGTGCGGACCACCTGGAACGGCAGGTCCGCTGGGTGCACACCAGCGAGCTGGACGACCCCACACCGTTCCTCGAGGGTGGCGAACTGCTGCTCACCACCGGCATCAAGCTCGGTAAGGCCGCCGCACAGCTGCAGGCGTACGTGCACCGGCTGGCCGACGCGGGCGTGGTGGGACTGGGCCTGGGGGTGGGCCTCTCGCACACCGAGGTGCCGCAGGCGCTGGTGGACGCGGCGGCGCAGCGCGGCCTGCCGCTGCTGCGGGTCCCGGAGGCGACCCCGTTCATCGCGATCAGCAAGACGGTCTCGGCCGCGCTGGCCGCCGAGCAGTACGAGGCGGTGACCACCAGCTTCGAGGCCCAGGAGGAGCTGACCCGGGCCGCGCTGGGCAAGGACGGCGCCACAGCCGTGGTGCGCCGGCTGGCGGCCCGGCTGGGCGGCTGGGCGGCGCTGTACGACGGCTCGGGCGCGCTGTCCGCGGTGGCACCGGACTGGGCTGCCCGTCGGGCCGGCCGGCTCGCTGCCGAGGTGGACCGGCTGCGCCGTAGACCGGCCCCGTCCAGCGCCGCGCTGCAGGGCCGCGCCCCGGGGATCGACACCGCCGACGAGGACTACGTGGTGGTCCAGTCGCTGGGGGCGGACCGTCGGCCCCGCGGCTTCCTGGCGGTCGGCACCGAGGACCGGATCACCCCGACCGAGCGGTACGTCCTCAACGCCGCCGTCGCCCTGCTCACCCTCACCCTGGAGCGCTCGCGCGAGCTGCGGCAGGCCGAGGAGCGGATGGGTGCGGCGCTGCTGGGCATGGTGCTGGCGGGTGAGGTCGACACGGCGCGGCAGGTCGCGACGGGCCTGTTCGGCGGGCTGCCGGAGGGCACCGTCAGGGTGCTGGTGGCCGGTGCGTCGACGGGGGCCGCGCCGGAGGCCGCCGAGGCGCTGGGCGAGCTGGGCGAGCGGGCCGAACAGGCCGGCGGCCGGGTCGGGGAGCGGCTGCTGGTCTCCCGGGAGAACGGGGCGCACGGCCCGCGGCTGACGGTGCTGGCGCTGGACAACGGCGCGGCGCACCGCGCCTGCCTGGGCGCGGTGGAGGAGCACGACGGCCTGGCGCTGGGAGTGTCGGCGCCGTCCGGTCTGGAGGAGGCCGGGACGGCCTTCGCCCAGGCGGAGCGGGCGCTGGCGGTGGCGCTGCGCGGTGGCCGCCGCTCGGTGGACCACGAGGAGGTCGGCGCGGGTTCGCTGCTGCCGCTGCTGGGTGAGCAGGCCGTGACGGCCTTCGCGGAGGGCCTGCTCCGTCCGCTGCGGGAGCACGACCGTACGGCACGGGGCGATCTGGTCGCCTCGCTGCGGGCCTGGCTCTCCCGGCACGGGCAGTGGGACGCGGCGGCCGCCGACCTCGGGGTGCACCGGCACACGCTGCGGTACCGCATGCGACGGGTCGAGGAACTGCTGGGCCGTTCGCTGGACGACACCGATGTCCGGATGGAGCTCTGGCTGGCTCTGCGGGCGGGCGAGGAGTAGGCGGGAGCGATCGAGAGGCCCGCGCACTGGAGGTTCGCCGTCATGTACTGGCGTTCGGACTGACTGGGACGATGTGTCCAATCCGGTTTGCCGTTCGGGACCCATACCCTCGGTTGTGGCTCCATGGCCGTGGGGCACAGAGGTTGACGAGGGAGAGGGCCGGTACGACTGTGACCACCACCCATGAGTTCTGGCTGGCCGGCCGCCGGGCGTCCGGCGACGGGGACTTCGAGGTCCGGCATTCGTTTGACGGCAGCCTGGTCGGCAAGGTCAGCGTCCCCACCGACGCGCAGGTCGAGGAGGCCGTGGCCGCCGCCACCGCCGCCCTGCCGGTCTTCGCCGCGACCCCGGCGCACGTCCGTGCCGCCGCGTTGGACCACGTGTCCAAGCGCCTGGCCGAGCGCACCGAGGAGATCGCCCAGCTGATCACCGCCGAGAACGGCAAGCCGATCAAGTGGGCCCGTGGCGAGGTCGGCCGTGCCGTCTCGGTGTTCCGCTGGGCCGCCGAGGAGGCCCGCCGGACCAACGGCGAGACCATGCGGCTGGACACCGACCCGGGGGGTGTGGGCCGTTTCGCGCTGATCCGCCGCTTCCCGCGCGGTGTGGTGCTGGGTATCGCCCCGTTCAACTTCCCGCTGAACCTGGTCGCCCACAAGGTCGCCCCGGCGATCGCCGTCGGCGCCCCGATCATCCTCAAGCCGGCCCCGGCCACCCCGCTGTCCGCGCTGCTGCTGGGCGAGATCCTGGCCGAGACCGACCTGCCGGCGGGCTCCTGGAGCGTGCTGCCGGTGCCGAACGAGAAGATGCCCGCCCTGGTCCAGGACGAGCGGCTGCCGGTCATCTCGTTCACCGGCTCCGACAAGGTCGGCTACCAGATCATGGATTCGGTGCCGCGCAAGCACGTCACCCTGGAGCTCGGCGGCAACGCGGCCGCGGTCGTGCTGGCGGACTACTCCTCCGAGGCCGACCTGGACTGGGCGGCCACCCGGATCGCGATGTTCTCCAACTACCAGGGCGGCCAGTCCTGCATCTCGGTGCAGCGCGTGATCGCCGACGCCGCGGTCTACGACGCGCTGGTGGAGAAGGTCGTGGCCAAGGTCCAGGCCCAGGTGACCGGTGACCCGAAGGACGACGCCGTGGACGTCGGTCCGCTGGTGGACGAGAACGCCGCCAAGCGGGTCGAGTCCTGGGTCGAGGACGCCGTCGCCAAGGGCGCCAAGGTGCTCACCGGCGGCACGCGCGACGGAGCGGCCTACGCCCCGACCGTGCTGGCCGACCTGCCCGCCGACGCGATCCTGGCTCGCGCCGAGGTCTTCGGCCCGGTGCTCTCGCTGCACAAGGTGGACGGTGTGGACGAAGCCTTCGCCGCCGTCAACGACTCCGCGTTCGGCCTGCAGGCGGGTGTCTTCACCCACGACCTGCAGACCGCCTTCCGGGCCCAGCGCGAGCTGGAGGTGGGCGGCGTGATCATCGGCGACGCCCCGTCCTTCCGTGCCGACCAGATGCCGTACGGCGGGGTCAAGGACTCCGGTGTCGGCCGCGAGGGCATCAAGTACGCCATGGACGACTTCACCTACGAGAAGGTCATGGTCCTCACCGGCCTGGACCTCTGAGAAGTCCTGCGGACAGCCCGTCACCGCGGTGCGGTGGCGGGCTGTCCCACTGTCCGGGCGGCCCGTCGGCCGGGCGCCCGCGGGACAGGACACAATGGACCGCATGAACTCGCTCGCTCACCCGCAGCTGCACTTCACCCCGGTCGTGAAGGACCCCTCCGGACCCCGGGAACTGGTGATCCTCGGCTCCACCGGCTCGATCGGCACCCAGGCGATCGACGTGGTGCTGCGCAACCCCGACCGGTTCAGGGTGGTCGCCCTCTCGGCAGCCGGCGGACGGGTGGAACTGCTCGCCGAGCAGGCGATGCGGCTCGGCGTGCACACCGTGGCCGTCGCCCGCGAGGACGCCGTGCCCGCGCTGCGCGAGGCGCTGGCGGCCAAGGCCCAGGGCCGCCCGCTGCCGCAGATCCTGGCCGGACCGGACGCGGCCACCGAGCTGGCGGCCGTCGAGTGCCACTCGGTGCTGAACGGGATCACCGGGTCGATCGGGCTGCGCCCCACCCTGGCCGCGCTGCGGGCCGGGCGGGTGCTGGTGCTGGCCAACAAGGAGTCGCTGATCGTCGGCGGGCCGCTGGTGAAGGCGCTGGCCAAGCCGGGCCAGATCGTGCCGGTGGACTCCGAGCACACCGCGATCTTCCAGGCGCTGGCCGGCGGCAGCCGGGCTGAGGTCCGCAAGCTGGTGGTCACCGCCAGCGGCGGCCCGTTCCGCGGCCGGACCCGGGAGCAGCTGGCCGCCGTCACCCCGAAGGACGCGCTGGCCCATCCGACCTGGGCGATGGGCCCGGTGATCACCATCAACTCGGCCACCCTGGTGAACAAGGGCCTTGAGGTGATCGAGGCGCACCTGCTGTACGACGTCCCGTTCGACCGGATCGAGGTCGTGGTCCATCCGCAGTCCATCGTGCACTCGATGGTGGAGTTCACGGACGGCTCAACGCTGGCCCAGGCCAGCCCGCCGGACATGCGGATGCCGATCTCGCTCGGCCTCGGCTGGCCGGACCGGGTGCCGGACGCCGCCCCCGGGTGCGACTGGACCAAGGCCGCCAGCTGGGAGTTCTTCCCGCTCGACAACGAGGCGTTCCCGGCGGTGGAGCTCGCCCGTGAGGTGGGTACGCTCGGCGGGACGGCTCCGGCCGTCTTCAACGCCGCCAACGAGGAGTGCGTCGAGGCCTTCCTGAACGGCCGCCTCGCCTTCACCGGGATCGTGGACACCGTGGCCAAGGTGGTCGCCGAGCACGGCACCCCGGCGCCGGGAACTTCCCTCACGGTCGAGGACGTCCTCCACGCGGAGGACTGGGCCCGCGCCCGGGCCACCGAGCTGGCGGCAGGCTGAACACCACGGACGGCGGGCGGAGCGGCATGACGGAGGACGGGCAGTGACAACAGCGGCGATGTGGGTGCTCGGCATTCTGCTCTTCCTGGTCGGACTACTCTTCTCGATCGCCTGGCACGAGCTGGGCCACCTATCCACAGCCAAGATCTTCGGCATCCGGGTGCCGCAGTACATGGTCGGCTTCGGGCGGACCGTCTGGTCGCGCCGCAAGGGTGAGACCGAGTACGGCATCAAGGCGATCCCGCTCGGCGGGTACATCCGCATGATCGGGATGTTCCCGCCGGGGCCGGACGGCCGGATAACCCAACGGAGCAGTTCCCCCTGGCGCTCGATGATCGAGGACGCCCGGGAGGCGTCCTACGAGGAGCTCCAGCCCGGTGACGAGGACCGGCTGTTCTACACCCGCAAGCCCTGGCAGCGGGTGATCGTGATGTTCGCCGGCCCGTTCATGAACCTGATCCTCTCGGTGGCGCTCTACCTGGCCCTGTTCATGGGCATCGGGATGCAGACGGCGGTGCCGACCATCAGCACCGTCAGCGAGTGCGTGGTCCCGGCCGGGGTGGCCACCGACACCTGCCCGAAGGACGCCCCGAAGTCCCCGGCCAACGCCGCCGGGCTCAGGCCGGGCGACACCGTGCTCGCCTTCGACGGTGACCGGATCAGCACCTACAAGCAGCTCCAGGCGGACATCCGCAAGTCGCCGGGCAAGACCGTGACCATCCTGGTCGAGCGCAAGGGCGAGCAGATCCCGCTCACCGCCACCCTCACCAGCAACGCGGTCAACCCGGTCGACAAGGATGGCCTCCCGGTCAAGGGCGCGCCCGTCAAGGCCGGGTTCCTCGGCTTCTCGCCGGCCACCGGCGTGGCGCACCTGAGCCTGGGCCAGAGCGTCGACCAGATGACCACCATGGCCAGGCACGGCATCTCCTCGCTGGCCGAACTGCCCGGCAAGATCCCGGGCCTGTGGCACGCCATCGTCGGCCACGACCCGCGCCCGGCGGACTCCCCGATGGGCATGGTCGGCGCCGCGCGGCTCGGCGGCGAGGTCTTCGCGATGAACATCCCGGCCACCCAGCAGCTCGCCTTCATGGTCCAGCTGCTCGCCGGGATCAACCTCTCGCTGTTCCTGTTCAACATGCTGCCGCTGCTCCCGCTGGACGGCGGCCACATCGCCGGTGCCCTCTGGGAGTCGCTGCGCCGCAAGGTCGCCGGGCTGTTCCGCCGGCCCGACCCGGGCCCGTTCGACGTGGCCAAGTTGATGCCGGCCGCGTACGTGGTGGCGGGAATCTTCATCTGCTTCACGGCGCTGGTGGCGGTGGCCGACGTCGTCAACCCCGTCAAGCTCAACTAGCCCCTGGCTGACCGGCCGAATGTGCCCGGGGCACGGGCCGTGGCGTACCTTGGTGGCCGGGTGTGCGGTTGTCGGCACACCCGGCCCGGCCGTTCGTGCGGTCGGCCGACCACATCTGACCCCTTGGGAACCCTGCGCACATGACCGCGATCTCGCTCGGTATTCCGTCCCTGCCGCTCAAGCCGCTCGCCAAGCGCCGGTACTCCCGGCAGATCATGGTCGGCAACGTCCCGGTCGGCGGCGACGCCCCGGTCTCGGTGCAGTCGATGACCACCACCGTCACCTCCGACATCAACGCGACGCTGCAGCAGATCGCGCAGCTGACCGCCTCGGGCTGCCAGATCGTCCGGGTCGCGGTGCCCTCGCAGGACGACGCCGACGCGCTGCCGATCATCGCCAAGAAGTCGCAGATCCCGGTGATCGCCGACATCCACTTCCAGCCGAAGTACGTCTTCGCGGCGATCGACGCCGGCTGTGCCGCGGTACGCGTCAACCCGGGCAACATCAAGGCCTTCGACGACAAGGTCGGCGAGATCGCCAAGGCCGCCAAGGACGCCGGGATCCCGATCCGGATCGGCGTCAACGCCGGTTCGCTGGACAAGCGCCTGCTGGAGAAGTACGGCCGGGCCACCCCCGAGGCGCTGGTCGAGTCCGCGCTCTGGGAGTGCTCGCTGTTCGAGGAGCACGACTTCCGCGACATCAAGATCTCGGTCAAGCACAACGACCCGGTCGTGATGATCAACGCCTACCGCCAGCTCGCCGCCGCCTGCGACTACCCGCTGCACCTCGGCGTCACCGAGGCGGGCCCGGCCTTCCAGGGCACCATCAAGTCGGCCGTCGCCTTCGGCGCGCTGCTGGCCGAGGGCATCGGCGACACCATCCGGGTCTCGCTCTCCGCCCCGCCCGCCGAGGAGATCAAGGTCGGCATCCAGATCCTGGAGTCGCTCGGCCTGCGCGAGCGCGGCCTGGAGATCGTCTCCTGCCCGTCCTGCGGCCGCGCCCAGGTGGACGTCTACAAGCTGGCCGAGGAGGTCACGGCCGGCCTGGAGGGCATGGAGGTGCCGCTGCGCGTCGCCGTCATGGGCTGCGTCGTCAACGGGCCGGGCGAGGCCCGCGAGGCCGACCTGGGTGTCGCCTCCGGCAACGGCAAGGGCCAGATCTTCGTCAAGGGCCAGGTCATCAAGACCGTCCCCGAGTCGAAGATCGTCGAAACGCTGATCGAGGAGGCCATGAAGCTGGCCGAGCAGATGCAGGCGGAGGGTGTCGAGAACGGTGCGCCCGTCGTGGTCGCCGGTGAGTGATCCGTTCTGACCGCCGCGGGGCCGTCCGGCCACGGACGGCCCCGCGGCATGCCCCTTCGGACCGGCCGGGCAGGGTGCCGGGACCGGGCGCCCCGGGCCGTGCCCGTGCGACCGAACCGGCCGGAGCGGGGCCGGGCGAGTTCGATTGGTGAGGTGCCTGTGCTCGATCGTGGTGTGATGCTCCCCGGGCCGTTCCAGGTCGCCCGAGCCCTTGCCGCCACCCGGATCCTGGACACCGCGGATCTCGACGCCGCCCTGGAGATCCTGCACCGCGACCCGGTGGCCAACGCGTTCGTCGCCACCCGGGTCGAGGCCGTCGGGCTCGACCCCTGGCGGCTCGGCGGTGAGATGTGGGGCTGGTACGACCAGGACGGCCAGCTGGAGTCGCTCTGCTACGCCGGGGCCAATCTGGTGCTGGTGAACGCGGGGCCGGAGGCCGTCCGGGCCTTCGCCGAGCGGGCCCGTCGTCAGGGCCGCCGCTGCTCCTCGATCGTCGGACCGGCCGAACCCACCGCCGCCCTCTGGGCGCTGCTGGAGCGCAGCTGGGGGACACCCCGCGAGGTCCGCGCCCACCAGCCGCTGCTCTCCACCACCGAGCCCGCCACCGAGGTGGCCCCCGATCCGCTGGTCCGCCGGGTCAGGAAGAACGAGATCGAGACCCTGATGCCCGCCTGCGTGGCGATGTTCACCGAAGAGGTGGGCATCTCCCCGCTGGCCGGCGACGGCGGTCTGCTCTACCAGGCCCGGGTCGCCGAACTGGTCGCCGGCGGGCGGTCGTTCGCCCGTTTCTCGGAGGACGGCGAGGTGGTCTTCAAGGCCGAGATCGGTGCCGTGACGGCCGGAGCCTGCCAGATCCAGGGGGTCTGGGTGGCGCCCGAGCACCGCGGGCGGCGGCTCTCCGAGACCGGCATGGCCGCCGTACTGGACTTCGCGCTGCGCGAGGTCGCGCCGGTGGTCTCGCTGTACGTCAACGACTTCAACGTCCGGGCGCGGGCGGCCTACCACCGGGTCGGCTTCCGCGAGGTCGGCGCCTTCATGAGCGTCCTGTTCTGAGCGAGTTCCGCTCGGGCCCCAGGTTTTCGGCCCGAGCAGGTCATCGGGTGGGGACGGTAGTAGTAACGTCCCGGTCGTGACTCCTCCCCGCCGGCCGAAGCCGCGGGCCTCAAGCGAGCCTGGCGGCCGGCCCCGGCCAAGCCCTGCCCGCTGCCGAAGGGCGGGGCCTGAGCGTTCGGGCCGGCCGCCTCGCTCCGCGGCGCCTCGCCAAGGATTCGATTCCCCCGCCGGCCGAAGCCGGTGGTCCCCTCGAAGGAAGGTCCGATGGAACAGCTCACCGAGGTGACGATCGAGGCCATCGACCTGGCCGCCTGGGCGCCGTACGCGCTGGACGTGCAGGCGGTCGCCTTCGGGCTGCGGCCCGAGGAGGTGGCGGTCCGGCTGCAGATCGTGGCGCGGCACGCCCAGCAGCCCGGGGTGATCGCGCTCGGCGCGCTCAGCGAGGGCCGGCTGGTCGGCTTCGGCTACGGCATGCCCAACCGGCGCGAGCACTGGTGGAGCACGGTGATCGAGCCCTACCTGGCCGCGCGCGGGCACGACGACTGGCTGGACGGCGTGTTCGCCGTGACCGAGCTGCACGTGCTGCCCGGGTTCCAGGGCCGCGGCATCGGCAGTTCGCTGATCCGCACCCTGTGCGAGCGCTCCGGGCTGCCACGCAGCATCCTCTCGGCGATCGACGCGGAGACCCCCGCCCGGCGGCTCTACCGCTCGCTCGGCTACCGGGACCTGGCCCGGCAGGTGCTCTTCCCGAACACCGCCCGCCCGTACGCGGTGATGGGCGCGTCGCTGCCGCTGCTGCCCCCCGGTCAGAGCCAGGAGGCGAACTCCAGGTAGAGCTCGGCGCTCGCGGTGTCGCCGTGCTCCAGGCTGCGCAGCCCGGCACCGACGGTGCGGAACAGGGTCCAGCCGCGCAACCGCTCGTGGTCCACCTCGACCGCGTCGGCGAGCTGGTGGAGGCGGCGGCGGGCGGCGGCGCGCGGGCCGGGGGAGCCGACCAGGGTGTCCATCCGGTCCTGGGCCAGCCAAGCGAGGTCCCAGGCGCGTTCGCCCACCAGTGGTTCGGGATTGACGGCCAGCCAGGGGGCCCGGTCGGCCGCCAGCACGTTGCCGTGGTGGAAATCGCCGTGCAGCAGCAGGTGTTCGGATTCGCCGGCCAGCAGTCCGGCGGCCGTCTCCAGGGCCTCGTCGACCAGCGGCCGGGTGTCCACGGCCACGGGCAGGTCCCGGCGGCGGCGCAGCTCCGCGGTCTGCTCGCCGGCCCGCTCGGCGACCGAGGAGAACGGGTTCCCCTCGGCCGGCGGCACCCACAACCGCTGGAGCAGGCTGGTGGCCTCCACCATCGCCTTGGCCTCCGCGAGCGAGCGGAGCGGGATGTCGCCGTGCAGCCGTTCCAGCAGCAGCACCCCGGCGGCCGGGTCGGCGTCCAGCAGCAGGACGGCGCTGCGGCCGGCCCAGTGGCGCAGGGCCGCGTGCTCGTACGCCGTGGCGGGGGTGACCGGCTGGGCCTTGAGGACGGCGAGCGAGTCGTCCGGACGGCGGACGTAGGCGATCAGGCTGAGGCGTCCGCCGGGGTCGGCGATCCGCTCCAGGGTGAGGTTCCAGCGGGCGGTGTGCTCGTGGACGGTCTCCGGGAGGGCGGACAGCCAGGCTTCGCCCGCGGCGCCGGCGGTGGCCAGGGCGGTCGCCGTCAGACGTTCGGGGATGGTGAACTGCCCTGGTACTGGCGACATGCTGGGCCTCTCGCTCGGGTGCTTCCCCGTGTGGTGACTGCCAGCCCATTGTCGGCCATCGGGTCGAAACAGCTGGTCAGGCGCAGCCGTCAAGGGGGCCGGGTAGCTCCTCGGAGGCATCTGCCGCGGCGCTCCGGCGGTGCGCGAGCCGCCCGCCGCGCCCCGGCGGTTGCCCTGGCGCCGCTACCCGGGCAGGCCCGGGAGGGCGGAGAGGTCGGCGCCCCAGTGGGTGGCGCGCAGGGCGGTGTCGCGCAGGGCGGTGGCGGCACGGTCGCGCAGCGGTCCGGTGGTGGCGGCGACGAGGTCGGCGTAGACGCCGGTGAGCTGGGTCTCGACGTGGGCGGCGAGCCGTCCGGCGGTGGCGGCGTCGGTCACCTGGAAGGGCAGGCGGTAGCCGGGGGCGGCGGCGGTCGGGGTCGCGCCGCCGGCGCCGAGCAGCCGCTGCCAGCCGTCGCGCTCGGCCTCGTGGACGGCGTACGTGGCGTAGGCGTCCTGGCGCTGCTCTCCGGCGGGCAGCCAGGCACCGACCACGCCGTACCCGTAGACGGCGGCGTGCTCGGCGGCCAGCGCGTTCTGCAGCGCGGCGGCGGAGGCGCCCGGCAGCGGTGCGGGGCTTTTGGAGACGGCCGGGCCGGACGCGGCGGCCCGGGCCGAGGACGAGGGGGCGGGTGCCGGGACGGTGATCGGGCCGGTATCGCCGAGCGCGGCCGCGTGCAGCGCGTCCGAGGCCGACACGGCGGCCAGCAGCTTGGCGAGGGCGGGTGAGGCGGTGTCCAGGTCCGCGAGCCGGGCGCCCGCGGCCTGCCGCTCGGCGGTGGCCAGGGCGGCCACCGAGTTCACCGCACTGCCGGTCGGCCGGGTGCTGGGCGGGACGGCCCCGCCGGCGGCGGAGCCGCTGCCGGAGGGGGTGCCGGCGGGGGAGGTGCTGCCGGCAGGGGAGGGGAGTCCTGAGGCCAGGGCGGTGCGGTGGGCGGCCAGGTCGGCGCGGAAGGTCCGCAGCCGGTCCGCCTGGGCGGCACCGGGGCCGGCCAGCACCGCGTCGTAGTCGGCGAGCAGGGTGTCGGTGGTGGCCACCGCCCGGGCCCGCAGCGGCAGGTCGGGGTCGGGCCGGGCCTCACGGGTGCCGCCGGTTCCGTCGGTGCCGCCGCCTCCCGTGCAGCCGCAGAGGACCAGGGCGCCGGTGAGTACGCCGAGGACCAGCAGGGTCCGCCGGTTGGAGGACGGCATCGTCGTGCTCCCGCGGGGTCAGGGGGTGTGGTGGCATGGGAGACGGCGCCCCCCGTGTCGTGAATCATTACAGAATCGACACGGCAGCCGGTCGTGATCACCGCGACGTCAATGTGATGTTGCTCGCAACCCGGTCGGGCAGCTGCCCGGCAACAGGGTGCACCTGGGGGGTCGCGCTGCTCGGCGGAATCGGCGGTTTCGGGGTTGACCGGCTAGGCTTCGCGTTGACTTAAGCACCTACCGACAACAGCAGACGCGGCCGAGGAGTCACCCGGATGAGCACCACCCCCACTGACCGGCTGCGCGCGTTGCTGGAGCCGCTGGCCGCCGAGGCCGGACTCGACCTCGAGGAAGTCAAGGTCGCCCAGGCGGGTAGCCGTCGCCAGGTGCAGATCGATGTGGACGCCGAGGGCGGTGTCGATCTCGACGCGATCGCCGAGTTCAGCCGGCTGGTGGGCCAGGCGCTGGACGACTCCGACGTGATGGGCGACGCCCCGTACCTGCTGGAGGTCGGCTCGCCGGGCGTCGAGCGCCCGCTCACCCTGCCGCGCCACTGGAGCCGGGCCGAGGGCCGGCTGGTCAAGGTCAAGCTGGCGGACGGCGGCGAGATCGTCGCCCGGGTGCTGTCGGCGGACGAGGACGGCGCACTGGTCGAGGTGCAGCCGGTCAAGGGCCGCGGCAAGGCCAAGGAGCGCCGGCTGGAGTACACCGAGGTCGCCAAGGCCCGGGTCCAGGTCGAGTTCAACCGCAAGGACGACGAGAAGCTCCTGGACGAGGCCGAGGACCTCGCGGCGGACGACACCGACGACGCCTCCGACGACTGACGCGCAGGCTGAACCATGTACGTGATGAAAGAAGAGGAGGCGTAGCCGTGGACATCGACATGAGCGCCCTGCGTGGGCTGGTTACCGAGAAGGGCGTTCCGTTCGACCTGCTGGTCGAGTCGATCGAGTCGGCCCTTCTCATCGCCTACCACCGCACCGAGGGCTCCCGCCGCCGGGCCCGGGTCGAGCTGAACCGCAAGACCGGCCACGTCACCGTGTGGGCCCTGGAGGACCCGTCGGAGCTGGAGGAGGGCGTCGAGCCCAAGGAGTTCGACGACACCCCGAGCGGCTTCGGCCGGATCGCCGCCTCCACCGCAAAGCAGGTCATCCTGCAGCGGCTGCGCGACGCCGCGGACGACCAGACCTTCGGTGAGTACGCGGGCAAGGAGGGCGACATCGTCACCGGTGTCGTCCAGCAGGGTAACGATCCGAAGAACATTCTGGTCGACATCGGCAAGCTGGAGGCCATCCTCCCGCCGCAGGAGCAGGTCCCGGGCGAGGACTACAAGCACGGCACCCGGCTGAAGTGCTACGTGGTGGCGGTCCGCCGAGGTGTCCGCGGTGCCTCGGTGACGCTCTCGCGCACCCACCCCAACCTGGTGAAGAAGCTCTTCGCCCTGGAGGTCCCGGAGATCGCCGACGGCAGCGTCGAGATCGCCGCGATCGCCCGCGAGGCCGGCCACCGCACCAAGATCGCGGTCTGGTCCCGCAAGCCGGGTCTGAACGCCAAGGGCGCCTGCATCGGTCCGATGGGGGGCCGGGTGCGCAACGTGATGTCCGAGCTGCACGGCGAGAAGATCGACATCGTCGACTGGTCGGAGGACCCGGCCGAGATGGTCGCCGCCGCGCTGTCCCCCGCCCGGGTGACGAAGGTGGAGATCGTCGACTACAACCAGCGCTCCGCCCGGGTGATCGTTCCCGACTACCAGCTGTCGCTGGCCATCGGGAAGGAAGGCCAGAACGCCCGCCTCGCGGCCCGTCTCACCGGCTGGCGGATCGACATCCGGCCGGACACCGAGGCTCCCGCCGGGGAATCTTCTGCCGAGTAGTGAACGTTATAGCTGCCCTGCTGTGATCGATGGGGCGGCGCCATGTCCCTTCGGAGGGGTAGACTTGAGCGCGTCTGGCCGGACGCATGTCCGTGCATGCCCTGAACGCACCTGCGTGGGCTGCCGCAAGCGAGCGGCCAAACACGAGCTGTTGCGTGTCGTGGCGATCGAGGGCGTGTGCGTCCCCGATCCGCGCGGCGCACTGCCGGGGCGGGGTGCGCATCTGCACCCCGACCTGGCCTGCCTCGACCTCGCGGTACGTCGACGGGCGTTCCCCAGGGCCTTCCGGCTCCAGGGCGTGCTCGACACCGATGCTCTGCGCGCGTACGTCGGCGAGCGGGCAGGCGAGACCTCGGCGCCCTGAGTTCTCAGGCGCGGCGAAGCACCACAGCAATGCGTAGTGCACGTAAGTACTCGTGCGCCGCGCGACACGTCAGGTACCTCGCGAGATGGAAGTAGGTCGAGATTGCGATGAGCACTCGATGAGTACGCGATGAGTACGCCCATGAAGTAGCGACAGTCCGGCGGACGATTACCCCGGACACGTAGACAGGAGCGAAGTGGCTAAGGTCCGGGTATACGAACTCGCCAAGGAGCTTGGCTTGGAGAGCAAGGCCGTCATGGCCAAGCTCACCGAGCTCGGTGAGTTCGTCCGTTCGGCGTCCTCGACGATCGAGGCGCCGGTCGTTCGTAAGTTGACTGACGCTTTGGGAGCGACGCCGCCTGCTGGTGGTTCCGCCGCAAAGCCTGGCCCGCGCAAGCCCGCGGCGCCCCAGCCCGCCGGTGCCACCGGCGCGGCCGCACCCAAGCCGGGTGCCCCCACCCCTGGCCCGCGCCCCACGGCGACCCCGGGCCCCCGTCCGACTCCGGCCGCTGCGGCTCCCGCCGCCCCGGCCGCCCCCGCCGCGCCGCGTCCGGCCGCGCCGACCCCGGGCCCGCGCCCGGCCGCGCGTCCCGCCGCGCCGGCTCCGGCCGCTCCGGCGGCCGAGTTCTCCTCCCCGGCCCCGGCCGGTGAGGCTCCGGCTCGTCCGGCCACCCCGGGCCCGCGCCCGACCTCGGCGACCTCGGCCCGTCCGGGCCCGCGTCCGGCCGGTCCGCGTCCGGGCAACAACCCCTTCACTTCGGGCGGCGCCACCGGCATGGCCCGTCCCGGCGACCGCCGTCCCGGCGCCGGCCAGGGTGAGCGTCCGCGTCCGGGCGCCGGTGCTCCCGGCCAGGGTGAGCGTCCGCGTCCGGGTGGCGACCGTCCGCGTCCCGCTGCCGGTCCCGGTGGCGCGCCGCGTCCTGGTGGCGACCGTCCGCGTCCGGGTGCCGGTCCCGGTGGTGCGCCGCGTCCGGGCGGTGACCGTCCGCGTCCCGCTGCCGGTCCCGGTGGCGCGCCGCGTCCGGGTGCCCCGGGTGCCGGTGCGCCCCGTCCCGACGGCATGCCCCGTCCGGCCGGCCCGCGTCCGGGTGCCCCGTCCCCGTCCGGCATGCCGCGCCCGAACCCGGGCATGATGCCGCAGCGTCCGACCCCCGGCCCGCGTCCGGGTCCGGGTGGCCGTGGTCCCGGTGGCCCCGGCGGCCGTCCGGGTGGTCCCGGTGGCGGCGGCGCCCGTCCGGGCTTCGCCGGCCGTCCGGCCGGTCCGGGCTCGCGTCCGGCCGGTGGCGGCTTCGGTGGCCCCCGTCCCGGCGGCGGTGCCCCGGGTGCCGGTGGCGGCGGCTTCGGCCCGCGTCCGGGTGGCTTCGGTGGCCGTCCGGGTGGTCCGGGTGCCCGTGGTGGCACGCAGGGTGCCTTCGGCCGCGGCCCCGGTGGCCGTCCGGCCCGTGGTCGCAAGTCGAAGCGGGCGAAGCGCCAGGAGTACGAGGCCATGCAGGCCCCGTCCGTCGGCGGTGTGATGCTGCCTCGCGGCAACGGCCAGACGGTCCGGCTGTCGCGCGGTGCCTCGCTGATGGACTTCGCGGAGAAGATCAACGCCAACCCGGCCGCGCTCGTCTCGGTGATGTTCAACCTCGGTGAGATGGTCACCGCCACCCAGTCGGTCTCCGACGCGACCCTCGAGCTGCTGGCCGGCGAGATGGGCTTCGTTCTGGAGATCGTCAGCCGGGACGACGAGGACCGCGAGCTGCTGGAGTCCTTCGACATCGACTTCGGTGCCGACGAGGGCGGCGAGGCCGCGCTGGCTCCGCGTCCGCCGGTCGTGACCGTCATGGGTCACGTCGACCACGGTAAGACCCGCCTGCTGGACGCCATCCGCAAGTCCAACGTGGTGGCCGGCGAGGCCGGTGGCATCACCCAGCACATCGGCGCCTACCAGGTCACCACCTCGGTGAACGGCGAAGACCGTCCGATCACCTTCCTGGACACCCCGGGTCACGAGGCGTTCTCCGCCATGCGTGCCCGTGGTGCCAAGTCCACCGACATCGCGATCCTGGTGGTCGCGGCCAACGACGGTGTCATGCCGCAGACGGTCGAGGCGCTGAACCACGCCAAGGCCGCGGGTGTGCCGATCGTGGTCGCCGTCAACAAGATCGACGTCGAGGGCGCCGACCCGACCAAGGTCCGCGGCCAGCTGACCGAGTTCGGCCTGGTGGCCGAGGAGTACGGCGGCGACACCATGTTCGTCGACATCTCCGCGCGCCAGGGGCTGCACATCGACCAGCTGCTGGAGGCCGTCGTCCTGACCGCGGACGCCTCGCTCGACCTGCGGGCCAACCCGGAGCAGGACGCGCAGGGCATCGCCATCGAGGCCCACCTGGACAAGGGCCGCGGCGCCATGGCGACCGTCCTGGTCCAGCGCGGTACCCTCCGCGTCGGTGACTCGATCGTCGTTGGCGACGCCTACGGCCGTGTCCGCGCCATGCTGGACGAGAACGGCAACAACGTCGAGGAGGCGGGTCCGTCCCGCCCGGTGCTGCTGCTCGGTCTGACCTCGGTGCCCCGCGCCGGCGACAGCTTCATCGTCGTCGAGGAGGACCGCACCGCTCGCCAGATCGCCGAGAAGCGTGCCGCCCGCGACCGCAACGCCGCCTTCGCGCAGCGTCGGGTCCGGATCTCGCTGGAGGACCTGGACAAGGCCATCGCGGCCGGCTCCATCGAGCAGCTCAACCTCATCATCAAGGGTGACGTCTCCGGTTCGGTCGAGGCCCTTGAGGACGCCCTGGTCAAGCTGGACGTGGGCGAGGAGGTCGAGCTCCGGGTGCTGCACCGCGGTGTCGGTGCCATCACCGAGTCCGACGTGGACCTGGCGATGGGCTCGGACGCCATCATCATCGGCTTCAACGTGCGGGCCGAGGGCCGTGCGCGTACCGCGGCCGAGCGCGAGGGCGTCGACGTCCGGTACTACTCGGTCATCTACCAGGCGATCGAGGAGATCGAGGCAGCGCTCAAGGGTCTGCTCAAGCCGGAGTACGAGGAGGTCCGCCTCGGCTCCGCGGAGATCCGCGAGGTGTTCCGTTCCTCCAAGTTCGGCAACATCGCCGGTGTGCTGGTCCGCGAGGGCCTGCTGCGCCGCAACGCCAAGGCCCGCCTCATCCGCGACGGCAAGGTCGTGGCGGAGAACCTCTCCATCGAGGGTCTGCGCCGCTTCAAGGACGACGCGACCGAGGTCCGCGAGGGCTTCGAGGCCGGTGTGACCCTGGGGTCGTTCAACGACATCAAGGTCGACGACGTCATCGAGACCTACGAGATGCGCGAGAAGCCGCGCTCGTAAGTGCCGGTTGCCGGGGCCGGTCGGCGGGATGGTTATCCCGTCGACCGGCCCCGGTCTCGCTGTGTAGGGTCCTCGTACGCCCCTGTTCAAGGGGGTCCTACGAGGCCTTCAGGTCGGCGAGACCTGCCTTACATGTTCGTGGGAACACTCACCTTCGACCTGCTCCTCGGCGACGTCCACTCGCTCAAGGAGAAGCGTTCGATCGTGCGGCCCATCGTGGCCGAGCTGCAGCGCAAGTACAGCGTGTGCGCAGCGGAAACCGGGAACCAGAATCTGCACCGCCGGGCCGAGATCGGCCTCGCGGTGGTGTCCGGCGACGCCGGGTACGTCACCGAGATACTGGACAGCTGTGAGCGGTTCGTCGCCGGCCGCCCCGAGGTGCAGCTGCTCTCCGCGAGGAGGCGCTACCACCACGACGACGATGAGTGAGAAGCCGGGTACGGCGGTGCTGAAGTCGCCACCGTCACACCCGCGAGGACCGACAGCGCCCACAAGGCTGGGCGCGGGCAGGTACGTTGGGGCGTGGGCCCCGCCGGGTGAAGCACTGACCCGGGTACCGAGCCCACCGTACGAGGAGGCAACGTGACCGACACCGCAAGGGCGCGCAAGCTCGCCGACCGCATTCAGGTGGTGGTGGCCGAGACCCTGCAACGACGGATCAAGGATCCGCGCCTTGGCTACGTGACCATCACGGACACCCGGGTCACCGGAGACCTGCGCGAGGCCACCGTCTTCTACACGGTCTACGGCGACGAGACCGAGCGCGAGGCGACCGCGGCGGCTCTGGAGAGCGCCAAGGGCGTGCTCCGCTCCGAGGTCGGCAAGCAGACCGGGGTGCGCTTCACGCCGTCTCTGACCTTCGTCGCGGACGCCCTGCCGGACACCGCCCGGACCATCGACGAGCTGCTGGACAAGGCGCGGGTCTCCGACGCCGCCGTCCGCACGGCCGCCGCCGGGGCGAAGTACGCCGGAGACGCGGACCCCTACCGGGCACCGGGCTCCAAGCGCGACGACGAGGACGAGTAGCCGTGACCGCCGAGCCGGTTCCGGCCGGCCTGGGGGCATCTTCCACCAACACGGTGGAGGGTGCCCTCGCGGTGCTTCCGGGGCCTCGCACTGAGTCACCGGGCGGATCCGCCCGGTCCGTGGCGCTTTCCGCGCCGGTGGCGGGCCCGGCCGAGTCGGAGTGGCAGCGGGTGGTCGAGGCGGTCCGGCGGGCCGGGACGATCGACCTGATCTGCCACATCAGCCCCGACGGGGACGCGCTCGGCTCCGCACTGGCCGCCGGGATCGCGTTGCGCAGGCTCGGCCACCGGGTGCGGGTCTCCTTCGGCGACGACCCCCAGGTGATCCCCGAGTCGCTGGCCTTCCTGCCCGGCCAGGAGCTGATCGTCCCGGCCGCCGAGGTGCCGGACGTCCCGGAACTGGTGGTCTGCCTGGACGTCGCGGCCGAGAGCCGACTCGGCCTGCTGCACGGCAAGGCCTTCGCGGCCCCCGTGCTGATAGTGCTCGACCACCACGCCTCCAACCCCGGCTTCGGCACCCACCGCCTGATCGACCCGAAGGCCCCGGCCACCGCCGTCCTGGTCGACGAACTGCTGCGCCGCCTGGACGTGCCGCTCGACCAGGAACTCGCCACCTGCCTCTACACCGGGATCGCCACCGACACCGGGTCATTCCGGTACCGGGCGACCACCCCGGCGACCCACGAACTCGCCGGGCGGCTGCTGGCCACCGGCATCCGGCACGACCTGATCTCCCGCACCCTGTGGGACACCTCCTCCTTCGGCTATCTCAAGGTGCTCGCCGCCGCCCTCGACCGGGCCGTGTACGAGCCCGGGGCGGCGGGCGGGCTCGGGCTGGTGTGGACCTGGGTGCCCTACCAGGACCTCGCGCTGTTCGGCGTGACCGTCGAGGAGATCGAGGGCCTGATCGACGTACTGCGCCGCCCCGCCGAGGCGGAGGTCGCCCTGGTGCTCAAGCAGGACCCGGACGGCACGCTGCGGGGTTCCTGCCGGGCCAAGGGCGCGATCGACGTATCCGCCGTCTGTGCCCGACTCGGCGGCGGCGGGCACCAGTTCGCGGCCGGGTTCGCGGCCCGCGACGAAGTGCCGGCGACCATCGCCCGGTTCCGGGCCGCGCTCGGCCCGAGCCGATCCCTGATTTCCGAACCTCCTACCGAGATCCGCACAGAGAAGAACTGATGAAGCGTAAGGGAACCGGCCCCGACGGCCTGGTCATTGTCGACAAGCCGGAGGGCCTCACCTCGCACGGGGTGGTCGCCAGGATGCGCCGGCTGGCCGGGACCAGGAAGGTCGGGCACGCGGGCACGCTGGACCCGATGGCCACCGGCGTCCTGGTGATCGGAGTGGAGCGGTCCACCCGGCTGCTCGGGCATCTGATGCTCACCGCCAAGACCTACGAGGCGACCATCCGGCTCGGGCAGAACACCATCACCGACGACCGGGAGGGCGAGGTCACCTCCTCCGCCGACGCTTCGGGGATCGAGCGGGAGCGGATCGAGGCCGGGATCGCCAAGCTGACCGGCGAGATCATGCAGGTACCGTCCAAGGTCAGCGCCATCAAGATCGACGGCAAACGCTCCTACCACCGGGTGCGGGAGGGCGAGGACTTCGAGATCCCCGCCCGGGCGACGACGGTGCACTCCTTCACGGTGCACGACCAGCGGGCCGCGGTCGCGGAGGACGGCACGCCCGTGATCGACCTCGACGTCACCGTCGAGTGCTCCTCCGGCACCTACATCCGGGCCCTGGCCCGCGACCTCGGCGCTGACCTCGGGGTGGGCGGCCACCTCACCGCGCTGCGCCGCACCAAGGTCGGCCCGTACGGGCTGGAGTCCGCGCACACCCTGGAGCAGTTGGAGGAGAAGCTCGAGGTGCTGCCGATCGCCGATGCGGCGGCCGCGGCCTTCCCGCGCTGGGACATCGACGCCGAGCAGGCCAGGCTGCTCTCCAACGGCATGAAGCTGAAAGCCCCGGGGCTGGGTGTGGACGGGCCGATCGCCGTCTTCGACCCGGAGGGCCGCTTCCTCGCGCTGGTGGAGGAGCGGGGCGCCAGCGCCCGCCCGGTGGCCGTCTTCGTCGGCTGACGACCGGCCGGAGCAGATCCCCGGGGGTGGTGGGCGACCGCGCGGCCGTGCTGCCGTGGTCATGCCCTGCGCGTGCCGAGGGCCTGTCCTCGCCTGCACCGCCTGAGGCGGCCGTTGCGTCTGTTGCGTCCCGTGCTGACGGGAAACCCGGGACCGGGGGATCTCACCCGGACAGGCGGGCGCGCGAGGTGAAAGCTCGGCGTGCAGGGTGTGGCTGCGGTGCTCCGCCCGCCCCCGGGGGCAGGCTCCCGGCGGGTGTGTACGGCGGCTGCGGCGGGCCTCCCCGCTGAGCGGGACCCGTTCGCGGCCCTGCGGGGGAGGGCGGGCTGATGGCCGCTGGTCGGTGGTCTGTTACGGCGGACGGATGGTCCTGGGCGGCAATCGACCCGGGACGGGCACTGCTGCGGATCTGCGGTCCGGACGGCCGGTTGCGGGGCCTGGGCTTCGCCGCGGACCTGGACGGCACCGTGGTCACCGCGCACGAGACGGTGGCCGGGCTGGACCGGCTGGTCCTGCACACCGAGGGCGGGCAGGCGCGGGTGCTCGGCGCCGACTGCATCGAACCGCTCGCACGGCACGGCCTCGCGCTGGTGCGGACGGAGGCGGTCGGCGGCCTGCCGGTGCCGCCGCTGCCGATCGGCGGCCCGGGCAGGGGCGGGGAACCGGTCGCGGTGCCGTCCTTCGGCAGCGGCGGCAGGGCGGCGTCGGCGCAGGGGGGAGTGCTCGGGGCGGGCACCGCGATGTACCCCTGGCACGACGAGTTCCATCTGATCGCCGGTGCGCTGTGGCTGGACCTGACGGCGGCGGTGCCGGCCGGTGCACCCGTGGTGGACGCCGGGACCGGGGCCGTGCTCGGGGTCGTCGTCCCGTCGCTGCCGGCCGGGCAGACGGGCGGGGTGGTGGCCGTACCGTTGGTGACCGGCGGGGACGCCGCTGCGGCCGGTGCGCTGGCCGAGCTGGTGGCGCGGAACGCCGTCACCGTCCCCGCGCACGGGCGGGCGCTCAATCCGGCCGGGGTCCTGCAACTGGCCTCCGCCCAGCTGGGGTCGGCCGTCGCCGGTCCTGGACGGATCGCCGACCTGGCCGCCGACCGGGTGGACCGGCCGGACGGTCTCACCGGCGAGGAGCCGCAGGGCCCGTTCACCGCGCTGGTCGGCGCCCCCGGCAGCGGGCGTACCACCGAGCTGGCCGCGCTGGCGGTCCGCCGGGCCGGCGGGCGCCACCCGCTGCCCACGCTATGGCTGCGCGGTGCCGAACTGCGCGCCGGGGACGGATCGTTGGCGGACCCGGTGGGCCGGGCCCTGGCGCGCTCGGCCGGGCTGCTCGGAGTCGACGCCCCCGAGCCCGGGCAGGCCGCGCGGCTCTGCGCCGAGGCCGGGAGACCCCTGCTCGTCGTGCTGGACGCGCCGGAGGAGGCGCCCGCGGCAGCCGGTGCGGCCTGGCTGCGGGCGACCTCGCAGTGGTTGCGCGCGGCGTCCGCGAGCCTGTTGATCGCCTGCCGCCCGGAGAAGTGGGCCGAGTGGGAGCGTACGGACGGTACGGGAGTCGAAGCGGCCCTGGTGCACGGGCTCGGCCCGCTGCCGCAGGAGGCCGCCGAGCGAGCCGCGCGCCGGTACGGGCTGGCGCTCCGGCCGCCGGGGCCGCCGAAGACCGCGGACGGCGGTCAAGGCGGGGTTCAAGTCACCGGAAACGAACGACTGTTGGCGGCAGCGGAGGCGACGCACCCGCTGGCCCTGCGGATCGCCGGAGAGCTGCGGGCGGCGGGCGTGCGCTGGCACGGCACACCACCCCGGCGCGGCGAACTCTTCGAGGGGTACCTCGACTTGCTCTGCCTGCGGATCGCCGACCGGCTGGCCGACGGCGCCAAGACGCGGCGGCCCGGCGCGCACCGCAGGGGCGGGCCGCGGTCGGGAGCGGCCGAACCCGGCCGGGTACGGCGGCTGGCCGCCGTGGTCGCCGGGCGGGTGCACGAGGCGGCCCGGCAGATGCTCGGCTCGGGCCACGGCGGGCTGTCGGCGGACGCGTTCGAGCTGCTGTTCCCGACCGTCGGGGGCTGGGCCCCGGCGGTGCTCGGCGAGCGGCTCTTCGTCGCGGTCGGGGACGGATACCGGCCCGCGTACGAGGAGTTCGGCGAGTGGCTGCAGGGGCAGCACCTGGACCTGGACGGCGCGCTGCGGCTGCTGCTGGCGGAGGACGGCACCGATGGGCCCGAGCAGCCGCCGGCCGCCGGAGAACCGGAACGCGGCCGGGCCTCCGTCGCCCGCGCAGCGGGAGCGCCGGGAGGAACAGCGCACCGGGTGCCGAGACACCGTGCCGGGCCCGTGGTGGTCGCGCTGGCCCGGACCGGCACCACCTGGGGCGCCGAGGCGCTGGACGGCTGGCTGTGCCGGCTGTGGCGGGCGCTGGAGCTCGCACCGGCCGGCAGCGAGCACGCCTGGTGGGCCGGGCACCTGCTCTCCGCCGCCCTGCGGTCCGGCACCGACCTCGGGGTTCACCGGCCCCTGCTGGCGCAGCTCGCCGAACGCGGGGAGCAGACCGGTGCGTTCGGGCCGGCCTTCTGGGCCGCCTTGCCGCTGGCTCCCGCGGACCGGCTGGACCTGCTCCGCGCTCTGGTCCGGGCCGACGACGCCACCCAGGCCTTCCGGGCCGCGACGGCCGAGCTGCTGGCCGCCGAACCGCACACGGCGATCGGGCTGCTGTGCCGCTGGTTCGAGGACGACCGCCGTCTCAGGTCGCACTCCGGGAGCACCGTCGCCGACCTCGCCCACGACCTGCTGCACGCCCACCGGAAGCTCGCGCTGGACGATCTCACCGAGTGCCTGGTGGAGACCGCCCACCCCCGCGCCGACGCCCTGCTCTCACTGCTCGCGGCGGACGAACCCTCCGCGCTCTGCCGTGCCGTCGACCGCTGGAGCCACGACCCCCGTCCCGAGCGGCACGTGGCCGCCGCGGTGCACGCGCTGCGCACCGCGCCGTACGCGACCGGCTCCGGCCTGGAACTGCTGCGCTTCACCGCGACCGCGCTGCTCGCCCGGGAGGACGAACCCGCGCTGCACGGTGCGGCGTTGGCGTTGCTGGTGCGCGACGGGCAGAGCCGGGGGCGGTATCTGGCGGCGGCGATCGCGCGGTACCTGGCGGACGACCCGTTCGTCACGGCCGAGGTGCTGGCCCCCGCGCTGGCCCAGTGGCCGGAGCAGGTGCTGGCGGCGTTCCGGCAGCGCCTGGCGGCGCCCGGCGCGGCGATGGCCGAAGCGCTGCGGGTGCTCGCCGAGGTGCCCGATCCGGCGGTGGCCCGCCGAGGTCTCGGTCTGGCCGCCGAGCTGCTGCGCGAGCACCCCGAGCGGGTCGGGCAGATCGCCGACTACCTGGACCGGCTGCTCGCAGGGCCCCCGGAGCCCCCGAACGGGGAGGCGTCCCGGACCTCGGGGCCGGCCGCGACCCTTCGGCCCTGTGTCGAGCCGCTGGAGGTGCTGCGGGCGCTGGGGCTCACCGCGCGGCCGGCACCGGTGCGGCGGGTCCTGGCGGTACGGCTGGCGGCGCCGGGCCTGCCCGCACGCGGGCCGGTGCTGGACGCGCTGTTGGCGGGCGAGGGCGATGAGGGCGTCCTGACGGCGGTGCTGAACTCGCTGGCCGAGCGTTGCGCGGAGCACGAGCCCGAGCGGGTGCGGGAGTTGGTCCGCACGATCGCGGCGCGGACGGCTCGGGCCGATGCCGGGCTGGTCCGCTGCGCCGGCCGCTCGGCGTCCTTCGCGCGGCTGCTGGCCGAGTGGCCGGCCGCCGGGAGGCCGCCGGCCGGCGGGCCGCTGCTGGCCCGGATGCGGGGCCTGGTGGCCGCCGGGAGGGACCCGCAGTACGCCGCCGCGGAGGCCGAACGCGGTGTCCCGCGCCCACCGTCGCGCGCAGGAGGCCTTCCGGTGCCGAAGCCGACTCGGGCGCATGGCACGCTATAGGGGTTCAGGTTGGAACATGGGAGCGTACAAAGCGTGCGCCAGGAACGAGGAGCGGTCAGGGTGCAGCGCTGGCGTGGCCTGGAGGAGGTCCCCGGGGACTGGGGGCGCAGCGTCGTCACCATCGGATCCTTCGACGGTGTGCACCGGGGTCATCAACTGATCATCGGCCGCACGGTCGAGCGTGCCCGTGAGCTGGGCGTACGGACCGTCGTGGTGACCTTCGACCCGCACCCGAGCGAGGTGGTCCGGCCGGGCAGCCACCCGCCGCTGCTGGCGCCGCAGCCGCGCCGGGCGGAGCTGATGGCCGAGCTGGGGGTGGACGCGGTGCTGGTGCTGCCGTTCACGCCGGAGTTCTCCAAGGAGACGCCGGAGGCCTTCGTCCAGCAGGTGCTGGTGGACGCGCTGCGTGCGCGGCTGGTCATCGAGGGGCCGAACTTCCGGTTCGGGCACAAGGCGGCCGGGAGCGTCGAGCTGCTCGCGGAGCTCGGCCGCAAGGCCGATTTCGAGGTCGAGGTGGTGGACCTCAAGGTGCGTGGAGCGGCCGGGGACGGCGAGCCCTTCTCGTCGACCCTGGTCCGCAGACTGATCTCGGAGGGGGACATGACGGGGGCGGCAGAGGTGCTGGGACGGCCGCACCGGGTCGAGGGCGTGGTGGTGCGCGGCGCGCAGCGCGGACGGGAGCTCGGCTTCCCGACGGCGAACGTGGAGACGGTGCCGCACAGCGCGATCCCGGCCGACGGGGTGTACGCGGGCTGGCTGACCGCCGGTGGCGAGCGGATGCCCGCCGCCATCTCGGTGGGGACCAACCCCACCTTCGACGGCACCCTGCGCACGGTGGAGGCGTACGCGATCGACCGGATCGGTCTCGACCTGTACGGCCTGCACGTGGCGGTGGACTTCCTGGCGTATCTGCGCGGGATGGAGAAGTTCGACTCGATCGAGGCGCTGCTGGATCGGATGGCCGACGACGTCAAGCGGGCGCGTGAACTGACCGACGGCTCCTGAGAGTCGGCCGCGGACAGCGGCGTGAAGCAGCGGACCCCGCCGACCAGCACGGTCGGCGGGGTCCGCTGCGTTGCGCGTCGCTCACTGCTGCGGGGGCGGCGGGTAGCCGTAACCCTGCGGGGGCTGCTGGCCCTCGGGCGGCGGCGGGTAGCCGTAGCCGGGGCGCTCGCCGGCCTGCTGGGTCCACTCCGGCGGCAGCGGCGTGCCGCCCTGCGGCGGGGCGGGGTACCCGGGCGGCGGGGTCTGGCCCGGCTGCGGCGCCCAGGGGGCGCCGGGCGCGGGCTGGCCGGGGTAGCCGCCGGGCGGGGGCGGCTGGTAGCCGCCCTGCTGCGGGTACTGCTGCTGCGGGTAGCCGCCGGCCTGCCCCTGCTGCGGGTACTGCTGCTGCGGGGCCCAGCCGCCCTGGGCCTGAGCCGCCTGCTGGGCGCGGGCGATGTCCTCGCCGACCAGGGTGGCCAGCTCGAAGTACGCGTCCCGGACCTTGGGCCGCATCATCGCCAGGTTGACCTCGGCACCGGCCGCCAGGCTCTCGTCGAAGGGCACCACGACGACGCCGCGGCAGCGGGTCTGGAAGTGCGCGACGATGTCCTCGACCTTGATCATCTTGCTGGTCTCGCGGACCCCGGAGACCACCGTGATCGAGCGCTGCACCAGGTCGGCGTAGCCGTGCGCGGAGAGCCAGTCCAGGGTGGTGGAGGCGCTGCTGGCACCGTCCACGCTGGGGGTGGAGACGATGATCAGCTGGTCGGCAAGGTCCAGCACCCCGCGCATCGCGCTGTACAGCAGACCGGTGCCGGAGTCGGTCAGGATGATCGGGTAGTGCTGGCCGAGCACCTGGATGACCTGGCGGTAGTCCGAGTCGTTGAAGGTGGTCGAGACGGCCGGGTCGACGTCGTTCGCCAGGATCTCCAGACCGGAGTTGAGGTCCTGGGAGGTGAACTGGCGGACGTCCATGTAGCTGCGCAGGTGCGGGATCGCGGTCACCAGGTCGCGGATGGTCGCACCGGTCTGGCGCTTGATCCGGCGGCCGAGCGTACCGGCGTCCGGGTTGGCGTCGATCGCGATCACCTTGTCCTGGCGCTCGCTGGCCAGGGTGGCCCCGAGCGAGGTGGTGGTCGTGGTCTTGCCGACACCGCCCTTGAGGCTGATCACCGCGATCCGGTAGCAGCTCATCACCGGCGTACGGATGATCTCCAGCCTGCGTGCCTTGTCGGCCTGCGCCGCCTTCCCGCCGAACTGGAAGCGGGGCTGCTGCCGCTGTGCCTTGGGCTGGCCGCGCAGCAGGCGGTCGGAGGACAGTTCCACCGCGGCCGTGTAACCGAGTGCGGCGCCGTGGGCCATCGGCTGCTGGCCGCCCTGCTGGTACGCCGCCGTCGCCTGCGGCACGGCCTGCTGGGGGTAGCTCTGTTGTTGTTGCTGCTGCGGGTAGCCGCCGGCCTGCGGCCAGCCGCCTTGCCGCGGGTCCACCGGAGGGGCGGGCATGGCGGGGGCGGTGGTCGGTGCTGGTGCCGGAGGCTGCTGCGGCCACGGTGCCTGCGGGTTCTGGGGTGCCTGCTGGGGATTCTGCGGAGGCTGGGGCGCCTGGGGCGCCTGCGGCGGAAGGGCCGCCTCCTGCGGGTACGGAGGTTGTGCCGGTACCGGCACGGGACCGGCCTGCGGCGCACCGTCGGCAGGCGGCCACGCCTGTGGCGGAACCGGCTGCTCGGGGGCGGCCGGAGCCGGAGCCGGGGCAGGCACCGGAGCGGGGGCCGCCGCAGTCTCGACGGGTGCGGACACGGGCTGCGCCGCCGACTCCACCGGTGCGGGCGGCGGAGTGGGTGCGGCGACCGGAGCCGGGGCAGGGGCCGGAGCCGGGGCAGGGGCCGGAGCAGGCGGCACCGGCTCCGCGGCGGGCACCTCGGCGTGCGGTGCGGGCTGGGGCTGCTCACCGCCGGCGTACGGGTTGTTCGGCACGGCGGACGGGCCCGGTGCCGGCGGTACGGGCGCCGGGGCCGGAGCCGCCTCCGCGACCGGCACGGGCGCCGGGGCCGGAGCCGGGGCGGGCGCGGGTGCCGGTACCGGGGTGGGTGTGGGTGCGGGCGTCGGCGCGGTCGCGGGCGTCGGCGCGGGTGCGCCCGCCTGGGGCTCCGCGCTCTGGGTGTACCAGGACGGCGGCGAGTAGTCAGGAACGTCCGACCAGTCGTCGTCGTCTTCTGCCGCGTTGTCGCCGACGTAGACGCCGTCCCGATCGCTGCTCACTTGGGCTCCCTCGTTTTCGCCGCCGCTGATTCGCGGTGCCGTCGGGCATCAAGACTAGGACGTGACTCGCGGTCACCTGAAGGCGGTGCCGGAACTCACGCCAGGGTTCACGTGCCTTCACCAGGGCTTCGAGGGGCGTTGACAACCGCCTTTGGAGTGAATCTCACCGGCTGTTCACCTCCTCCCCCTGGAGGCACTTCGTTGACTGGCGGGCCGTGGGGGCGAGGGGAGCCACGTACGACGGAAGGATTCCGCGTCGGGCGGCCCCGGGCGGCCGGCCCGGTCGCACCCCGATGGCCCCCGTGGGCACTGCGACCTGCCGACCGCGCTCGGTGCGGGCCTGGATTCCTCCGCCTCGCGCGGTTCCCCGCGCCCCCACGGCGCTCCGCTCAGTCCATTCGCCGCGGGCCGCCCAGCAACTGGCCCTCCGACTCGACCGGGTTGGTCATCACGAACTGCTGCCGCATCCTGGTCGCCCAGAGCGTGATGTTGTCGGGCAGCGTCGGCAGCGACGTCACGTCCTGCTCGCCGAGCGAGAGGACCCGCGCGACGACCTCGGCCTCCTGCGGCGAGATCCGCTGGAGGCCGACCAGGTCGGCGGAGTTGAGCACCCGGGCTGCGTTCGGTCCCAGGTAGGGCAGCAGGGTGAGGGTGGTCTGCCACGGGGTGGCGGACAGCCGGCTGCGCGGCGGCCGGGCACCAAGGTCGCGGACCACCAGCACCGGTGAGGTGACCGAGGCACCCTGGGCGCCGAGGCGCCCGACGTGATGCACCGTCACACAGGGCTGGCCGCCGCCGGCAGCCTGAGCCAGCGGCCCCCAGGCCTGCGGGCGTCCGGTCTCCACGGCGACCCGGGCACCGGTGGCGGCGGCCCGCAGCGCGATGATCTGCGCCGTCCACATGCCGCCGACCAGCACCACCTCGTACGGGGTCGGCCGGAACAGCCCCAGCACGGCGGGCTGCTGCTGCGCGTCGACGCCGATGACCACACCGTCGTCGCCGACCGGGAAGGAGAGTGCGGAGAGGTCCTCGGGAGCGAGGACGTGCTGCTCACGGCGCGGGCCGCGCAGGCCGAAGCCCGGCCGGATCCGCAGCGCGCTGCGGGTGCGGTCGGCCTCTGAATCGGCCGGCTGGGCGGGGTAGGTCTGATAGGCCATCAGGAAGTCCCTCCCAGGGGCAGCGTGGCGAGCAGACCGGGCGCCTGCTCCTGGTCGAGCCGGGTCAGGCCGACACCGGCACTCTGTGCGCGGGTCTCGACGAGCCGCCCGATCTGGGTGACCTCGCTCTCGCTGCGCCCGGTCACCCGGACGTGCCCGCTGATGCCGACCGAACCGCCGGTGCCCCGCCTCGCGGTGAGGCTGAAGGTGCTCGCCAGCGCGGGGGTGCCGGTGACCAGGTTGACCAGGTCGGGGGCGGCGATCCGGCCGGGGGTGCCACCGGGGCGGCTGAGCTGCGGCCACTTGGAGATCCAGTACGTGCTGTGCCAGCGGTCGTCGATCCGCCAGAACTTGCGGCTCTCCTGGGTCCGGCGGCTGCTTCCGCCACCGCCGCCGGTGCCCTGACGGCCCGCCACCGCGATCGGGTTGGCGCAGATCGAGATGGCCAGCGCGGCGATCAGCTCGCGCTCGTCCAGCACGGTGGCGGTGAAACCGGCGCCGTTGAGCCGTCCGGCCAGCTGGTCGGTCACCCGCTGGAGTGCCTTGCGGGCGCCCTCCTCGCCGCCGCCGCGGGCCAGTACGGCGGTGGCCGCCGCCTCGGGGTCGAGCTTCAGTGCGACCCAGGTGAGCCGCAGGCCCGGGGTGCTGAGGCCGTCCTGCAGCTGGTGGTAGGCGCGGGCGGCGAGCGACTGCTCGGGCAGGTGCGGGGCGGGCGCGGGCTGGGTGTGCTGGACCAGCTGGACCGACTCCAGGGCGATGTCGTCCACCTGGAGCGCCGAGCAGATCACGTCCAGCGGCAGCGGCAGGGTGGTGCGGGCGGGCCGCAGCGGCTGGTCCTTGGACTGCACCAGCAGGATGGAGGTCAGGAAGGTGCCGTCGCCGACCATTCCGGTCTCGCGCCGCAGCGGGCGGCCGCCGCCGAGGTCGGCCTCGGTGGCGTGGGTGTAGGTGCGCAGTGCCGGCTCGACCTCGAGCGCGGGCGCCAGCGCCGGGTCGGTGCCCGGCGGAGGCACGTTGAGCTGGGCCTGCTTGCGGCGGGCGCCGTAGCCCATCCGCACCTGCAGTCCCTCGGGCAGGACACGGCCGCCCAGCGGCAGCAGTGCGACGACCACCAGCAGCACCGCGGGCACCGCGAACACCCCGGCCATCGCCTTGCTGATGGTCCAGCCGACCGCGACCAGCGCGGCGGCGACCTCGATGAGAACGAGCTGCTGCAGGCGCAGACGGGTTCCGAGCAGGCCGGGACGCGGGTGGACCTTCACCGCGATCGGGGCGGTGCCGCCCCCGGACCGCGCCGGTGTCGAGCGGCGCGTCCCCCTGCCCCCGTTCCGTCGGCCGCCGTTGCTCCTGCCGTGCGATGTGCTGCGTCGCTCTGGAGCGGTCTGGCTTGGCATCCCCCGCGTGAACCTCTCTGATCAGATATCACGGCCCGGTTGGCTGGTCGGCACACCGGACCCGTACCGTACTCACCGTCTGCTGCCGCATCGTAGAGGCTTTGCATCGTAGAGGGTTCGCTGCACCTCGTGCCCGCCGGGTGGCAGACTCGCGCATGGACCAATCGTGCTGACGTACGCACAGGTGCCGGGCCGAGGCTGTCGGGCCAGTCCGGCTGTCGGTCGAACAGGGGAGACGACAAGATGGCATCACGCCGCGACGAACTCAACGCCTATACCTTCGCGCGCAAGCGCATGGTCGGCGCCTTCCTGCAGCCGGGGGGTGGCGGCAGTGACGAGGACGCCCCGCGTCCGGTGCGGGCCGTGCTGCCGAGCATCGTGGTGGCGGCCGTCGTGGTGGCCGGCTTCGGGATGTGGGGCGTCATCAAGCCCACCGCGCCCAAGGGTTGGGACGACGGCAAGAGCATCATCCAGGGCAAGGACTCCACCACCCGCTACGTGGTGCTGGTCGACCCCAAGACCAACGAGAAGTACCTGCACCAGGTGCTGAACATGGCTTCGGCCAGGCTGGTGCTGCCGGCCGGGGCCAAGGTCGTGCCGGTGGTGGACTCGGCGCTGGACGCGTACAAGAACCACGGCGCGACCATCGGCATCCCGTACGCCCCGGACCGGCTGCCCACCTCGGACGACGCTTCGCAGGCGAAGCTCTGGTCGGTCTGCGACCGGCCGGGAGTGGGCGGGCAGCAGGCGACCATCAACCAGTCGGTGTTCGTCGCGGCCGACAGCGAGAAGAAGATGCTGCAGCGGCCGGACCTGGTGCTGGGCAGCGGTCAGTGGCTGTTCGTGCAGGGCCCGCAGGACGGTGCGCAGGACATCAACAACAAGGACCTGCCGGCCAGCGAGTACCTGATCGACCAGGCGGGCATGAAGCACGCGCTCGGTGACAACAGCACCGATCCGATCGACCGCCACGCGATGGAGGCGGCGCTGTTCGGCAGCGACGCCACGCGGGAGCAGGTCTCCAAGGAGTGGCTGGCCACCCTGGGGGACGGGGCGCCCATCAAGTTCCCCACCATGCCCTCCGGCAACAACATCGGTGCGCATTCCACCGTGAACATCACGCAGCAGAGCGAGCGGAAGGTCGGACGGCTGCTGTCGTTCCAGGACAAGACCTACTACGTGGTGGGCGCACAGAACCTCTACCAGATCTCCGCCTTCCAGGCCGAACTGATGCGCAACAGCCGGGCGTTGAAGGACGCCTACCCCTCGGGTACGACGCCGAAGTTCGCCGAGCTCTCGCCGAACGACTACGCGAGCCTCAAGGACAGCGTCGTCACCAAGATGATGGACGACGACCCCAAGGACATGCCGAAGGAGAAGCCCGCCGAGCACGCGGTCAACGACGGCAAGGGGGCCCGTACGGTGCTCTGCAGCACCTTCGAGGGCTGGGACAGCGACAAGAACGTCAAGCGTTCGGTCTGGGCCCACACCGAGTACCCCGCCCAGGTCAGCAGCGGCTCCGCCAGTGCGCACGTCTCGCCGGGCCACGGCCTGCTGTTCCGCGCGGTGGACGGCAAGGGCGGCGGTGACAGCTCGGGCAGCAACTTCCTGATCACCGAGACCGGTCTGCGCTACTCGGTGCCGAGCAACAACGACGGCCCCAACGCCAAGGGGGCGCCGCCGGCGACGAGCGCGCCCGCCGACCCGCAGGGCGGTGCGGCGCAGCAGCAGGGCAACGAGGCGCAGGCCCGGCTGGGCTACGACAAGGTGCAGCCGACCCTGGTCCCGCGCGCGTGGTCCGACCTGGTCCCGGCCGGGCCGGTGCTCAACACCAGTGCCGCGCTCCAGGCGCAGAACGCCTGATACACCGTTATGACACTGCGTCAGTCGAACAGCTGGCGCAGTGTCATCATCTCGTAACTGCCGCACTCCCGGTGTTGGGTGACTTGCGGATGGCGACTACAGTGCTTCAGGACATCACACCGTGATGTTTGACGGATGGTCCGTGCCAGGGCTGTCAGTCAGGATGTCTGTTCTCATGGGGGACGGTGGACCATGTCTGGTCAGTTCACGACGACCGCTGAAGAAATGACGGCTTTCGCCAACCGGATCGGTGAGGTGAACGCCCAGGTCCAGGGGGAGATCGGTCGGCTCAACACGCTCGTCGACGAGATCCAGGCCGGCTGGAAGGGCCAGGCTGCTGAGGCCTACAAGCAGCTGCAGCACCGTTTCAACGACGACGCGACCGCGCTGAACAAGGTGCTCGACGAGATCAAGCAGGCGATCGAGGCCACGACCAAGGCGTACTCGCAGACCGAGCAGGAGCAGCAGTCGTCGATGAGGGGCTCGTTCTGAGCCACGGCGCCGAAACGCCCGTAACTCATCGGCCGCTGTGACGGCCGCCGCGATTCCATCCAGAAGGAGACACCGTGTCCGACGCGAGCATTCTCGTTAATTTCTCCACCATCCAGAACGCCAGCCAGGAGGTCCGCCAGACCGCTGCGCGCATCCAGTCGCAGCTGGACGAGCTGAAGGCCGGCGTCACCCGGATCGCCAGCAGCTGGGCGGGCGCGGCGCAGGAGGGCTACCAGGCCCGCCAGCGCGAGTGGGACACCAAGGCCGCTGACCTGCAGCAGGCCCTGGGCCAGATCGCCACCTCGCTGGACAACGCCGCGCAGAGCTACCAGTCGACCGAGCAGCGCAACCAGGCGATCTGGGGCGGCTGAGCCGGGGCCCTGCACCGGGGTACGGCAGTAGTGCACATGGGGCGGGTGTCCGGACGGGCGCCCGCCCTGGGCCTGTTCAAGGCCCTGGCGCGCGGGCGACCGCGCGCACGACATCGGGTGGATCAGAGGGGAAGACAGGTGTCGTTGGGTACCTACCGCAGGGCTGCCGCGGGACTGGTCGCACTGGGGGTGATCGGGACCCTGGCGAGTGTGCCCGCGTACGCGGCGCAGCCCTCGCCGGATCCGAGTGACTCCGCGGCCCTGCGCTGGTCGCCGCTGGGGATCGCGGCGTCCGGCGAGTGCGGCAACCCGGCCGCGGACGTCCAGGGCGTGCCGTGGGCGCTCCAGCGGGTGCTGCTCGACCAGCTCTGGAACGGCGGCAAGGAGCGGGGTCTCAAGCCCGATGGCAAGACCCCGGTCGAAGTCGCGGTGATCGACACCGGGGTGGACAACAGGAACCCGCAGCTGGACGGCAAGGTGGATGCCGGCCCGTCGCTCCTGAAGGACAAGGACGGCAAGCAGGTCGACGGCAAGAGCACCGATGACACGGTCGGCCACGGCACCAAGGTGGCGGGGATCATCGCGGCCAAGCCGTACTCGGCGACGGGTTTCGTCGGACTGGCGCCGGACGCCAGGATCTACGCGATCCGGCAGAACGACAGCCAGGGCAGCGGTGACGTGTCGACTCTGATCGACGCGGTCAAGGATGCGATCAAGGCCAACGTCGACGTCATCAACATCTCGCAGGATGTCCGGGCGACCGACGACAGCGGCAACTTCCCCCAGAAGGATGACCTCAAGGCCGTCCTCAAGCAGGCCGACGACCAGGGCATCGTCGTGGTCGCCTCCTCCGGGAACGACGGGCGGGAGGGGCCCACCTACCCGGCGGCCTTCGACACCGTGCTGGCGGTCGGCGCCTCGGACCGCAACAACGAGCGCGCCTCGTTCTCGCAGTACGGGGACTTCGTGAAGATCGCGGCGCCGGGCGTGGAGATGCTCTCCACCGTTCCCGGACACGGTCAGTGCGTGGACAACGGCACCAGCTTCTCCGCCCCCTACGTGGCGGGGGTGGCCGCGCTGCTGAAGGCGAAGTACCCGAAGTGGACGGCCGCGCAGATCCGGGCCCGGATCGAGCAGACCGCGCAGCGCACCGGGCCCGGTGCCAACCGGTTCATCGGCTGGGGCGTGGTCGACCCGGTGAAGGCCGTCAGCAGCGACGCCCCGCCCGAGGAGGACCCGGTTCCCGACAAGCCGGTGCAGCTGGACACCACGAAGATCGTCGCGCAGCCGCTCGGCCTCGGGGAGACCCAGGCGCAGAAGGACAGCCGGACCGGCACCTATGCGGTGGGCGTGGGCGCGCTGCTGGTCGCCGGGCTGGCAGGCAGCGCGATCGTGGTCCGGGACCGCAGGCGCCGCAACGAGGGCTGACATCCAAAGGACGGCCGCGGGCCCGGCCCCCCGGGTGGGGAGCCGGGCCCGCGGCCGTCCCGGTGCTCAGACCCGCTCGTCCTCGGGCAGGGTGATCACCCAGTGGGTGTCCTGGCGGGGGCGGAGGTAGCAGACCCAGTACAGCGAGGCGGCGACGGTGATGGCGCCGGTCCACAGCAGCGCGGTGACGTCCAGCTGGGTCAGCACGTAGCCGAGCGCCGCGATCAGCAGGACCGGCAGCACCGGCCAGAGCGGCTGGCGCCAGGCCGGGGCGTCCTTGTGCTGTGCACGGCGGGAGAACAGGGCGGCGACGGCGACCAGCAGGTAGAGCGCGGCGACCGCGACACCGGTGATGTTGGTCAGCAGGGTGTTCGGCACGAAGCAGAGCACCGCGCCGGGGACGCCGACGGCCAGCGTGGAGACCCACGGCGCGCTGAAGCGGTTCAGGGTGCCGAAGGCCCGGTTGACGGACTCGGGCCAGGCCCGGTCGCGGCCGGAGGCGAAGAGCACCCGGGAGTTCTGGATGACCATCACGATGCCGGCGTTGATGATGGCCAGCGCGATGCAGAGGCTGATGAAGGTGCCGAGGGCGGAGTTGCTCCAGCCGACCACCATGCCGGAGATGTCGCCGGCGGTCAGCGTGGCCAGGTCGGGGGCGCCCATGGTGATGGCGACGACCGGGACCATGATCACCACGACCGAGAGCGCGAGCGTCCACAGCACGGTGCGGGCGACGTTGCGGCGCGGGTCCTCCAGCTCCTCGGAGAGGTAGATCGCGGTGCTGAAGCCCTGGGTGACGAACAGGGCGGTGCCCATCGCGGCCAGGATCGCGGCCATGCCGACCGGGCTGGTGGCACCGCTCGCGTCGGCGGACACGCCGTGCAGCAGGCTGCCCAGGCCGCGCTCGGTGTGTGCGAAGCCCAGGAAGGAGACCACGGCGGCGGCGATCACCTCGAGGACCAGGAAGATACCGGTGATCCAGGCGTTGGCCCGCAGGTCGAGCAGGCCGGCGACGGTGGCGGCCAGCATCACGCCGGCGCCGGCGACCGCCGGGTCGATGTGCACGATCGGGGCCAGGTAGTCGGCGGTACCGAGGGCGATGACCGAGGGCACGATCATCACCACGATCAGGGACTGGATGAACACCAGCCACCCGGTGAACCGGCCCGCGAGGGTGCCGACCATCGCGTACTCGCCGCCGGCGCTCGGGACCAGGGTGCCGAGCTCGGAGTAGCAGAACGCCACCGCGACGCAGATGAGCGCTCCGATGCCGATGGTCAGCGCGGTGGCGGTGCCGAGGCTGTTGAAGAGGCTCGGCACGATCACGAACAGCGAGGACGCCGGGGTCACGCAGGAGAGCGTGAGCAGGGTCCCGCCCACGACACCGAGCGAACGGCTGAGCTTCGTCGGCGCTCCGTCGAGGCTCTCAGCCGCCGTGGTGGGGGCTGCGGCGAGTGGCGGGCGAAGCGTGTCGGTCATGGGCGTTCCGATCGGCTCGTGAGGTCGTGGGGAGGGAGCGCTATCGCCTCCAGTGGCTGGTGTCGGTCCCGGTCGCTCCCGGAGCCATGGAACAGGGGCGTATAGATCGCGTCAACGGCCGAACTGCTTCGGAATCCGCAGGCCGAAGCGGGCCGGACAGGGGATCCTATGGCTGCGCGGGGCGATCACCGAGCATGTCCTATTTGTTACCTTCGCCATGCCGTATTTGAATCAAAGGTGAACGCAGATTGCCGCCCGTGAATCCAAGGCTCCCTGCTGGGTGGGCCGCTGCTGGCCCAGGCGCCCCGCCAGGCCCCCGCGCCGCCCGCTCCCGCAACGAGAACCGCAGCAAAGTCATGCAAGAAACTCGATAACGTTTCAGCACCTGGGACGGCAGAGGCCGGGTCCGTCACCGGACCCGGCCTCTGTTCGTCACTCGGTGCTACGACACCGCCCGCTGTTACGGCGCGGGCGTCCAGCCGACCTGGACGGTCTGGCCCGCCGTCATCCGGCGGGTGACGTAGATGCCACGGCCCGGCGGCAGCGGCTGCGGCTTGGCCGTGCCGAGCAGCGCACCCTCGTTCTTGTCACCGGAGAGCAGCAGGCCCTGGCCGCCCAGCTCGCGCATCCGCTGCATGATCGGCTCGAAGAGCGACCGGCCGGCACCACCGGCGCTGCGCGCGATGATGATGCGCAGACCGATGTCGCGGGCGAACGGCAGGAACTCGCCCAGCGGCGCCATCGGGTTGCCCGACTGGGTGGCGACCAGCTCGTAGTCGTCCACGATCACGAACATGTCCTTGCCGCTGTACCAGCTGCGGTTGCGCAGCTGCTCGGGCGTGACGTCCGGTCCCGGCAGACGGCGGGCGCAGGCTCCGCGGAGCATCTCCACGATCGAGGACATGGCGGGCGCGGCCGCCGCGTACTCGACCAGGTACTCCGGCGGCACCACGCCCAGCAGCGAGCGGCGGAAGTCGCCGATCACGATGCCGGCCTGGTCCGGGGTGTAGCGCTCGGTGATCTGCTTGATCAGCATGCGCAGCACCGCGGACTTGCCGGACTCGCTCTCACCGAAGACCACGAACATCGGGTCGGTCTCGAAGTTGAGGAAGACCGGCGCGAGTTCGGTCTCGTCGACGGCGAAGGCGACACCGAGTTCGGGGTGCTCGAAGCCCTTGGGCAGCGAGTTCCCGTCGAGCACTGCGGGCAGCATGCGCACCTGCGGCGCGCGCGGCCCGGTCCAGGCCCCGTTGACCGCCTCGACCAGGCCGGCCAGGCCGTCGCCGAGGTCGTCGATGGTGGACTTGCCGTCCAGGCGCGGCAGGCCGGCCAGGAAGTGCAGCTTGTCCGCGGTGAGGCCGCGGCCGGGCGAGTTCGCCGGGACGTTCACCGCGACCTTGCGGTCGATCTCCGACTCCATCGAGTCACCGAGCTTCAGCTCGGTGCGGTTCTGCAGCAGGTCCTTGAGTGCCGGGCGGACCTCGGCGTACCGGGAGGCGGTCACGATGACGTGGACGCCGTAGCCGAGACCGCGCGCGGCGATGTCGGAGATGACCGGCTCCAGCGCCTCGAACTCCTGCTTGAAGGTGAGCCAGCCGTCGATGATCAGGAAGACGTCGCCGTGCAGCTCGTCCGGCAGCTGGCCATTGGCCCGCCTGGACCGGAACGTGCCGACGGTGTCGATCCCGGCCGCGCGGAACAGCTCCTCACGGTGGTTGAGGACGCCGTGCACCTCGCTGACCATGCGGCGCACCTTGTCGACGTCCAGTCGCCCGGCGACGCCACCGACGTGCGGCAGGCCCTCCAGGCTCTGGAAACCGCCACCACCGAAGTCCAGCAGGTAGAACTGCGTCTCCATCGGGGTGTGGGTGACCGAGAAGCTCGCCACCAGGGTCCGGACCAGGGTGGACTTGCCGGAGCGCGGACCGCCGATGATCAGACCGTGACCGGCCGCACCCGAGTAGTCCTGCTCCAGCACGTCGCGGCGCTGGTCGCGCGGCTTGTCGACGATGCCGACCGGCACCTTCAGGGTGCCGACCTTGCCGAAGTCCGAGGAGGTGAGCCCGCGTTCGGGGGTGACCTGGAGCGGCAGCACCAGCCCGTCGATGCTGGGGGCGTCCTCCAGCGGCGGCAGCCACACCTGGTGGGCGGGCGGGCCCTGCCCGAGCATCCGCTGGACGAAGACGTCCAGCATGGTGTCGAGCAGCGAGTCGTCGATCTCCTCGACCTCCTCGACGACCTCCTCGACCACCGGCTCGATGATCGGCACCTCGGCCGCGGTGAACAGCACCGGCTGCGCGGTGATCACCTGGCCGCTGCTGGTGCGCTGCTGGCCCGGCGGGCGGTAGGGGCCCGAGACGTACGCGGCGCGGAAGCGCTCCATCACGTCGGAACCGAACTTCAGGTAACCGACACCCGGGATCGGCGGCAGGTGGTAGGCGTCCGGCACACCGATCGCGGCCCGCGACTCGGCGGCCGAGAAGGTGCGCAGACCCAGACGGTAGGAGAGGAAGGTGTCCAGACCGCGGAGCTTGCCCTCCTCGAGGCGCTGCGAGGCGAGCAGCATGTGCATGCCCAGCGAACGGCCGATACGGCCGATCTGGATGAACAGATCGATGAAGTCCGGCTTCGCGGTGAGGAGTTCGGAGAACTCATCGATGATCATCAGCAGCGAGGGCAGCGGGTCGAGGGCCGCACCGGCGGCACGGGCCCGCTCGTACTCGTTGATGTTGGCGTAGTTGCCCGCCGCGCGCAGCAGTTCCTGGCGGCGGTTCATCTCGCCCTCGATCGCGTCGCGCATGCGGTCGATCAGGGTGGCTTCGCCCTCGAGGTTGGTGATCACGGCCGCGGTGTGCGGCATCTCCGCCATACCGGCGAAGGTGGCACCACCCTTGAAGTCCGCGAGGACCAGGTTGAGGACCTCGGAGGAGTGGGTCACTGCGAGCGCCAGCACGATGGTGCGGAGCACCTCGGACTTGCCGGAACCGGTGGCGCCGACGCACATGCCGTGCGGGCCCATGCCCTGCAGCGAGGCTTCCTTGATGTCCAGCCAGACGTACTCGCCGTTCTGGCCGACACCCAGCGGGACCTTGAGCTTCTCGGCGATCGGACGCGGACGCCAGTGCCGGGCCGGGTCGAAGGAGCCCGGGTCACCGGTGCTCATCATCTCGGTGAAGTCCATGCTGACCAGCGACGGGTCGCCGTCGTCCCCGCCGGCCGAGACCCGGAACGGTGCCAGCTGGCGCGCCAGCGCCTCGGACTGCCAGGAGGACAGGGTGTCCGGCTTGCCGGAGTACGAGGCGCCGGAGGCGGACTCCAGCAGCAGCTCGTCCTTGGTCAGAGAGATCACCAAGTGTCCGCTGGGCTCGTCCAGTTCACCCGGGACGACCTCGATCACGGTGACGCCCTGGACGCCCTCCGCACCGGCCAGCGCCGAGTCGGGCGGCACCGAGGCGCCGTCCATGATGACCACGATGTGCGGCTGGTCGGGAGACGGCACGGTGTCGCGGGAGAAGCCCTTGCGGCCCGCCAGCTCGTTCTCCAGCAGGTACTCCAGCTCACCGAGCCCGGTCGCGATCAGGCGGCGGGAACCCGCGCCGTCGCTGTCCTTGCGGTGCTGGGTGTGCGGCAGCCACTTCGCCCACTCCCACTCCTCCACCGCGCCCGGCGCGGCGGCGACCGCGATGACCAGGTCATCGGGCGAGTGCAGGGTGGTCAACTGGGCGATCATCGCCCGGACGTTGCCGTACACGGTGTCCGGATCGCCGCAGACGGTGATGTGGTAGAAGGCGCGCAGCGAGACCGCCAGCGGCAGGTCCTGCAGAGTGCCGTGCGCGGTGAGGAAGTTCTTCATCGCAGCGGCGGCCAGCGGCTCCAACTCGTCCAGCGGCGCGGTCTGCGGTGCCACCAGCGGCGTGGACAGCTGCTGTGGACCGCGGCCGAGCCTGATCTGGGCGAAGTCCGGGTCACCGGGCCTGCGTTCCCACAGCCGGCGGCCCTCCGCCACGATCGACCACAGCTGGTCGGGCTCCGGGTGCAGGAACAGCTGGGCGCCGCGCTGGCGCTCGGCCGTACGGCGCACCTGGCGGCGCATCTGCTGCAGGTACTTCAGGTAGTCGCGGCGCTCGTCCGCGGTGCCCGCGTTGCCGCCCTTGCGTGCCTTGATCATCTGGGCCACCGCCATACCCGCGGTGGAGGCGACCATCAGGACACCCATCATCTTCTGCGGCCCCTGGGCACCGGGCGAGAAGAGGAACGCTGCGGACCCACCCATGCCGAGCAACGGCAACAGGGACATCAGCCAGTCCTCGCCACCCGCTCTGGGCAGCTCCGGCGGAGGCACCAGCTCCACCGGCTCGTCCGGCACCGCGGGCGGATACGCCCGCGCCGGACGCTTGACGGTAACCACACTCATGCGACCTCCTCGCTTCGCTCGTCGGCCGCTTCGCGAAACTCGCACCTTCTAACGGTTCGCTCGCTTCGCTCGCCCACTGGCATCAGCCCTCACGCACTGGATACGTACGGGTGAGGACGCCCCGTGTTGCGATGACGCCGCCCCCGCTCCGCCGACCGCAAGCGTCATCGGGGTCGCGCGAATCCGCCCCCGTTACGCCTTGCGCAGGGGCCGATCCTACTGGTCTGCCCGGACGGTGCGACCACAGGGGCGAGGGCAGTCCGGTCGTGAGGAAGAGGGGTGATCCACCGTCACCCTTCTTTCACAGGCCACCGGCCGGGGGTCGGTGGGTGGGCCGGCCCGGCTGGCGGTAGGGTAACGCCGCGCCAAGTCTCATCCGGATCGCGCGAGTTCCGGTCCGGGAGGATCGGGCCGAGCCGACGAACGGCCAGTCAACAAGGGGGAGAGCGCCGGTGAGCGCTAATGCAACGACCGGATTCTGCCGGGTCACTGTGGTGGCGCCGGACAGCCGGATCGACGTCGCACTGCCGGAGGACGTCCCGCTCGCGGACATCTACCCCGAGGTGCTGAGGCTCTCCGGCCAGACCCAGGCGGACGGTGCGCCGACCGGCTTCCACCTGGTCCGCCGCGACGGAACGGTCCTGGACAGCGGACTGCCGCTGGCCGCTCAGCAGGTGCGCGACGGCGACCTGCTGAGCCTGCGCCCGTTCGCCGAGTCGCTGCCGCCGGCCGTCTACGACGACGTGGCCGACGCCATCGCCAGCGCGGTCGAGGCCGACCGCCGCTTCTGGAGTCCCGAGCTGATGCGGGCTTTCGGCCTGATCGGCTCGACCGTGCTGCTGGTGCTGCTCGGGTTCGCGCTCTGGTTCTCCGACCTGCGCCACGACATGCACAGCCTGCCGGGCATCCTGTCCGGCGTGACCGCGGTCGTCCTGGTCGCCTTCGCGGGGATCCGCGCCCGGGTCTACGACGACCACGACGCCGGGCTCGCGCTCGGCCTCGGCGCGCTCCCGCACACGCTGATCGCGGGCAGCGGCATCATCGCGATCGCCCACCAGGGGGACGGTCCCGGCCGGCTCCAGTTCCTGGTCGGCTGCGTCGCCGTCCTGGTGGTCTCGGTACTGCTGGTCGGCCTGCTGCCGGAGAAGGACTCGGTCTTCGTCGCCTCCTCCTTCCTGGCCGCCGCGGGCACCCTGGCCACCTTCGCGGGCGTGCTGCTCTCCGGTACCCCGGCCACCCACATCGCCGCCGTCACCGGTGTCGCCGCCATCGCCGCGATCGGCGTGCTGCCCGCGCTGTCCGCCCGCTTCGCCCGGCTGCCCGTCGGCTTCAGCGCCCCCGGCCAGACCCGTACCCGGGGTCGCAACTTCTCCGAGGACGAGAACCGCGCCGAGACCGTCCAGTACGAGAAGATCGCCCACCAGGCCCGCCGGGGCCACGAGGTGCTGGTCGGCCTGGTCGGCGGCTGCGCCGCGGTGATCGTCGGCGCCTGCGCCGTGCTCGGCTTCAGCGACACCATGTACGGCGAGCTGCTGGCGCTGGCGGTCGGCATCGCGACCATGCTGCGGGCCCGGCTGTTCCGCTACACCGCGCAGGTCTTCGCCCTCACCATCGCCGGCCTGGCCGGCCTGGGCCTGCTGATCCTGGGCCTGTCGCTGCACACCCCGGAGTTCATCATCCGGGCCGCCGGCTCCACCACCCAGACCGACCTGCGCACGGTCTGGCTGGGCGTCTCGATCGCCTTCGGGGCCGCCGTGCTGACCGCCATCGCGCTGGTCGTGCCGCGTCTGGGCGTCTCCCCGTTCTGGGGCCGCGTCCTGGACATGGTGGACGGCCTGATGCTGATCTCGCTGGTCCCGCTGGCCCTCGCGGTGCTGGACATCTACGGTCTGGTCCGCGGCGCCACCAGCTGATCCGAGGCCCGCGCCACGCGCCCGCCGTCGCCCCGCTGTCGGGGCGGCCGGCGGGCGCTGGTACGCTTGGGCCCGTCCGAGTTCTGTCAGATCCTGTGCCGTCTACCAGGGTCGCTCGGCGAAACCCTTGAAGGAGATGCCGTGGCACTCGCCGCCGACGTCAAGAAGCAGATCATCGCCGAGTTCGGTCAGAACGAGAGCGACACCGGTTCCCCGGAGGTCCAGGTCGCGATGCTCTCGCGCCGCATCTCGGACCTGACCGAGCACCTGAAGTTCCACAAGCACGACCACCACTCCCGCCGTGGTCTGCTGATCCTGGTCGGCCAGCGCCGCCGTCTGCTGCAGTACCTGGCCAAGAAGGACATCGAGCGTTTCCGTACGCTCGTCGACCGCCTGGGCATCCGCCGCGGTGCCGCCGGCGGCGCCCGCTAAGTCCGCCGTGCAGGGGCGGCTCCCCCTACCGGGGAGCCGCCCCTCGCTGCATCCCGCACGGTGCCGCCGTCCTCCGCAGTGACGGACGGCGAACGCCGGGCGAACTCCCTGCGACGAGTCCCTTTCCACACGCGTGGTAATGGCGGGCTCTGTAGGGTGTGAATTTGTAAGGTGAAGGGCATGCCCGCTCATGGTGTCGCGAAGACGCCGCGAGAATTGAGGCAGTGCGACATCACCGAGCGGGCCGCTGGCTTCAAACGGAAGCCGCCCGCGTCCCAGGGAGCGTCCACACGCGACCGCCGACCAGCAGGCCGAGAGGCGCCGGTCCTCGGTAGTGGCCGTCGGGGAGTGCCGAGCCGTCCAGACGACGGCGCCGGCGACCCGGAGGCTTCGATCGAAGACCGGCCCAGATGCCCGGGCCACCGGTAGGCAAAGCGGAGGGGCGCTCCTCGGGAGACGTACGAAAGAGGAGATCTTCCAGGTGGAAGAGAACGTGTTCTACGCCGAGGCCGTCATCGACAACGGCAGCTTCGGCACCCGTACCATCCGCTTCGAGACCGGCCGGCTGGCCCGTCAGGCCGCCGGCTCCGCCGTCGCCTACCTCGACGACGACACCATGGTCCTGTCGGCCACCAGCGCGTCCAAGCAGCCGAAGGAGCACTTCGACTTCTTCCCGCTGACCGTCGACGTCGAGGAGCGGATGTACGCCGCGGGCCGGATCCCCGGCTCGTTCTTCCGTCGTGAGGGCCGGCCCTCCGAGGACGCGATCCTCACCTGCCGCCTGATCGACCGCCCGCTGCGCCCGTCCTTCGTCAAGGGCCTGCGCAACGAGGTCCAGGTCGTCGTGACCGTCATGGCGCTGAACCCGGACCACCTGTACGACGTGGTGGCCATCAACGCCGCCTCCGCCTCCACCCAGCTGGCCGGTCTGCCGTTCTCCGGCCCGATCGGCGGCGTCCGGGTCGCCCTGATCAAGGGCCAGTGGGTCGCCTTCCCGACCCACAGCGAGCTGGAGTCGGCCGTCTTCGACATGGTCGTCGCCGGTCGCGTCCTGCCGGACGGCGACGTCGCGATCATGATGGTCGAGGCCGAGGCCACCGACAAGACCATCAAGCTGGTCGCCGACGGCGCCGAGGCCCCGACCGAGGAGGTCGTCGCCGACGGTCTGGAGGCCGCCAAGCCGTTCATCAAGGTGCTCTGCCAGGCGCAGTCCAAGCTGGCCGCCCAGGCCGCCAAGGAGACCGGCGAGTTCCCGGTCTTCCTGGAGTACCAGGACGACGTGCTGGCCGCCCTGACCGCCGCGGTCAAGGACGAGCTGGCCCAGGCGCTCACCATCGCCGGCAAGCAGGAGCGCAACAACGAGCTCGACCGCATCAAGGCGATCGCCGCGGACAAGCTGCTGCCGGAGTTCGAGGGCCGCGAGAAGGAGATCAGCGCCGCCTACAACGCGCTGACCAAGAAGATCGTCCGCGAGCGCGTCATCAAGGACAAGGTCCGCATCGACGGCCGCGGTGTCACCGACATCCGCACCCTGGCCGCCGAGGTCGAGGCGATCCCGCGGGTCCACGGCTCGGCCCTGTTCGAGCGCGGCGAGACCCAGATCCTGGGTGTCACCACCCTGAACATGCTCCGCATGGAGCAGCAGCTCGACACGCTCTCCCCGGAGACGCGCCGTCGCTACATGCACAACTACAACTTCCCGCCGTACTCGGTCGGCGAGACCGGCCGCGTGGGCTCGCCCAAGCGCCGCGAGATCGGCCACGGTGCGCTGGCGGAGCGGGCGATCCTGCCCGTGCTGCCGACCCGCGAGGAGTTCCCGTACGCCATCCGCCAGGTCTCCGAGGCGCTCGGCTCCAACGGCTCCACCTCGATGGGCTCGGTCTGCGCCTCCACCATGTCGCTGCTGAACGCCGGTGTGCCGCTGAAGGCCGCCGTCGCCGGTATCGCCATGGGCCTGATCTCGCAGGAGATCGACGGTGAGACGCACTACGTCACCCTGACCGACATCCTGGGCGCCGAGGACGCGTACGGCGACATGGACTTCAAGGTCGCCGGTACCCGCAACTTCATCACCGCCCTGCAGCTGGACACCAAGCTGAACGGCATCCCGGCGTCGGTGCTCGCCGCCGCGCTGAAGCAGGCCAAGGACGCCCGCCTGCACATCCTCGACGTGATGAACGAGGCGATCGACACTCCGGACGAGATGTCGCCGAACGCCCCGCGCATCATCACCATCAAGATCCCGGTGGACAAGATCGGTGAGGTCATCGGCCCCAAGGGCAAGATGATCAACCAGATCCAGGAGGACACCGGCGCCGAGATCACGATCGAGGACGACGGCACCATCTACATCGGTGCCGCGGACGGCCCGGCCGCCGAGGCCGCCCGCACCACGATCAACCAGATCGCCAACCCGACCATGCCGGAGGTCGGCGAGCGCTACCTGGGCACCGTGGTCAAGACCACGACCTTCGGCGCGTTCGTCTCGCTGATGCCGGGCAAGGACGGTCTGCTGCACATCTCGCAGATCCGCAAGCTGGCCGGCGGCAAGCGCGTGGAGAACGTCGAGGACGTGCTCGCGGTCGGCACCAAGGTGCAGGTCGAGATCGCCGAGATCGACCCGCGCGGCAAGCTCTCGCTGATCCCGGTCGTCGAGGGCGAGGAGGGCGGCGAGGCCGCCACCGCGTCCGAGTGACGGCTCGCAGCTAGCTGACTCCCGCGGCCCGCACGCCAGCTTGAGCGTGCGGGCCGCACCCTGTTTGTTCCCACCCATGGAGGTACCCGCGTTGGCTCAGGCCTCGGCGGCAACGCAGCGACCCGGCACCACTCGCACCCTGCTCAGAGGCGTCGACGGCGCCGGCACGGTGCGCCGCACCGTCCTTCCCGGCGGCCTGCGGGTCGTCACCGAGACCCTGCCGACGGTCCGCTCGGCGACCTTCGGGATCTGGGTCGGCGTCGGCTCCCGGGACGAGACCCCGGTCCTCAACGGTGCCACCCACTACCTGGAGCACCTGCTCTTCAAGGGCACCGCCCGGCGCAGCGCGCTGGACATCTCGGCCGCCCTGGACGCGGTCGGCGGCGAGATGAACGCCTTCACCGCGAAGGAGAACACCTGCTACTACGCGCGGGTGCTCGACACCGACCTGCCGCTGGCCATCGACGTGGTCTGCGACATGGTCACCGGCTCGCTGGTTCGCGAGGAGGACGTGGAGGCCGAGCGCGGCGTCATCCTGGAGGAGATGGCGATGGCCGAGGACGACCCGGGCGACGTGGTCCACGACCTGTTCGCCAAGGTCATCTACGGTTCCGCGCCGCTCGGCCGCCCGATCCTGGGCACCCAGGAGACCGTGACCGGGCTGAGCCGGGACCAGATCGCCGGGTTCTACCGCCGCCGCTACAAGCCCGAGAACCTGGTCGTCGCGGCGGCCGGCAACCTCGACCACAAGAAGGTGGTCCGGTTGGTCGAGCGGGCCTTCGCGCCGGTGCTGGCCAGGTCCACCGGCCACCCCGCCGAGCTGCCCCGCTCCGTCAAGGCGCTGCGCACCGCCGGGAAGATCCAGGTGCTCAACCGTCCCACCGAGCAGGCCCACCTGGTCCTCGGCCTGCCGGGCATACCCCGCCACGACGAGCGCCGCTGGGCGCTGGGCGTGCTCAACGCGGCCCTCGGCGGAGGGATGAGCTCGCGGCTGTTCCAGGAGGTCCGGGAGAAGCGGGGCCTGGCGTACTCGGTCTACTCGTACTCCACCTCGTACGCGGACAGCGGTCTGTTCGGCATCTACGCCGGCTGCCAGCCCAAGCGGGTCGAGGAGGTCCTGGAGATCTGCCGCGCCGAGTTGGCCAAGGTGGTCGAGGAGGGCATCACGGCCGAGGAACTGCACCGGGCGATCGGGCAGATCTCCGGCTCCACCGTGCTCGGCATGGAGGACACCGGCTCGCTGATGAACCGGATCGGCAAGGCCGAACTCTGCTACGGGCAGCACCTGTCCGTGGACGAGATGCTGGCGAAGATCGCGGCGGTCACCCTGGATGACGTCCGGGACGTGGCACGTGATGTGCTGGGTGCCTACCGGCCCTCGCTCGCGCTGATCGGCCCGATCAACGACAGGCGGGCGGCCGCGCTCGCCGACCTGCTGCACTGAGAGGGTTACCGAAGATGACGCTGCGTGTTGCCGTGATCGGCGCCAGGGGACGGATCGGTTCGGAGGCCGTCAAGGCCGTCGAGGCCGCCCCCGACCTGGAGCTGGTTGCCACCCTGGGCCGCGACTCCGAGCTCTCCGAGCTGGCCGACGCCGGTGTCCAGGTCGTGGTCGAACTGACCCACCCCGATTCGGTGATGGGCAACCTCGAATACTGCCTGCACAACGGGATCCACGTGGTCACCGGCACCACCGGCTGGACCGACGAGCGGCTGGCCACCGTGCGCGGCTGGCTGGCCGAGAGCCCGCGGACCGGTCTGCTGATCGCGCCGAACTTCTCCATCGGCGCCGTCCTCGGCATGCAGTTCGCGCAGGTCGCGGCCAAGTACTTCGAGTCGGTCGAGGTGGTCGAGCTGCACCACGACCGGAAGGCGGACGCCCCTTCGGGTACCGCCACCCGTACCGCGCAGCTGATCGCCGCCGCCCGCACCAAGGCCGGCCGGGGGCCGCAGCAGGACCCGACCACACACGGCCTTGAGGGTGCGCGCGGCGCGGACGTGGACGGGGTGCCGGTGCACGCGGTCCGGCTGCGCGGCCTGCTGGCCCACCAGGAGGTGCTGTTCGGCGACACCGGCGAGACCCTGACCATCCGCCACGACTCGCTGCACCACAGCTGCTTCATGCCCGGCATCCTGCTCGGCGTGCGCAAGGTGGTGGACCACCCGGGCCTCACCTTCGGCCTCGAACACTTCCTGGACCTGTGAGCCGTCGATGACCTCGCGCACCGGTTTCTTCGTGCTCTCCGGCGTCCTGTTCCTGGTCGCCCTGATCTGCGTGGGCGAGGGCGTCCAGCTGATCGCCACCGGCAAGCCGCTCGGCATCGGCATCGGCCTCTGCGCCTTCGTCATCCCGGGGATCGGGGTGTGGTTCCTGCGCCAGACCATCCGCTTCGGGCGGGCCAGCGAGCGGCTCGCCCGCGAGCTGGAGGCCGAGGGCGGGCTGCCGGTGGACGAGCTGAAGCGCACCTCGGGGGGCCGGATCGACCGGGCCTCGGCCGACGCGGTCTTCGCCAGGCGCAAGGCCGAGGCCGAGGCCTCGCCGGCGGACTGGCGGGTCTTCTTCCGGCTCGCGGTGGCCTATGCGGACGCCGGCGACGTGCCGCGCGCCCGCAAGGCCATGCAGCACGCCATCAAGCTGCACGCCACTCCGGCGCCCGTCACGGCGGGCTAGGCTGTCGCCGTCACAAACGGCTCATCCCGGTATTTCTTGGAGGATCTTCGCGTGAGCGATGAAGTGGACCTGACTCCGCAGTTCCGTAGCGATGTCACCGTCGAGCTGGTGCGCAGTGCCGCGGCCGACTCGGACGTGATCTGGGCGGCGCGCGTCTCGACCGCGGGTGAGCAGTCCCTGGAGGCGGTCCAGCAGGATCCGGAGAAGTCCAAGGGGCTGATCAACTTCCTGATGCGGGACCGCCACGGCACCCCCTTCGAGCACAACTCGATGACCTTCTTCATCAGCGCGCCGATCTTCGTCTTCCGCGAGTTCCACCGTCACCGCAGCGGTTGGTCCTACAACGAGGAGTCCGGTCGCTACCGCGAGCTGCAGCCGGTCTTCTACGTCCCCGGCGAGGACCGCAAGCTGATCCAGCAGGGCCGCCCCGGCAAGTACGAGTTCGTTGCGGGCAGCCCGGAACAGCACCGGATCGCGACCGAGGCGATGGAGTCCTCCTACCGGGCCTCCTACCAGGCGTACCGGGAGATGCTCGACGCCGGTGTCGCCCGGGAGGTGGCCCGCGCGGTGCTGCCGGTCGGCCTGTTCTCCTCGATGTACGCCACCTGCAACGCGCGCTCGCTGATGCACTTCCTCTCGCTGCGCACCAAGCGGGAGAACTCGGCGGTTCCGTCCTTCCCGCAGCGCGAGATCGAGATGGTCGCCGAGCAGATGGAGGCGGAGTGGGCGAAGCTCATGCCGCTCACCCATGCGGCCTTCGAGAAGCACGGCCGAGTCGCCCCCTGACCTGGGCCGACAGGCATACGGGCGGGGCGGGTGGCATGTCCGGATTGCGGCTTTTCCGGGTGCTCCCTAGGCTCAAAACCACGGATTCCGGTGCTGCTTGAACCCCCGAGCAAGCAGCACCGGAGTCCCACGTCAGGGCCCGCCGCCCAGCCGCCGTCCGTTCGCAGGCCCTCCTGCGGAGCGGCACTCCGCCCCCGCGGAACGGCACATCTGTCCGAACCATGGACCGGCCTGGTAGACCCCCGGCCGCCTACGAGTAGTTTTGGACGCATGGCTCCGACCTCCACCCCTCAGACTCCCTTCGGCCGGGTCCTGACCGCGATGGTGACCCCGTTCACCGCAGACGGCGGTCTCGACCTCGACGGCGCACAGCGCCTGGCCGCGCACCTCGTGGACTCCGGCAACGACGGCCTCGTGCTCAACGGCACCACCGGTGAGTCGCCGACCACCTCCGACGCCGAGAAGGCCCAGCTGGTCCGCGCCGTGGTGGAGGCGGTCGGGGACCGGGCCCACATCATCGCCGGCGTCGGCACCAACGACACGCACCACAGCGTCGAGCTCGCCCGCCAGGCCGAGGCGGCAGGCGCCCACGGCCTGCTGGTCGTCACGCCGTACTACAGCAAGCCCCCGCAGGAGGGCCTGTACCAGCACAGCGTCACCATCGCGGACGCCACCGAGCTGCCGGTGATGCTGTACGACATCCCCGGCCGCTCCGGGGTCGCGCTCAGCACCGAGACGTTGGTCCGGCTCGGCGAGCACCCGCGGATCGTCGCCAACAAGGACGCCAAGGGCGACCTCGCCGCCGCCTCCTGGGCCATCGCCCGCAGCGGCCTGGCCTGGTACTCCGGCGACGACATCCTCAACCTGCCGCTGCTGTCGGTGGGCGCCGTCGGTGTGGTCAGCGTGGTCGGCCATGTGGTGGCCGGCGAGCTGCGCGCCATGATCGACGCCTACCAGGCCGGCGATGTCGCCAAGGCGCTGTCGATCCACCAGAGCTTGCTGCCGGTGTTCACCGGCATGTTCCGCACCCAGGGCGTCATCCTCAGCAAGGCGGCGCTGAACCTCCAGGGGCACGCGGCGGGACCGCTGCGCCTGCCGCTGGTCTCCGCCACGCCGGAGGAGATTGACCGGCTGAGGCTGGATCTCGCCGCCGGCGGGGTACACCTGTAGCAGACACAGACGTGCGCGCCCCGGCTCGCCGGGCCCATCGCAGGCCCGCCGCTGGACCGGACCCAAGGCGCGAGGGCACCAGGACCTGAAATGTAGGAAACCGACGAAGCACGCACGCCATATGTCTTCAGGGGAGGATCCCGGGCATATGGCGTGCGTCGTAAGGAGAGTCTTTTGAGCCACCCGCATCCCGAACTCGGCGCGCCACCGGCCCTGAAGGAGGGCGCCCTCCGCATCACTCCGCTCGGCGGCCTCGGTGAGATCGGCCGCAACATGACGGTCCTCGAGCACGGGGACCGCATCCTGATCATCGACTGCGGTGTCCTCTTCCCGGAGGACGAGCAGCCCGGTGTCGACCTGATCCTCCCGGACTTCAGCTACATCCGGGACCGGCTGGACAAGGTCGACGGCATCGTCCTCACCCACGGGCACGAGGACCACATCGGCGCCGTCCCCTACCTGCTCCGGGAGAACCCGGAGATCCCGCTGATCGGCTCCAAGCTCACCCTGGCGCTGATCGAGGCCAAGCTCGCCGAGCACCGGATTCGTCCGTACGTGCTGGAGGTCGAAGAGGGGCAGCGCGAGCGGATCGGCCCCTTCGACTGCGAGTTCATCGCCGTCAACCACTCCATCCCGGACGCCCTCGCGGTCGCCGTCCGGACGCCCGCCGGCATGGTCGTCGCCACCGGTGACTTCAAGATGGACCAGCTGCCGCTCGACGGCCGGCTCACCGACCTGCCGACCTTCGCCAAGCTGGCCGAGGAGGGCATGGACCTGCTGTTGGTGGACTCCACCAACGCCGAGGTCCCCGGCTTCATCCCGCACGAGCGGGACATCTCGGCCGCCCTGCGCAACGTCTTCGCCAACGCCGATCGCCGCATCATCGTCGCTTCCTTCGCCAGCCACGTGCACCGCATCCAGCAGGTGCTGGACGCGGCCCACGAGTACAAGCGCAAGGTCGCCTTCGTGGGCCGCTCGATGGTCCGCAACATGGGCATCGCGCGGGACCTGGGCTACCTGAAAGTCCCGGGCAACCTGATCGTCGACGTGAAGACCCTGGATGACCTGCCGGACAACGAGGTGGTGCTCATCTGCACCGGCTCGCAGGGCGAGCCGATGGCGGCGCTCTCCCGGATGGCCAACCGCGAGCACCAGATCCGGATCACCCAGGGCGACACCGTCGTCCTCGCCTCCTCGCTGATCCCGGGCAACGAGAACGCGGTGTACCGGGTCATCAACGGCCTGACCCGGTGGGGCGCCAAGGTCGTGCACAAGGGCAACGCCAAGGTGCACGTGTCCGGCCACGCCTCCGCCGGCGAGCTGCTCTACTTCTTCAACATCTGCCGGCCGCGCAACCTGATGCCGGTCCACGGCGAGTGGCGCCACCTGCGAGCGGCGGCCGACCTGGGTATCGCGACCGGTGTGCCGCGTGAGCGTACGGTCATCGCCGAGGACGGCGTCTGCGTCGACCTGGAGAACGGCGTCGCGCGCATCGTCGGCAAGGTCCAAGCCGGTTACGTCTACGTCGACGGCTCGTCGGTCGGCGACATCACCGAGGCCTCGCTCAAGGACCGCCGCATCCTCGGTGAAGAGGGCTTCATCTCGGCTTTCGTCGTGGTCGACTCCACCAACGGCAAGATCGTAAGTGGTCCGACCATCCAGGCCCGCGGCTCCGGCATCGACGACAGCGCGTTCATCCCCGTCGTGGCGAGGCTGGAAGAGGCGCTGACCAAGTCGGCGAACGACGGTGTGCTGGAGATCCGCCAGGTCCAGCAGCTGGTCCGGCGCACCATCGGCAAGTGGGTGGCGGACAACTACCGCCGGCGCCCGATGATCATGCCGGTCGTGGTCGAGGTCTGAGGCGCCCTGGCGGTCCAGGCGGGTTCGGCCGGCTGAGCCGACCGGCTCGGTTTGACGTGGGGCGGCCCGGTGCGTAATGTTCTCCGGGTTGCCCCACGGGACGCCGGAAGTTCTCGAACGAAATTCGAGAGCGGAAAGCGGGCCGGAAAACTCTGATAGAGTTTGGGGGCGCCGAAAGGCGAAAGCGAATCCGATGGAATTCGGTCCGGTAAACGGAGCGGAAAACATCTGATAAGCTGGAAACACGAAAGAACGAAGCGCCCGGAGGTTCCGCTGGAAGGCGGTCCGAAGGAAGCGTC